>CAIXGY010000125.1 GCA_903919035.1 uncultured Planctomycetaceae bacterium | reverse complement strand
TGGGTGACGAAGTCCGGACTCATCTCGGTCACGAGCAACCGGGCCGTCTCCCGGAGCACGGGCACATCACTCGCCGTGGTCTCCGGTATTTCGTTCGCGGATGGATCGGTTCGGGCGACGGTGACATTGGGCGTGAGCGGCTCCACTGGCCTGGTGCTCCGCGACACGACGAGTGGCAGGTATATCGCCACGCTCTCCCGCACGGCCGCGGGCGTCGTGGCCCGGATCTGGCGGCAGCAGGGGACCGCGACGACGCTGCTCGGGTCGCGGCTCGCCGGCGGGTCGGCCGGCGTGCTCGACTTCTCGGCGATTGGAACTCGGCTCACCCTGTCCTTCGGCGGCCGGCAGCTCCTGGCCCTCGACGACTCTGGGATCCGCGGTGCCGGCGGGGCGGGCCTGCGATTCACCGGCAGCGGCGGCACGGCCGACTCGTTCGTGATCACGAAGCGGGTCTGAACGAGCGGGCGTCAGCGGGGCGCGTCCGGCTCCGCCCACGCTGCGACCGGCACGCAGCTGCAAAACAGGTTGCGGTCGCCGTGCACGTTGTCCACACGACCCACGGGGGGCCAGTACTTCCTACGCTCGACGCCCGGCACCGGAAATGCCGCCACCTCGCGGGTGTAGGGGCGACTCCAGGCGGTCGCGGCCACCGTGGCGGCCGTATGCGGCGCGTGCTTCAGCGGGTTTTCGTCCTGGGGCCATTCACCCGCCTCGATCCGCCGGATCTCGCCACGGATCGCGATCATGGCATCGATGAAGCGGTCGAGTTCCTCGAGCGTCTCGCTTTCGGTGGGCTCCACCATGAGCGTGCCCGGCACGGGAAAGCTCAACGTCGGGGCGTGGAAGCCGTAGTCGATGAGTCGCTTCGCGACATCCTCCGCGGTGACCCCGCTGGTCTCCTTGAGCGGCCGCAGGTCGAGGATGCACTCATGGGCCACGCGGCCGTTCGCCCCGGTGTAGAGCGTGGGGTAGTGGTCGCGGAGCCGCCGGCTCACGTAGTTCGCCGAGAGGATGGCCGCTTCGGTCGCCCGCCGCAGGCCATCGCCCCCCATCATCCGACAGTACATCCAACTGATCGGCAGCACCGCCGCGTTGCCGAGCGGTGCCGCCGACACGGCCCCCACGCCGGTGACCGGCAGGCCCGCGGTGGCGTGGCCGGGAAGGAAGGGGACGAGATCCCCGACCACACACACCGGCCCCACGCCCGGTCCGCCGCCGCCATGCGGGATGCAGAACGTCTTGTGGAGGTTCAAGTGGCTGACGTCGCCACCGAACGTGCCGGGCGCTGCCACGCCGACCAGCGCATTCATGTTCGCGCCATCCACATACACCCTGCCGCCATACCGGTGGACGATGTCGCAGAGTTCCGTGATGCCTGCCTCGAACACGCCATGCGTGCTCGGGTAGGTGATCATCACTGCAGCCAGCCGGTCGGCGTGCTCCGCGCACTTCGCCCTGAGTTCGGCGAGGTCGACGTTGCCCTGAGGGTCGCAGCCCGTGACCACCACCTCCATGCCCACCATCTGGGCGCTTGCGGGATTCGTGCCGTGCGCCGACGACGGGATGATGCAGATGTCGCGGTGCCCCTGGCCGCGGGCCCGCTGCCAGGACCGGATCACGAGCAGCCCCGCGTATTCCCCCTGGCTGCCGGCATTGGGCTGCAGGCTGATGCCCGCGTAGCCCGTGGCTTCGCAGAGCCAGTCCCGCAACTGGCGGTCCAGGATCGCGTAGCCCTCCCGTTGGTCGGCCGGCGCGAACGGATGCACGTTGGCGAACTCGGGCCACGTGATCGGGATCATCTCGCTCGTGGCATTGAGCTTCATCGTGCAACTGCCCAACGGGATCATGCTCCGGTCGAGCGCCAGGTCGCGATCCGAGAGGGATCGGATGTAGCGCAGCATGCCCGTCTCGGAGTGGTGCGAGTTGAACACCGGGTGCTCGAGGAAGCCGCTCGTGCGCCGGAGGGCCGGCGGGACGAGCGGCTCGAGGCCCTGCTCCCACTCGGCCACCTCGGGCACCGCCCGGTCCGGTGCGGCGAACACCTCCCACAGCCGCACCAGGTCAGCCCGGGTCGTCGTCTCGTCGAGGGCGATGCAGAGCGTGCGCTCGTCGAGCGTGCGGAGGTTCATGCCGCGCTCGCGGGCCCGCGCGGCGAAGTCTGCCGTACGATCGCCGGTGTCGAGACACAGCGTGTCGAAGGCATGCTGGTTTCTCACCGTCACGCCGAGCCGCGCGAGCCCCGCAGCCAGCACGGCCGTGAAAGAGGCCACGCGACGGGCGATCCGCTCCAGGCCCGCGGGGCCGTGATAGACCGCGTACATGCTCGCCACGACGGCCGGCAGCACCTGTGCGGTACAGATGTTGCTCGTCGCCTTCTCACGGCGAATGTGCTGCTCGCGGGTCTGCAGGGCGAGCCGGTAGGCGGGCCTGCCGTGCGTGTCGACGCTCACGCCCACGAGCCGACCGGGCAGCGACCGCTTGAACGCGTCGCGGCAGGCGAAGAAGGCCGCATGCGGCCCACCGCAGCCCATCGGCATGCCGAACCGCTGCGTCGAGCCGACGACGATATCGGCACCCCACTCACCCGGCGGCGCGAGTAGCACGAGCGCGAGGATGTCGGCCGCCACGCACAGCACGCCCTGCTTCGCGTGCACCCGCCCGGCCAGGCCCCGCCAGTCGACCACGCCCCCGTCCGTGCCCGGGTATTGCACGAGCGCGCCGAAGTGGTCGTGCGACTCGACGAGCGCGGCCACGTCGCCCACCACGACCTCGATATCGAGCGGCTCCGCACGCGTCCGCAACACTTCGAGCGTTTGCGGATGGCAGCGCGAGTCGGCGAGAAACACGCGGCTCTCATTCGCCGACACGCGGCGGGCGAGGGTCATCGCCTCGGCGGCCGCCGTGGCCTCGTCGAGCAGCGACGCATTGGCGATCGGCATCGCCGTGAGATCGCAGACCATCGTCTGAAAGTTGACGAGGGCCTCCATGCGGCCCTGGGAGATCTCCGCCTGGTAGGGCGTGTAGGCGGTGTACCAGGCCGGGTTCTCGAGAATGTTCCGCAGGATCACGCCGGGCGTGAGCGTGCCGTGGTAGCCCTGGCCGATGAAGCTCGTGAGCACGCGGTTCCGCGCGGCGATGTCGCGGAGTTCGGCGAGGGCGGCAGCCTCGGTCACGGCCGGCGGCAGCCGCATGGGGTCGCGCCGCGCGATCGACGGCGGCA
Source organism: uncultured Planctomycetaceae bacterium (assembly GCA_903919035.1). GTDB lineage: Bacteria > Planctomycetota > Planctomycetia > Pirellulales > UBA1268 > QWPN01. The sequence goes on along the minus strand of CAIXGY010000125.1, from coordinate 35,274 downwards.
CGATCTCGGCGACGAGCGCCCCCGTCGAGGCGGCACCGACCGCGTCGAGCATATGTCGCTCGTCGGCCGGGCCCGGGCCGATGTGGCGGGCCTGAAATTCGGCGGCGTTCTCCAGCGCCGCCAGGGGCAACGGGGAGTCACCGGCGGGCGATACCGACCGGCGGGCGGACGAGGCGGCGGATTCCGTCATGGCAGGGCTCCTCGGCGGTGGTGACGGCGCGAACCGTCACCTGGAACCCTGCTGTCCTGGAACCTGAGAGATTCGCCGCCGGCGCTCGCCTGCGGGTTGCCCCTTCGGTGGGCAGCGCCCCCCGCCGGGGACGCCACCGCTCTCCAGCAGTGTGTGTCGTCAGTACTTTTGCCTGAGCGTTCGGCCTTCGGCGGTCTTGCGACTCTCTCCTGACGGCGAAAGTCTAGCCCGCCGCCCGTTCACCGACAAATTGTCCTGTCTCCCCGCACGCGTCACCCGCATTGCCGGCCAGGCTGCGACGCCTGCGGTATCGCCGCATCGCGAGCCCTGCCACGGCGCAGCCGATCCCGAACGGGCCGTTGTAGGCCCCGACCGCGATGATCGAGGCGAACGACCCGGTGGCCGACGTGAAACTGAACACGTTGAACGTGCCCTTCTGGACGAGCGGACCGATCTGCAACGTCATCGTGCCGCCGTAGGTCAGGCACCGTGGCATGGAATGCCGTCAGAGGCTGTGGACGTCGCTCACGGGCAACTCGTCGAACGCCGCGTGAAAGATTGCCCCGTCGAAAGCAGCTCTGCACGAGCCCTCCCCAGTCGGTCGGCGGGCCACGGGCCGGCGAGACGGGCGGTGGTTCGAGCGGTTCTTCGAGATGTGTCAGGGGCTCACTTCACGCTGACGAATCCATCCTGGCCTTCTCCCGCTTGCAAACCTCCGGGTCGAGGTGAGCCAACTGCTGCCGGATGTTTCATTTGAGCCGGATGTCGCCACCACACCCCGGGAATGCACCAGGAAACTCCTCCCCCATCCGAAAGAGATGGCAGGGAGCAGGCCCTCGCGTGGGAACACGGCATGCCGAACCTCGTTTCCGGATGAGGCGCCATCGGGCTACACTGAGGAACGATGTCGGACGGAAAAACAAGACCTGAAATGCCCGTCTGGATTGGTCGTCGCGGCGATCGAGAGCCGAATCCCTATTCTGGAATGACGATTGGGGAGCGTGTTGCGCTGGTCTGGCCGCTCACGCTCGCGGCCTGGGAGTTCGCCGGAAACCCCGCCCATGAATCGCGACTTCGTCGAGATGTTGACCGCGTTGTCCGCCGAGGGCGTTGAGTTCCTCATCGTCGGAGCATACGCGGTCGCCGGTCACGGCCTGCCGCGAGCCACGGGCGACATCGATCTGTGGGTCCGGCCGTCGAGCGACAACGCCACGAAGGTCTGGAACGCACTCGAGCGTTTTGGGGCACCACGGAGCCGCCTCACCCCCACATCATTCACGGAACGTGACCTCGTGTATCAAATCGGCCTGCCGCCGAATCGAATCGATATTCTCACGGACATCGACGGCGTGACGTTCGATGAGGCGTGGAGAGACCGCGTGCCCTGCCCCGTGGAAGGCGGATCTTTTTCCATGATTTCCCGGCATCATCTGCTCGCCAACAAGCGGGCCACCGGGAGACCCCAGGATCTCGCCGACGTAGCCCGCCTCGAGGAAGGGGCGTAGCCGCCCACCCGGCCGGGAAATCGGGGACGGGAGTCATTGACCGGCAGATCGCTCGAGTCCCCGATTTTCACGGATGAGTGCCCTCCGTGACACTTGATCCATGCATGTTCTCCACGGAACCCTAGTCGCTGCGCCGCGACCAATCCGCCTGGGGCGGATCGGTGCCCGGGGCTCCGCTCGCTCAGAGACGGCCGCGCTCCGGCTTCGTGCCTGCGCGTGCCGGTCTACGCCGTCTCGAGGGGCTGGGCAGACCCGATCCTTCCTCGCTTCCGTGGGGCAATGCGGCGGTGACGCATGTGCCGTCGAGCCGGCGTTGCTGCGCCAGTCGCCAACCAGGCTGCCGGTTTCGCAACGCCGGCGATCGAGGCACCCGCCGAAAACGCCCGGCCATCCGTGCAGGCATCGGCACCTGCGGAACGCGGCACAGAATCCGGCACAGCCGTGGCCCAACGACTGCACGCGACGGCTCGCACGACCCTCGCGTAAACGCTACAGAGGCCTCCAGTTTCGCGAAGCCCCGCGACTCGGTGCGAAACCCTGCAAAACCAACCAGCGGAGAGGGCGGGATTCGAACCCGCGGTCCAGCTTTTGACCGGACACGTCTTTAGCAAAGACGCGCATTCGACCGCTCTGCCACCTCTCCGGACGATGGCATTCTCGCCACGAACCGGTGCGTCCGCAAGGACGCCGCCGCGGGTCGCCCGAAGTCGCTGCCGCGAGCCCGCGCGACCCGTGACCGACATCCCCGCGATCACGGCCTGGACGCGCGACCGTGCCCGACACCTACACTGCCGCCGTGCGGACCGAACCCGCCGCGCACCCGACTGCGGCACCCCCGACTGCCACGCCCCGAGAGGAAACCAAGCCGTGAGACGGGCGCACTTCGAACAGCCATCGGCGCCTGCCACCCTGACACGGTGGCGCGACGGGGTGGCGTGTCTGGCCTTCCTCGCGGTGGCGTGCGCACTCGTATCCCTGGGGAGAGCACGCGGCGCGGATCTCTTGGCCCGCACCGGCCGGAGCATCCGGGCCGCCGATGCGGGCCGGCACATTGGCATCCTCGCCGACGATTCGTTCGAGGGCCGCGAGGGGGGCAGTCGCGGCGGTCGGGCCGCGGCCGCCTACATCGTCGAGCAACTCGAACGACTGCCCGTGAAGCCAGCCGGCGATGCCGGAGGATTTTTTCAGTCCTTCGGCTCGATGCGCAACATCCTCGCGGTCATCCCTGGCGGCGATCCGACGCTGGCCGACGAATTGGTCGTCATCGGGGCGCATTACGACCACGTCGGCTACGGCACGGCCGCCACCAGTTACGGCCCGTTCGGCTTCGTCCACAACGGCGCCGACGACAACGCCTCCGGCGTGGCTGGCCTGCTCGAGGTGGCCGAGGCCCTTTCCCTCCTCGATCCGCCGCTGCCGCGGCCGATCCTCGTGGCATTCTGGGACGGCGAGGAGCAGGGCCTGCTCGGGTCGCGGCATTTCCTGCGGGTGAGACCGGCGGCGATCGCCGGTGCGAAGACCGTGTTCTCGGTGAATCTCGACATGATCGGCCGCTTGCGCGGCCGGCGGGTCGAGGTCTACGGCACGCGCACCGCCTCCGGACTGCGGTCGCGGGTCACACGGGTGAACAGCGATCCTGCCACCGCCGCCGGGTTGACCCTGGCATTCGTCTGGAAGATCGAAGACGACTCGGATCACTATCCATTCATCGCCGCGGGCGTGCCCACGGTGATGTTCCACACCGGACTGCACGACCAGTATCACCGTCCCAGCGACGACATGCATCTCGTGAACCTCGACGGCATCGAGCCGGTGGCCCGGCTCACGCTCGGGTTCGTCAGCGAGATCGCCGCAGCCCCGCTTCAAGCACTGACGTTCCGCGCGGCGTGCCGCAACGAATCGGACGCCTCCAAGCGACTGCTCGAATCGTCGGTCCAGTTCGCCCCGGGAACACCGCGGGGCCGCTGGGGCCTGGGAACTCGCGTCGATCCCGGCGAACCGGCGACGCCCGTGATCGTGCGCGTGAATCCCGATTCACCGGCGGCCGTTGCCGGACTGCTCGTCGGCGACCGGGTCGTGGCGATCGACGGATCGCCCGTCGAGGACCACGATAATTTTCTGGGGCGGATGAGGAATGCGTCCTCGTCTCTCGCGCTCGACGTGGATCGCGGCGGAACGATGCTCCGCGTCAGCCTTCAGGATGCTGCCGAGGAGCCGCGCTGACCGACGCCGACGGTGTCATTCATCGTCTTCGTCGTCCTCGTCCTCGTCCTCGTCATCGTCTTCCCACTCCTCGTCGTCTTCCCACTCCTCATCCTCTTCATCCTCGTCGCCGTCCTCGTCGGACTCGTCTTCGTCGTCGTCGTCCGACTCCTCGTCTTCGTCCTCGTCCTCGACCTCCTCCCACTCCTCGTCTTCTTCGAGCTCGTCGTCGTCCTCGTCGTCGTCTTCGTCGTCTTCCAGATCGTCGTCGCCGTCGTCCTCGTCGTCGTCGAAGTCGTCGTCATCCTCACCTCGGGCGACCGCGCCACGGTTCAGGGACGAGAACAGATCCTCGGCCGCCAGCAGTTCGGGGAGCTCGCTCCACGAGAAGACGTCGGCGTCCAAGGCATCCACATGCCCCCGTTCACTGGAAACGATCGTCACGGCAAAGACCTCCTCGGAGAGAACGACGCGGGTGAACCTCGGCCGAAATCTGTACCCGATCGGCCGCACGCCGTCCAATCATCAGCAAAAAAATTTCGGCCGCCACCCCATGCCATCGCCGGGCGGAACGCGCCGGGGCCCACGGAGCGGACGAAGGCCGGCGCTGGTCAGCCGTCTCCGGAGCCCTCCGCCGCAGGAGCAGAGGCCTTCCCGGCCTCCGGTCGATCCAGGAGGGACTCGATCGGCGGGAGGTCCTCGAGCCGCGCCAGGCCGAATGCGGCGAGGAAGTGCCGCGTGGTCACATAGACGTTGGGCCGGCCGAGTTCCTCGACCCGCCCCCCGATGGCGACCAGATCCCGTTCCATGAGTTGCCGCAGCATCTCCTCGCTGCCCACGCCCCGGATCGACTCGACCTCGGCCCGGGTGACCGGCTGCCGATAGGCGACGATGGCCAGCGTCTCGAGGGCGGCCGTGGTCAGCCGGCCGCGCGCTGATCCCGACGCCAACCGCCGCACCCACGGGCCGAACGACGTGCGTGTGAGCACCTGAAACCCCCCGGCAATCTGCTCGACTCGCATCGCCGATCCTGCGGCGTCCTGCATCTGCCGGAGCTCCAACACCAGCGCCCGGGCCCGTGTGCCATCCGCCACGCGGGCCAGTTTGGCCAGCCGGCGGGCCGACACCGGCTCACGGGCGAGAAACAACGCGGCCTCGACACGGGCGACTTCGTCGCTGCGCACGTGCGGGGGATCGGGATCCACCGCCGACACCGGCGACGATGGCTCGACTCCGGCAGCATGATCGCCGCACAGTCCGCGCCGGCGCCAGGACTCCGGGGATCGGCGCCGCGGCAACCCGGGCGCAGCCGACGCCAGGCCGTGGATCCTGTCCAGGCAGACGCCGAGTTGCGTCACCGAGCGACCGCGAGCCGGCATGGCATCAGTTTCCCGGCAGGAGACCGCAGCCGCACGCTTCGCAAACCCGGGCGAGGACGAGCGGTCTCACAGGTGGAGCAAACCCCGCGCGGCATCGCTCGCCCCCTGCCGCCAGGCCACCACTTCCCGCAGCAGGTTGTCCATCGCGGCCGTCGAGTCCGGTCCCGTGGCCTGAAAAACCCGCTCGAGTTGGCCGGCGGCGTCGACCGGCACGCGGCACGTGGCGACGTGACCGGTCCCGCCCTGCAGCGGCCGGCAGTCGAGCGCCACGGCTCCCAGCGTGCGCAACCGCTGCCAGGCCGACGTGTCGGACTCGGAAACCGTGGACATCGCGACCACGGGCACGACGTGCTGAGCCGGTGCCGACGCGGCCGGTGTCGTCGCCACCGGCGGTTGCACCGCCACGGCACCGGGCACGGGACGCACCGGGTCGAGCCTGGGGGGCCGCCGCAGAAAGTCCACGATCGCGGCCCGCGTGCCAGGAGGCAGACGGTGCGAAAACATCGCGATCAGCGGCACCACGACCATGCAGGCCACGAGCAGGCCGGACCGTATTCTCATGCGGGCTCCGACACCGGTACGCGAGGGCGGGGAGCGTAGCGGCCCCGCGGAACCGCCGCAATCCGAGCCAGCCGCCGGTGCCGGGGCCCATCGACCGCCGAAGAACCACGTTACCGCAGGCGTGAACGGGCCCCAGGCCGCCCCCGGTCATGGTGCCGACGCGTCACCCACCACGATCCGCCGGGGCCGGTCGCCGGACGCCGGCGTGGCCGGATCGAAGTGGGCGATCCCGGCCGCAAACGTGACGGGCGTGGCCGCCCGCAGCCGCGCGATCGTCTCTCGGAGCAGGTTGGCGGCAAGCAACGACTCGAGCTTGGGACGCAGCGTCTCGACGCCGATCCGACCCGGCTCGACGTCGGTGACCTGCAGAAGGTGTACGCCGAACGGGGTCGTGAACGGTTTGGAGACGTCTCCCTTGGCGAGATTGAAAGCCTGCTGGGCGAAGCCCTCGACGAACGACGTGTCGCGGGACAGCCAGCCCAGATCGCCGCCGTCGAGACGGCTCGGGCCGGCCGAATACCTTTTCGCCGCATCCGCGAAGGAGAGCAGTCCCTGCACGATTTCCCGGCGGATCGTGGCCGCGCGGGCGGTCATGGCGGCGATCCCCTCCTCGCCGAGGGCCGCGTCCGGCCGCAGCAGGATGTGACTGACCCGCAGCCGCGTGCCGTCGAGTTCCCGCCGATGCCGCTCCAGGCCCGCGGCCAGCGCCGCCGGCGTCAATTTGGGGCGCACCAGCCGGTCGAGGGCGATCTCGAGTTCGACCTGTTCCCGAACGGCACGCTCCTCGCGGCCCGACTGCTTGAGGAAGGCCTGCCATTCCAGCCCGCGGGCCGCCACCTGCTTCTTGAGTTGCTCGAGCCGGGTCTCAACGTCGAGCCGACCGACGGTGATCTGTTCCTTTTCGATCTCGGCACGCAGCAGACGGGAATCGATGAGTTGCTCGATCGCCAGCGCCTCGAGCCAGATTCGCTTGTCGGCGTTGGCTCCCGGTCCTGGCCCCGGGTCCGGGAGTCCGGGAATCGTCGATCCGGCGGAGCGACGCAGCACCTCGTCGAGCTCGGAACGAAAAATCGGCGTGTCCCCCACGGTGGCCACGACATCCGTGGGGTTGGCGTCGCCGGCCGCATCCAGCGCCCGAACACCGGCGACCGCGGTCAGACAGAGGACCACGAGCATGGTCCATCGATGGAGGTGATTCATGGATGGCTTTTCGCGGGGGACGGACACGGCGGGTTGAAGTTTACGCGGTGCCATGCTCCGACGACATGGCCGGCCTCGCGCCCTGAAGTTCCCGCACGATCGCGGGCAGCATCGCCCGCAGCGCCCGAGCCCGATGACTGATGACCGCCTTCACGGCGGCCGGAATTTCACCGAACGTCCGCCCGTACTCGGCCACCACGAACAAGGGGTCGTAGCCGAAGCCACCGCAGCCCCGACGCAGCGGGGCGATCGACCCGTGACACGTGCCCGCGGCGACGGCGACCACCCTGCCGGCCGGATCGGCCAGGGCGGCATGACAGGCGTAGTGAGCAACCCGGTCACGGCCTGAGAAGGACGCCATGCGCTCGAGCAACAGCGCATTGTTGCGCTCGTCGACGCTCTGCGTTGCGTCGGGTGGGGCCGGCCCCGAGAAGCGTGCCGAGAGCACTCCGGGAGCGCCACCAAGCGCGGGCACCACCAGTCCGCTGTCCTCCGCGAGCACCCACGCCTCGAGCGCCAGCGCTTGCTGGGTCGCCTTGAGGGCGGCGTTCTCGGCGAACGTCGCCCCGGTCTCCTCGACCTCGACGGCCCCCTCGACCTCACGCAGCGATCGGCATGCAATCCCGTGGGGCCCGAGCAGGGCGACGAGTTCCCGGACCTTCCCCGCGTTCGTGGTGCCGAGCACGAGGACGGCCGAGGCCGCGGTCGAAGGGATGGAACTCACGCCATCGTTGTAACGCACCACACGCGGCTGCAGAACCTCCGCCGCGGCCGACCAGCCGCGCCGGCAGGGGCCCACAGGCCATGTGCCGCATCGCACGCCGGCGGGTCATCGCCGTCGCGTCGGCCCGCGCGGCACGTCGATGGGCTTCGGCTGCACGTCGAGCATGATGCCCTCGAACGAACGGGGCACGACACGCCCCGACGCCAGTGCCGCCGGATCCGGACCGAGGGACGCGACGATCCGGGAAATCTCCGGATTCACGGCCTGTCCGCCGCCGGCCTGTGGCACGGTGAGCGCCTCGATGCCCCCCACGCAGACGATGCTCGAGTCTCGGTCGTGAAATTCCCAGGCCTGCCAGCCCGCCCGCCGCAGCGCCTCGGTGAGTCGGTGGGCCTTGTCGGCGGCCTCGACGAGCCGGCTCTCGCCGGCGACGCCGCGCACCTGCGGATCGCGCCAGCCGGTGCCGCGCAGCATGTCGATCAATCGCGACGGATCGACGAGGCTGCCGGTCGAATTCCCGGTCTGACCGTCGGCCGGGGCGTCGAAGGTTCCGGATCCGGAGAACGTGGCAACCCGCACCGTGTAGCGGGCCGGGCAATCGAGCAAGCTGTGTTCGACCTCGGCGTTCATCTCCTGCACGAACGAATCGACCTCCTGCCGCGCGAAATAATCTGCTGGTAGCAGCGGATTGGGAATCAGCATCGCCGCAGCCAGCGGCGGCTTCGCGGCGGTGGCAGCGGCGGCGAGGTGGTCGCGATTGGCCTGCAGAAACTCGGAGACCAGGTTCCCCTTCGCGGTCGCGCCCCCGAGGGCGGCGGGCTTGAGGCCCTTGATCTTCTGGAGAGTCTTCTGGCCGCGGGGGTCCTCGCAGGACGAGAAGTCGCCCACGAGCACCGCCACCTCGATCACCTGCTTCGCGTTGGCGTAGCGCATGGTCTTGCGCGTGCCGTCGGGGTTGAGGCCGGCGCCGGGCTGGCGGCCCGTGAAGTCGAACGCCTTCTCGTGGGTGTACGCGCGGAAGCCGTGCCGATCGCGGAGTTCGTGGGCCAGCCGGCGGGCTTCGTCGCGGGCTGCGTCGCCCCGGAACGTGGTGGCGAGCACGAGCCACGGGCCGTCTTTTTCCGCGAGCGGAAACATCGCCGTGGCGTCGCCGCCGGACGCGGCAAACCACGACGCCGGGAGCCAACCGCCGTCAGCGACTACGTCGCCTGCGGTCAGGGCCGCGAGCGCGGCGGCCACACACACGACCCGGAAGGGTGACAGGAGGTCGCTCGACACGACTGGAACTCCGAAGCGATCGCGGCCCGCCGTGCGGGTCCGTGGGGGCGGGACGGTAGCAGGAGCCCGCTGCCGATGCCAGACTGAAGAACCCCTGGGAGGCTTGGGCTGCCCGGGCCGTCTGGGCCGGCCGCACCTGGAACCTCATGCCACGCACCACATCCCGTCGCGGCCCCCGTGTCGCAGCCCTGATGATCCCGTTCGTGGTCGCCTGGACCGCGCTGGTGGTGCTGCCACCGGTCGCCTTCCTGCGGTGGCGGGCGGAGCGGCTGACGAGCCTGGATGATCCGCTCGTCCAACAGGAGTGGGATCGCTTCCGGTCGGACATGAGGCGGCAATCCGGTGGGACGGGCCCGGTGCAACGCAAGGTGCCCCGCAGCGCGGAGCCTCCGGAGAAAATCTGGCTCCGTGACTTCCCCGGCGTCGTGGTGGCCGCCTGGATCGTTTTCGTGGGCGGCCTGGGCACGGTCGTCGGCGGCCTGCTCCGCGGGGCGGTCGGCGGGCCCGGATACCGGCTGCGCGAGGTCAGCGACCCAGGATCAGGCGGGCCGTGAGGGCCACGACGAAGAACAGAGCGAGCGTGATGCCGAGCACGCCGACGAACGAGAACACGACCACCTCCGCACGCTGCAGGACGTCGCCTCCCGTATCGGTGGCAGGCGATCGCCGCGTCGGCAGGATCGTAAACGCCCCACTTCCGGTCAACAAGTCGAACTCGGTCGGCGCCCGCCCCGCCCACACGCATCACGACAGCGGCCGGCGAAACAATTCCTCTGGCACGGGCGTCCGGGCGGTCCTTCCGACATCGTCGAGTGTCCGCCGCTGGCCGACCGTGTGCCACGGCGTGACGTCGGCGAGTTCAGGCATGATCTCGAGGATCTGGTCGACGAGCATGTCCACGAGTCGCTGCGTCGGCGTGCCGGCGCTGCGCTCACGCAGCGCCGCGGCCGTCTTCATGAGCTTCACCATCCGCGACCGTTCGAGCACGGGACCCGACAACTGGCCATCGCCCTCCTCGAGGAGTTCGGCGATGGGCACGTCCAGCACCTGCTGCCACCGCTGCACGTCGGAGAGCCGCAGGTCACAGTCGGGCTCCTCCTGCCGCCGGACCACGGGAAGCGACATGCCGAGCCGGCGGGCGACATTCCGCAGCGTCACGCCCTGTTGCCGACGCACCTCGGCGATGCGGTGCAGCCGGCGGCTCCGCCCGCGGGACGGAACCGTGCCGCCCGATTCGTCGGCGGCTCGTGCCGCATCGGAGAAGTTGGCGTCGGCGATCCGCGACTCCGGGCCGAACAAGTCCCCGTCGTCGTCGAATTCCTCGCGGCGGGCAGTCTGGTAATCGACGGTGGCCATGACTCGACCTCCTCGCCCCGAGGCGGGCCTGAACCGATCCCGGCCCGCCACGGCGCACGGGATGCGCAGTGACCAGCCGGAAACGGCCCGGGCTTCGCGGCACGAAGCAACGCGTGAGATGCCGCGACGCTGCGGGCTCGGGGCGGATCACGGCGATCCGGCCGGCCGTCGTGGCGTCGCGATGAAAAGAGATACGCAGCCCGTTCGCGGATCGTTCGCCCCGGCTGCGAAATTTTTCCGGCGGCCGACCGACCCGCGGATCGGCTGCTAGCCTGGGGCCTGAATCGGCATCCCCGGACGCTCGATCCCTGGATTCACCATGACCGCCGCCTTCCTCCGGCCGACCACCTGGTCCGTGTTGCCGTGTCGCTCGGCCCTGCTGGTCAGCGGCCCAGACGCCGTGCGGTTCATCGACAATTTCACGACTGCGGCGGTCTCGCGGCTCACCCCCGGCAGGGGCGTCGAGGGCTTTTTCACCGACGCCCGCGGGCACGTGCTCGCGCTCGTCAACATCCTGCGAACCGAGGCGGGGCTGTGGCTCGACGCGTCGGGAGGCGTCGGCGATCGGCTGCGGCCGCACCTCGAGCACTACCACATTCGCGAGCAGCTCGAGGTCTCGGACGTCGGCGCCGAACGCGGCACGCTGCTGCTGACGGGTGATGCGCGGGCATGGCTCGAATCCCATGCGGTCGGTGGTGCGCCGACGGGGCTGCTCGAGCATGGTCCGCTGCGGGTCGCGGGCATCGACGCCACGGTCGTGTCCCTCGACTGGTTCGGGCCGGGTGGACTGCTTCTCCAGACGGACTGCGACGATGTCGCCCGACTCGCCGCGTGGCTCCGCGCCGCGGGCCTTCCCGAGGCCGACGCTGCCGCCGTCGATGCCCTGCGGATCGCGTCCGTGAGCCCGGAGCCGCAGGACATCGACGCCAAGACGCTGCCTCAGGAGTTGGGCCGCGACGCCCGGGCGATCTGCTTCACGAAAGGCTGCTACCTTGGCCAGGAGACCGTGGCCAGACTCGATGCCCTCGGACACGTCAACCGCCGGCTGGTCGCCATCCGCACCGCCGCGACCTGCCCGATCGGCGCGGACGTGACGCTCGCCGGTGACGTCGTCGGCCGGATCTCGTCGGCCTGCGTGGCAGCGCGGGCCGACGGTGGTCTGGGGCTCGCCCTCGTGCACGTGCGCGGCCTCGGCGGCGTGGGGCTCGAGGTCGCCGGCCAACCGGCCCGAGTCGTGACGGTCGGCGTGGACGGAACTGTGGAGGCTCACTGATGGATCGTCGCGAGGTGTTGTTCACCGGCCGCAGGTTTCGCGTGGTCGGCGTGCCCGAGCCGTGCAACGACGGCTCGACGCGGCGCCGCGAGGTGATCGAGCATCCCGGCAGCGTCGTCGTGGTGCCGCTCGTCTCACCCACCGACGTCTGCCTCGTCGAGGTGGCGCGGGTGGCCGTGCAACGCACCCTGCTCGAACTGCCCGCCGGCACGCTCGATCGGGAGGAGTCGCTCGCCGACGCCGGCCGCCGGGAACTCGCGGAGGAGACCGGCTATCGTGCCGGCCGCATCGAGGCGATCGGCGAGTTCTGGATGTCGCCCGGCATCCTCCGCGAACGGATGCACCTCTTCCTGGCGACCGACCTCGTGCCGGGACCGCAGGCCCTGGAGCCGGGGGAGCGGATCAGCCCGCGGGTCGTCGCCTGGGACGCGGCCGTGGCCATGTGCATCGATGGTCGCATCGACGACGCCAAGACGGTCGCGGGCATCCTGCTCGTGGAGGCCCGGCGGCGGGCGGGCGTCAGCCCGCGGTGACCGCGGCGGGCGTGGCGCCCGTCTTGCGATCGAGCAGGAACAAGACGCCGCCGACAAGCCCCGAGAGAATCCGCGTCAGCCCGCACAGGAGCGCCACGGCGACGGCCTGTTCCGCGGCCACGCCATGATGGCCGAGCAGGTATTCCATGGCATTCTCCCGCACGCCGAAACCACCGATGCTGATCGGCACCGTCTCGACCAGCGCCACGAGCGGGGCCACCGAGAACCAGGCGCCGAGGCCTGGGTCGACCCTCAGCGTCCGGGCAATGAGCGCCACCGAGATCGTCCCGCCGATCTGGACGACGAAACTCCAGCCCAAGGCCCGCGCGATCAGGCTCGGCCGCTGCTGGTAGGGAAGCAGCTGGCTGATGAACTCGCGAACCGGATGCGATGCCGGAACGAGGTTCATGATGCGGTCGAGCGAAGCGACCACGAGCCAGAATCCACCGAGCACGGCGAGCAGCAGCGCTGCCGCGACCGCCAGCGTGGCGGGCAGCGACAGACTCCACCGCGCTGCCGCGACCGCGGCGCCGGCGAGCACGCCCAAGGCCGACACGCCGGTGAGCCGGTCGGCGAGCACCGAACAGCCGGCGAGCAGCCGGCGCGACGTCGTGTCGCCCACACGGTAGGCCTTCACGACATCACCGCCGATGCTCGATGGCAGGCAGAGACTGAAGAACGCCCCCTCGAAGAACCGCCACACGAAATAGCCCGGCGTCGCGTCGAAGCCGAGCGGGCGGGCGAGGGCCGCCCACCGCATGCCCGCGACGATCTGCACCGCGATGGTCAACGCCAACCCCGCGGCGAGCCACCGCCAGTCGGCGCCCTGCAGCAATTCGAGCATCCGGCCCCACTGAACGTTGCGCAGGGCGTAGCCGAGCAGGCCGCCCGTGGCCGCCAGACGCAGCCCGACGCTCAACCAGCCGGGAATGCCCCGGCGGGGCGCGGAACGCGGGCTGGTTTCCGGGAAAGTCATGCGGCGAGATGGCCAAGGCTCGTCGCCGGTTACCCTACAGGAATCCCACCCTCGCTCCCATACGTGCATGTCGATCGTTGGATTTTCGCCGTCGCCCGCAGTCTCCGCAGGCCTGGCGGCCGCCGGATCGTTCGTCGCCGGCTGCATGGTCGGCAGTTTCCTCAATGTGGTGGCCCACCGCATTCCGCGCGGCGAGACGGTCGTGTACGGCCGGTCGCATTGCCCGGCCTGCGGAACGGCGATCCGCGCGCGGGACAACATTCCCGTCCTCGGCTGGCTCCTGGTGCGGGGCCGCTGTCGCGACTGCGGGTGGACCATCCCGCCGCGCTATCCACTCGTCGAGGCGGGCTGCGGTGGCCTGGCAACGCTCCTGGCGGCCATCGAATGGGCGGCCACTTCGACCGGTGACGGTTCGGCCATCGGTGGCTGGGCCGGCCGCGCCGCTCTCGCCCTGACCATCGTCGCCTGGTCGCTGCTCGCGGCCCGCGGCCACGCGGTGAAGACGACCACCGTCGCGATCGCGCTGGTCGCGGCGGCGGTAGCCGGGATGGCGTTTGTCCAGCTCGCGCCGCTGCCTGTCGGCTGCGGCGGGGCAGCCGGGAGCGGATCGACGGCGGCGATCCCGCGCATCCTGGCGTGCCTGGCGGGGATTTCGAGCGGCTGGGTGGCCGGCAGCGGGTTTCTCTGCCCGACTGCCAGCCGTTCCGCATGCATGCTGATCGGGGCGGCCTCGGGATGGCAGGCCGCGCTGCTGGCTGCGATCGTCGCCGGAGGGGTGCGTCGGGCCGGTGGCGGCCCGGCGGCCGCGTGCCTGGCGACGGTGTCCGCGGTGGCGGCCTGGGTGCCGATGGCCAGGCTCTGGGGGCTGGCCTGCCCAGGCCAGGGCGGCGGTTGACGAACCCGAGAATTCATCGACGATTGGGTATAGACTTTTTTTTCTCCATCTCCCTCGTGCGGATGCGTCTCGCCATGAAGACCCCCGGCTCGATCCTGCCCCCGCGATCCATCGGCCCCGTCTCGCCGGGCGCGGCGGCGCTGCCGCTCGAGCCGTCGTATGCGGACGAACCTCTCTATGACGGCATCCGCCGGCGGCTCCGCGAGTTCTCCGCGGACCTGCAACGGCCCGAGGATCGTCTGGCGTGGATCGTGATCGGCGCGCTGACCTTCGGGCTGATCTACAGCTACTGGCCCGGTCTCATGAACGCGCGTGCGAGTTGGGACAATCCGCAGTACTCGCACGGCTGGCTCGTGCCGTTGTGCTCGTTGGCACTGATGTTCTGGTGGCGTCGACCGATCGGGCGGGTGGCGGATTCCGCGCGGTACGTCGGCCTCGCCCTGATCGCCGGCAGTTTCGCGATGCGGCTGTTCTGCGCGAACTATCGCATCATCACGATCGACATGTATACGTTCGTGCCGGCCTTGGCCGGCGTGTTCCTGCTCGCCGGCGGCTGGCGCGCGATCCGTTGGGCGTGGGCGCCGATCGCCGCGCTCATCTTCATGTATCCGCTCCCGGACGAGGCGACCCGTTATCTCCTCGGGCCGATGCAGACCCTCGCGACGATCGTCAGCACGTTCGCGCTGCAGACGCTCGGGCTCGACGCCTTCCGCGAAGGCAACAAGATCATCCTCGGTGAAACCCAGGTGCTCGGCGTCGTCGACGCGTGCAGCGGTCTTCGGATGCTCACGATCTTCGTCTGGCTCGCCTTGATGATCGTGCTCGTGGGCGGCGGGAGTTGGTGGGAGAACCTCGTGATTCTCGGCAGCGCCATCCCGATCGCCTTGATCGTGAACTCGATCCGCATCACGGTGACAGGCTTGATGTACACGATCGACCCTGCGATCGCGGAGAAGATTTTCCACGACTGGGCAGGCTACTTCATGATGCCGCTGGCGCTGCTATTTCTGTTCGGCATCCAGCGACTGCTGGCGGCGATGGTGATCGAGGAGGAAATGGCCCCGTCCGTCGTGGTGCCAGGCCGGTCCCCGACCCTGCGGCCCGCCGTGCTGTCTGCCGGACTCAAATCGCAGGAAACCCGGCTGCCGCCAGGGGTTGGCGGGGGCGGCGGAAATTGACCAAACCGCGCGGTACACTGGAGGGGCTGGCGGATCGACCAGGTCGTCACCGGCGAGTGACGGATGCCGGGATCGCACGGTGACGACCTTCCGCGGACACGCATGAGCGACACGACGACGTCCACCGACACGAGCGAGCGCCTCCCTCCGACTGGCGGCGGGATGCTCGCCACATTGCCGGAAAACGGCCTGGCGTTTCCGCAGACGTACGCGCCGTCCACCTTTGGCCCGATCGGTGATGGCCAGGCCGGCGGCCTGGATTTCGTCCGCGTCATGCATGCCGTGCGTCGGCGGTGGCTGCCCGCGACGGCGATCGGTTTGGTGTGCGCCACGATCGCGGCGTTGCTCGCCTGGTTCTTCCTGCCCCGTGGGTACGAGGCGGTGGCCTGGTTGCGCGTGCGTTCCAACCCGGGCACCTTCTCCGGCCAGGGCGGCCCGAACGAATACGAGCAGTACCGCAAGACGCAGCTGCAGCTCATCAAGAGTCCGTTCGTGCTCAACTCCGCCCTCCGGCGACCCGGCATCTCGAATCTCGATTCGCTCCGGGGCGAGCGGGATCAGGTCGGCTGGCTCACCCGCTACGTGCAGGTCGCCGCGCCGACGGAGTCGGAAGTCGTGCAGATCAGGATGCGTGGCGAGAACCCGCGGGAGATCCAGCAGATCGTCAACGCGGTCACCCAGGCCTACCTGACCGACGTCGTGAACAAAGAGCGGACGGAGCGACTCGCCCGCCGCGACATGCTGGAGAAGAAGTACAAGGAGAACATGGCCGAGGTTCGCACCCGGCTGGAGACGTTCAACAACCTGGCTCGATCGCTCGGCACGCGGGATAGCGCGGAGGTGGCCACCCAGCGAAGCCTGCTCCTCGACCACCTGGGCACGCTTCGCGCCCAGCTCACGCAACTGCAAAGGGACATCGTTCAGATCGACACGGAACTCGCGCTGATCGACGCCACGGCCCGCCAAGACGCCGCGGGCAATGCCGGGATCGCCGCCGACGTGGTCGACGGCACCGTGTTGCGTCATCCGCAGATGGCCGAACTCTCGAAGCGGCTCGCCGAACTCGACGACGCGATCGCGTATCAGGCTGATCGCAGCGCCCGCGGCGCCAATGACCCAGCCGTGCGGCGGCTGTCGGCCCAACGGGAGGATCTGCTCCGGCGGATCGACGCGAAGGCCACCGAATTGCGGCCGCAGATGATGGCCGAGGTGGCCGGCGATGCCGGGCGACGGCCCGGGAGCGTGGGGGCGAGCCCGGCGGTGCTGCGGATGCGTCGGGAAATCCTCGGCAAGCAACTGGAAGACACGTCGAAGGAGTTCGACCAGGTCGCCAAGGAAGTGACCGCTCTCGGCAACGCGAACGCCGACCTCGAGGCCCGCCGCAACGAGATCGCCCAGTTGCAGGCCGTGACCAATCAGATGGGCATTCAGCTCAACGCCTCCGAAGTCGACATCGCCATGCCGAACCGCGTCGAGTTGATCGAAGAGGCCGGCATGCCTGGTGCCGGTGACGATGTGACCCGCACCCTCCTGACGGCGCTTTCGGCTCTCGCTGGATTCGGCCTGGGCTTCGCCGGTGTCGTGCTGCTCGAGTACCAGCGGGCACGGCTTGCCACCGTGGAAGACGTCACCCAGCGCGTGGGACTGCGGGTGATCGGCACGGTTCCGGCGCTCTCGCGGTCGGCGAAGCGGCCCAACGCGGACGCCGTGGCCGAATGCGTCGACGGCGTGCGGACGATCATCGCCCAGACCGGACGCGAGGCCCCCAAGGTGATTCTCGTGACGAGTTCCGTGGAGCACGAGGGCAAGACCACGTTCGCCGCGCAGTTGTCGGCAAGTCTGGCCCGCGCTGGACACCGCACGCTGCTCATCGACGGCGACCTCCGGCATCCCAACGTCCATCTCGCCCTGGAACTCGACCTGCGGGCCGGGCTGCCCGAGTTGCTGCGGGGCGAAATCGGGAACGACGAGG
Organism: uncultured Planctomycetaceae bacterium; assembly: GCA_903919035.1. Taxonomy (GTDB): domain Bacteria; phylum Planctomycetota; class Planctomycetia; order Pirellulales; family UBA1268; genus QWPN01. The sequence continues at coordinate 18,052 of CAIXGY010000125.1, read as the reverse complement.
CGGTCCAGCCGACGAGCATCGACGGATTGTTCGCGGTGACGGGCGGAGCCTGTGACTACGCCTCCATCACCGCCCTTTCGCGGCCCGAAACCGCCCGGATCATCAAGGGTTTCCGTTCGTCGTTCGACCACGTCGTGATCGACGCCGGGCCCGTGCTCGCCTTCGCCGATCCGCTCCTGCTGGGCCAACTGAGCGACGCGGCCATCATGGTGACGATGCGGGACGTCAGCCGCGTGCCGCTTGTCACGAAGGCCGTGGATCGGCTGCGGTCGGTGGGGGTTCGGGTGCTGGGCACGGTGATCAACGGAGTGACCGACGAGGGTCCGCGCCGTCGCTACGCGACGGCGGTTCCGGCCTGACACGGCTGTCAACCGACTCGAGGTGTGAGCCATGGCTTCGAAGACCGGCTTGGTCCTGGCGGCGGCGGCCGCGTTGCTGGTGGGCGTGACGGTCGTTCAAGGCCGTTGGACCGAGCGCTGGGCGGAGCGGCAGGATCACTTGCTCGAGGAGTCGGCGAAGCGGCTGGAAAGGACGTTCCCATCGAGTTTCGGCGAGTGGTCGCTTGATCGGGAGATCGAGACCAGCCAGGCGGAACTCGACCGGGCAGGGGCCGTGGGCAGCGTGTCGCGGGTGTACCGCAACCAGAAGACCAAGACTCCTATTTCGGCGTTCGTGGTCTGCGCGACTCCCCACGACGCCTCGGGCCACACGCCCGATCGCTGCTATCCCGGCGCGGGCTTTGAGATCGCGGAACCCGAGCACCGTCAGTCGATCGAATTGGCCGACGGCCGCATCGCCGAGGCGTTCACGGGCACTTTCGCCAAGCAGGGGCAGACCTTGCGGGTGTTTTGGACCTATGGCGTGCCCGAGCGGAAGAAGTCCGAGGATGGCAAAACGGCTCCGATCCCCACCGGACCGCAGCCGCTCAGCTGGCAGGCCCCGCAGATCGCCCGCATCGCGCTCAATGATTTTCCGGCGGTCTTCAAGCTGTATGCAATCATCGATCAGACGAAGATGACCAGTAACCGTGCCTCGGCGGAGTGCAGCGATTTCATCGCGAAACTCCTGCCGGCCTTCGAGGCCTCGATGCTCGCCGAGGCCGCTGCGGCCGAGCCGGCGGCCGATCAAGCAGCCCCTGCGGCCGAGCCGGCGAGCAGCGACGGCGCCGCCGGCTGACGGGCCGTGACCCATCATTTCGGCCCGGAAAGAGGCGGCGGCCCGGCATCTCCCGGCGGGATACATCGTGGTCGCGTCACGGCATCGGCTCGAGTGCCCCGTGGCCGATGATGAATGTCCGTGAACCGGCGGCGCCGGCGAAGGTGACGGTGGCCACGGCCCGCGGGCCACTGCCGCTGATCCTCTCGATCACGCCCTCGCCGTAGGCGAGGTGCCGCACCCGCTGGCCGGCAGCGAACGATCGCACCGGTATCGATGCCCCTTGCATCCGCAAGGCCAGATCCTGGGCCCGCTCGATGACGGGCTCCGGACGGCGCGGCCGTGGCCCCTCGCCGCGGGCGACGGGCCCCTCGTCGATTTCCATCGTCAGGCCATCAGGACGGACGACCCGCATGGGTTCGCCCACATGATGCGCGAAGTCGTCCGCCTCGTGCCCCTGCCGGCGGGCCGCATCCCCGAATGGGTCGAAGGTCACCGGAAGGGAACTCGGCGCCTCCGCGCCGGAAACGACCGTCTCGGCCCCGGTCATCTCGGCGAGAAAAACACTCGGTGCCGAGATCCGCCGCGTGCCGCGGTAGTCGCGGATCCGTGCGCAGCTCGCACACACCTCCTCGCGGCCGCGGGTGATGCCGACGAAGACCAGCCTCCGCTCCTCCTCGAGTTGGTCCGGGTGATCGATGCTCCGCTCGTGGGGCAGGATGCCATCCTCCATCGCGGGCAGGTAGACCACGGGAAACTCCAGGCCCTTCGCCGCGTGGTAGGTCATCAACGCGACACGGTCGCCCGAGGAATCCCAGGCGTCGGTATCGGCCACCAGTGCCGTCATCTCCAAGAAGCCGAGCAGTGGATCGACGGTGTCGCCCGGTGCGGACTCGGGCGGGGCTGCCTCGTCGTGTTGACGGGCGGCGGTCAGCAGTTCCTCGACGTTGGCCAGCCGCTCCTGGCCCTCGTCGTCGTCGTCCTGCTCCTCCGCCAGCATGGCCCGATACCCGGTTTTCTCGAGCACAGCCTCCACGAGCGGGGCCACCCGCTGATCCTGGGCGGCTTGGCCGCAGAGATCCGCGTGGATGCGGGCGAAAGCCACGAGCGCCGCAGCGGCCCGCTTCGGCATTCCAGGCACGTCGCCGGCCCGCACGGCCGCGTCGATCAAGCTCGACTGTCGCGACTCGGCCCAGGCCGAGAGCCGATCGAGCGACTGCCGGCCGATTCCCCGGGCCGGCACGTTGACGACCCGCAGCAAGGCCTCGTCATCGCGTGGGTTTCTCACCAATCGCAGCCACGCAACCACGTCGCGAACCTCGCGTCGCCGGAAAAATTCCAGCCCGCGGACGAGCTGGTAGGGGACGCCGCGGCCGCGGAGCGCCACCTCCAATGATCGCGACAGCGCGTTGGTCCGAAACAGGACGGCAATGTCTCGCGGCGTGCGCGAGCCCGACTCGATGGCGGCGGCAACCTCGGCCGCGATGCGGTCGGCCTCGTCGTGCCCGGTCGCGTCGAGCACGATCCGCACTGGCGCTCCGGGCGGCGCGTCGGACACCAGGCGCTTCGGCTTCCGCCGCACGTTGTGGGCGACGAGGCGGTCGGCGACGCCGAGGATGTTGGCCGTGCTGCGGTAGTTGTGCTCGAGCCTGACCACGGCCGCTGCCGGATAGTCGCGCTCGAACTCGAGGATGTTGCGGATGCTCGCGCCCCGCCATCCGTAGATCGCCTGGTCGGGATCCCCGGTGACGGCGAGGTGCGGGTGGTCGATCGACAGGCCACGGAGAATGCAGTACTGGACCGCGTTGGTGTCCTGATACTCGTCGACGAGGATGAAGCGATGGCGGGCGTCGAGCGCGGCCCGCAGTTCCGGCTCGTCGACGAGCATCCGCGCCACGTGCACGAGCAGGTCGTCGAAGTCGACGGCGTTGGCCGCCAGCAGATAGTCCTGATAGACCGGCCACACTCGCTTCGCGACGTCGTCGACGGGCCGGCCCCAGCGGGGCTCGAACGTCTCCGGTGTGAGGAGGTCGTTCTTGGCCCGGCTGATCACGCCTGCGAGTCGGTCGACGGGCACGTGCGTCAGGGCAAGCCCCAGTTTCTTGGTCGCCCGCTTGAGCACCGCTCCCGCGTCGTCGGTGTCGAGGATGGAAAAGTCGCTCGTCAGCCCCACCAGACGGGCATGGCGGCGCAGGAGGCGGGCCGCGAAACGGTGAAACGTCCCCATCTCGACGGGCTGCGGGCCCACGAGTTCGCCGACGCGGCGCCGCATCTCGTCGGCGGCCTTGTTGGTGAACGTCAGTGCGACGATCTGCTCGGCGCGGACGCCCGTCGAGATCAGGTTGGCGATCCGGTGCGTCACCACCCGGGTCTTGCCGCTGCCGGGTCCTGCCAGCACGAGCAGCGGTCCCTCGACATGCGCGACGGCGCGTCGCTGGGCGTCGTTCAAAGCTGCGAGGGATGGGGGCATGGCGGGATTCGGGGGACAAAACCGCCGGCCGGGACCCGCACCCGGCGCGGACGACCGCCGGCCGGTGGCCGGATTGATGTGATTTCGATTATATTCCCCGCCCGCCCCACGCCGTCGTCGGCGTCGGCAGTCGCCACGTCACCTGTCGCACACGGGAGGGACCCCATGCCGCGCATTCCATACAAAAACCTGACTCAATCGGACGAAATGGCCGAGAAGCTCGACATGAGCACGGCCGAGATCGGCCTTTCGGTGCGCACCACGAACTGCCTGGAGGAGCGCGGGATTTTCACGGTTCACGACCTGCTCAACTGCACCCGCTCCGATCTTCTGGCGATCTCGAACTTCGGCGAGAAGACGCTGGAGGAGGTCTACAAGGCACTCGAAAAGATCGGTTTCTTCCGAGCCGGCAAGCCGGTCGACGGTGAGGGGCAGTCGGCGGGGGCCCCGGCTGCGGGACCCGAAACCGTCGCCCAGATGTAGCGGGCCGCGACACGGGTTTTCTCGGACAGTGAGCGCGAGCGTGAGGCTGCCGCGGATATTCGGCAAGAAGCGGGGCCACCGGCGAACTGGTTCGCAGGCCTGGGGCTCCTTCGGCGACGGGCTGTTTCACGCCGTGCTCGTGATGGCCGGCCTCGTGTTCGGCGCGCTGCTGGTGACCGGCGTGGCGATGCGGGAATGGCGGGTCAATCGCGACTACGTGCCGACGGTCTGCCGGGTGATCGGGCAGGGACTGATTCGTCGCGAGGTCCAGGATCCGCCCGGGTCGGCCTCGGCCACGTGGACACCGTCGTTCCGCGTGCGGTACGAGGCGCTGGGAGGCATCCGCGAATCGTGGACCAGGGCCGATGCCGCCGCGACCACGGCGGATCGCCCCGCGGCGATCGCCGCGTTGGCAGCGTGGCCGCTGGGCGCGGAGGTTTCAGGTTGGTTCGACCCGGCCGATCCCGACACGGTCGTCCTGCACCGGGGCTTCAACTGGTGGATGTGGGGACTGACCCTGCTCCTCCCTGGCGCACTCCTCGCATTCGGCGGCTCCGGACTGCTGCGTGCGGTTCGCCGTTGGGGCCGATCTGAGGAGGCGATCGCGGCGGCGGGGACCCTGCCGGTGCTGACATCCTCGCAATTCAAATCGGCCACCGGACTTCCGGGTATTCCAGCATGCGACGACATGACCAACTCACCGGGAACCGTGCTGCGCTATCGCCTGCCCCTGGAAAGCCCGGAGTCGTGGACACTGCTTGGGCTTGGCCTGTTCGCTGTGGCGTGGAACACGGTGCTGGCGGTGCTGGCGGTCGGCGCCGGCCTCGACTTCGCGACAGGCAGGCTGCATTGGTTTCTGCTCGCGATGCTGGTGCCGGCCGGCGCGGTCGGCTGCGCGGCAATCCTGCTGTTCACGCGTGCCCTGCTCTTGAAGACCGCTGTCGGCACCACCCAACTCGAAATCTCGGACCATCCCCTCCGGCCTGGCGGCCGCTACGACGTCCTGCTGGCCCAGGGCGGCTCGGGCGACCTCCGTGAACTGACGGTGACGCTGGAGTGCGAGGAGCAGGCGACCTTTCACCAAGGCACCGATACCCGGAGCGAGTCGCTCGTCGTGCATCGCGAACAGCTCCGCGGTTGGCGCGACATCCGTGTCTCACCGGGCACGCGGTTCGAGGGGATCGCCGGGGTGACGATCCCGGCCGTCGCCATGCATTCCTTCCTGTCGGAACACAACGCCGTCCGCTGGCGAATCAGGGTGCACGGCATTCCAGCCCGCTGGCCCCCGTTCACCCGGATGTTTCCGATCATCGTCCACCCTGCCGCGGAGAAATCACCGTGAGCCTGTCTCCGGATGGCGGACGGGGCTCGCCCGTCATCGACGTGCAGTTCGACCGTCCCGGACGCCGTTACGACGCCGCCGCTCCGCTCGTCGTGCACAGCCGCGTCGGGGGCGTGGATCCGGAGTCCGTCCGGGCCCTGGAACTGTCGGTCGTGTGGTACACGGAGGGAAAGGGCGAAGAGGATCTCGCGGTTCATGCCTTCGAAAGGATCGTGGATCGTGACGCCCTGCTCGCCGCCCTGGCAGGACACGACTTCGAGACTCGCCTTCCCGCCAGCCCACTGACATACGAGGGTGTGATCGTGAAAATCCGTTGGTGTGTCCGCGTGCGGGTGTTCTATGCCGCCGGCAGGGACTACGTCTCGGAGCAGGAATTCGTGATGGGCCGCGTGCCCCCCGCCGCACCCTTGGCGGTTCGGGAGGCACCGTGCTGACGACCGCCCCGCCGCCTGTCGGCCGGCACAATCCGTTCGCCACGCGGTTCACGCGACCTGGAGCCGTGCCGCCGTTGGATTCCCTCGGCCTGCCACTCGACGTGGCAGCCCTGGCCCGCCGGGCCCGGTGCCTCGGCGTTTCGGCGATCGAGGGCATGCACGGGGCCGGCAAGTCCACCCTTCTCGCCGCACTCGCCAGCACGCTGGCTGATTCCGGGCTGCTCGCCGGCCGGATCCGGTCGCGGTCGCGACGCGACGGGCCGATCGTCGCACGAGCGGTGTTCCGTTCACGCCCCGGCACCATGCTCTGCGTCGATGGCTGGGAGACGCTGGGGGTACTGCAGGGGGCGCTCGTCAGCCATGTGGCCCGGTACCGGGGCGTGGGGCTGATCGTCACCGTGCATCGCCCGGGCCGGATGGCGACGCTTGTCCACTGCACGACGTCACCGGCTCTGCTCGGCCGCATCGTCGCCGACCTCCCCGATCACGGCGGCCTTATCGCCGCCGAGGATGTGGTCGACGCCTACGCCGCGCACGGCGGGAACCTCCGCGAAGCGCTCTACGATCTGTACGATCGATTCGAACGGCGTTGCCGGGACCGTTGACCATCAGTCGCGGGGGCACGCGGAAGCCGGCAACGCGGCGAGAGGGAGGCGAACCGCCCCCGAAGCGGTCGCCCCTCACCGCCGTCATGGGGTGGCATCAGGTGCCGGTCATGACGAACGCACCGCATGTGACGGTCGTGAGGCGACCGTCCCGTCGATTCATGAACGCGCGTCGCTTTTTTTCCTGAACCCCACGGCGCGGCGACCTACGCTAGGAATGTCGTCGATTCGGCCGGACCACGTCCGCGCGGATCGTCGGGGCGAGCGAAGAGGAGCTGGAGATGAAGACGATCCGTGCGATTCGGTTCTGGCTTCCGGCGTGGGCCGCGATTCTCGCGGTGCCGGCGGCTGGCCAGGAGTGCTGCTTGAGCGGCCTGTTTGCCGGCTGCGGCTCCTGCTTTCGCAAGGCTCCGGCGTACGCCATCGCGCCGGTCGCGCCAGTCATGGCGCCCATCGCAGCGCCCCCGCCGCCGGTGATGGTGCCGGTGCAGCAGACCAGTTACGTTCCCGAGACCACGTACCGCACCCAGTACCAATCCGTGCCCGTCACGACCTACAAGCCGTCGTGCGAAATCGATCCCTGCACGGGCTGCCCCACCGAGTGCATGCAACCGGTGACGCAATACGTGCAGCAGGCGGTGAATGTGCCTGTGACACAATATCGGGCCGTGACGACGACGAAGTACGTACAGATGCAACCTGGCTATGCGCCGCCAGCCGCGGTGGGCGCTCCGGTCGCATACCCCCCGGCCCCGGCCTTGCCCGGGCCGGCGACGCCGGCCGCGAGCCCATTTGCCACGCCCGCCGTCCCGTCCGCGCAACCGCTGCCGCAGGGTTGGGGCGCCGCCGGCGCGGACGTCCCGCAACAACTGGTTCCCGGCCAGCCGAGCATCAGCCCGCCCGCGCTCCCTGCGACCGGATATCCCCAGGCTGTTCCCGCGACGAGCTATCCACCGGCCCAGGTCGTGCCCCAGGCCGGCACGTACGCCCCCCAGGCGACGACGCAGCTCCAGCCGCAACCGACCGCCCCCCCGGCGCTCTCCCCGGCACCGTCGCTGAAGCCGATCCCCGAATTGCCCCGCGCCCCGTCGTCGGGTGCGGTCGCGCCGCCGACTTCGGTGCCGGCTTCCCCGGCGCCGGCGCAGACCGGTGCGACACTCGACCGCGTCCCGCCTCCGAGCCTCGTGCCGGGCAGCAATTCATCGGGCACCACGGCTCCGGCCGCGCAACCATCGACGAGCGGCAATGGCGGCATGCCGCTCCTGCCGGGCACAGGGCCGACTGGCGCCACGCGTGCCTTCCCCCGGCTCCTCGAGCCGACCAACCACACGACGTCGTGGCAGCCCGCCATGACCGCCGGCCCCCGCTACCCGACGGCTGCCCTCCCCTCGACGCTCGGCACTCGCTGATCGGCAGCGTACCCTGATGGCCGTCGCACGCCTCTCGGCGGCGGACCCCATGCAGGACGCTCCCCATGACGAATGCCGACATCGCTTCCGCCTTCGATCACGTAGCCGACCTGCTCGAGTACCAGGGCGCCAACGTGTTCCGCGTGCGTGCCTACCGCAACGCGGCCCGCACGATCAGCGGAATGGTCGAGTCACTCGCCTCCGTGCGGGGTGAATCCGGCCGATCCCTGACCGACCTCGAGGGTGTCGGGGCGGATCTCGCGGGCAAGATCGAGACGTTGCTCGACACCGGGAAGCTGCCGCTGCTCGAGGAACTCGCTCGCGAGGTGCCGGCCGTGGTCTTCGAGCTCATGCGCGTGCCGGGCCTCGGGCCCAAGAAGGTCAAGGCATTGGTCGATGGGCTCGACATCGACTCGCTCGACGCGCTGGAGCAGGCCTGCCGCAAAGGCCGCGTGGCCACGATCAAGGGTTTCGGCGCCAAGACGCAGGCCGCGATTCTCACGAACATCGCCTTCGCCAAGAGTCCAGAGCATGCCCGCCTCCTCTGGGCGGATGCTGATGCGATCGTGCAGACGCTCCTGGCATGGATGCGCCGCTGCCCTCAGGTGCGCCGCATCGAGGCAGCAGGGAGCTGGCGTCGAGGCCGTGAGACCGTCGGCGACCTGGATCTCGTGGTCGACGGCGATGACGCGGCCTCCGTGATGGATCATCTGCACGGCTGGCCCGAGACGTCGGCCGTGCTCCTGCGAGGCGACACGAAGACGAGCATTCGTGGGCCGCGGAACGTGCAGGTCGACCTGCGGGTGGTCGACCGCGGGGCCTTCGGCGCCGCCTGGCAGTATTTTACGGGCTCGAAGGAGCACAACGTGAAGCTCCGGTCGCGGGCCCGCGACCGCGGCCTCACCATCAACGAATACGGCGTGTGGCGGATTCCGGGCGGCGTGGATGCCGAGCCGCGGCCGCGCGGCCCGAGCCTCGCCGGTGAAACGGAGGAGGATGTCTATCGGGCGGTCGGCCTTCCCTGGATCCCTCCCGAACTTCGCGAGGGAGGCGACGAGATTCACCGTGCCGAGTTGGGCGAGCTTCCGGAGCTCGTCGAGCTCACCGACATCCACGGTGACCTCCACATGCACACGACTGCCACCGACGGCGAAGCCACGCTCGGCGAGATGGTGCGGGCGGCGATCGAACGCGGCCTGGCCTACGTGGCGATCACCGACCATGGCCAGCGGGTGACGATGGCGCATGGCCTCGACAGGAAGCGGTTGCTGCACCAGTGGGGTGAGATCGACCGGCTCAACGAGTCGCTGTCGCAGGACGGCCCGCCTCCCATCGTGGTGCTCAAGGGCATCGAGGTCGACATGCTGGAGAAGGGGGGCCTCGACCTTCCCGATGACGTCCTGGCAAAGGCCGACTGGGTCGTGGCGAGCCTGCACTACGGCCAGCATCAACCCCGCGACCGGATCACGGCACGGATCGTCGAGGCGATCGAAAACCCTCACGTGAGCGTGATCGGCCATCCGACGGGCCGGCTGATCAATCGCCGTCCGGCCTACGACGTCGACATGGAAGCCGTGATCGACGCCGCAGCCCGCACCGGCACCTTCCTCGAAATCAACGCCAACCCGTGGCGGCTCGACCTCGACGACCGACTGGCTGCGGCAGCGAAGCGGGCCGGCGTGAAGCTCGTGATCTCCACCGACGCCCACTCCACCGCTGGCCTCGAGGTGATGCGCTGCGGCATCCTTCAGGCCCGCCGCGCCGGCCTCGAGGCCGCCGACGTCGCCAACACCCGCACGCTGGCCCAGCTCAAAAAGCTGATGAAGTAGGACCCGTGGCCTGCCCCGGGCCGGTTGGGCGTGTCAAAACGACGTTTCGGGAACGCCCGGTCACCTACGGATCCTTCACGCAGCGGAAGCCGATGTGGTTCGTGGCGCTCGAGACTTCCCCCTTGCCGCGCGTGCCCACGATGTAGCGTGAGCAGTACTCCTCGCTGCAAAGGTACGAGCCGCCCCGCTGCGCCCGCTTGGCCTGGCCCGGCTCCTGCGGGTCGAAACTCGCCGCCGGTCCATGGGGGTCGCGGACCACCAGCCTGCCGTCAGGTCCGGCATCGATCCGATAGGTGTCGGGGCGATACCAATCGGTGCACCACTCCCAGACATTTCCCGACATGTCATGGAGTCCGTAATCGTTGGCTGGAAACGAGGCGACCGGCGCGAGCCCGGCAAAGCCGTCCTCGGCCGTGTTCTCGCCGGGAAACCGTCCCTGCCAGGTGTTGGCCATCCACCGGCCGGAAGGTCGAAACTCGGTTCCCCACGGGTACGGCGCACCCGTCATGCCACCCCGGGCCGCGAATTCCCACTCCGCCTCGGTTGGTAATCGCTTGCCAGCCCAGCGCGCGTAGGCTTCGGCGTCCTCGTAGGCCACGTGCACGACCGGATCGCGACCGCGGCCCTCCAGATCGCTGCCGGGCCCGGCAGGGTGCCTCCAGTCGGCACCCGGCAGATAGGCCCACCACTGGAGATGAGCCCGACCCGTGGCATCCCGCAACGGGACGAACACGTCCGGTGGGGTGAACACGATCGAACCCGCCACCAGATTCTCCGGCGGTGCTCCAGGAAAATCCTCGGCCCGCGGCGTCCGCTCGGCGACGGTCACGTAGCCCGTCGCCGCCACGAAATCCCCGAACTGGTCGTTGGTCACCTCGGTTCGATCCACCCACAATCCCCTCACCCTGACGCGGTGTATCGGCCGGGCATCGTCCATGGGATCGACACCGCCGAACGGCATGCCGCGGGGGTCGGCGCACCCCATCGAGAATTCACCTCCCGACACCCAGACCATGCCTTCGGGTGCCGCATCCGGACGCGCCGCGGCCGACGGCAGCGTCGCCTGAAAACCGTCGCTCGCGGCATGTGAACCGGACTCACCGACGACTGGGGCTGGATGTCGCGTCTCCGACTCTCGGTGGGCACTGCAGCCGAGCAGCATGCTCGCCATGAGTCCCAGGACCGTCGCGCCACCCACCACCGACGTCGGGCGAGTTCGTGCGCCGTCCGGTGGCCGTCGGCTCACGATCATGCGCTGCGTCGTCCGATGGAGCGCTCGATCGTCCGGCGCAGGTCGCGCCGTCGCCGTCCATCCCACCATTTGACGAATGCCTTTCGTGCCTCCGCCGCCAGCGCCGACTCCGTCCGGCACAAGCCCTCGAGTGCGTCGACATCGAGACCAATGCGCCGATCTCGCGACATCCGCCGGAAACGGTCGGCTGCAGATGCATGATCGGTGAATTCGCCAAGGGTCTCCTGCAATCGCTCGAGCGCCTCATGGCAGCGCACCCGGGATCGCTGTGGGATCACCGGCGCGAAGATCTCCAGTGCGTAGCGGAACTTTTTGCCGGCGATCCGCAGGCGGTGCACGTCGTCGTCGTCGTGCAGTTTGCGGTCGGCCTTCGCGAAAAACCGATCCACGATCGGCTTGAAGTGCTCGCGAGCGTAAGCCTCGAAAGACGGTTGCCGCGAGCCCGCAGGAATCCGGGCCAGAAGGGCATCGACCCGGTCGCACCAGCCAGCCGCCACCAGCCGACCGTGCAGGTCGTGAATCGGAGCCCGCGAATCATCACGTTGGCGCGCGAGCATGGCCACCAGCCTGCTGCGAGCCGCCGCTTTCGGCCGGGGATTCTGCGGAGAGGAGAGGCGGCCCGTCAGCACGTCGAGATCCCGGGCGTCACCAGCCGCCCGCCGAATCTCGGCCAGACGCCGCTCGAACCAGGCGCTACGTTTTGGCGGCATGAGGTCGCGGAACACATCGAACGCCGCGAGCGTCCGCCGTGTCGCGACCCGAAGTCGATGCACGCGCTCCGCGTCACCGGGGTCATGCACCGCCGCCGCCAGCTCGGTCCAGACGGCTTCGAGACGACCACGAAGCGTCCGGGCGGCAACTCGGCCCACCGGAGTGGACGCCGCCTCCAGAACGAGCCACGTTCGCTTCTGGTTCCTACCGTTCATCCTGACCATCACCAGAGTCACCCACCGCCTGGCCCGCGATACGGGGTTTGGCGCCAGACTCTACGCCCTGACGGTCGCCCGTTCCACACGCACGCTGCACGAGCCGGAACGACGGCCACAGCCCGCCCCGACAGCCTGCCCGGGCCGTGTCACTCCGCAAGCGTTGCGTCGCCCCCTTCGCTCGGCTGGGCAGCGGGAGACTCCTCTGTGGCTGCGGCAAGCAGCGGAAAGCTTCTCGCGAGGAGGCTCTCCCGGTCCATCCGCAGCGCATCGAGGGCCTCGGGCCGCACCCGCACCTCGGCCGTCTGGAACGTGTTGAAGCCCGTCCCAGCCGGAATGAGATGCCCGAGAATGACGTTCTCCTTCAAGCCGACCAGGTTGTCGATCTTCCCGGCGAGCGCAGCCTCGGTGAGCACCTTCGTGGTCTCCTGGAAACTCGCCGCCGAGATGAAACTGGAACTCTGCACGCTGGCCTTGGTGATACCGAGGAGTTGTGTGCTGGCGGTCGAGAGCTTCGGCTTCGCCCCCTTGGCAGCGGCGCCTCCGAGCACCTCGATCTGAGAATTCGCCTGCGTCAGCGCGTCCTTCGGCACGATGGTCCCGACGGCGAACTCGCTGTCGCCCTTCTCCGTGATCCGCACGCAATCCTTGAGCCGCTCGTTCGCCTGCCTGAACTCGTGCTTGTCCAGCACGCTGCCTGGCAGCAGGTTCGTGTCACCGACGGTCTCGATCTTCACCTTGCGAAGCATCTGCGACACGATGATCTCGATGTGCTTGTCGTCGATGTCCACCCGCTGGCTGCGGTAGACGTTTTGGATCTCACGGACCAGGTACTGCTGCACGGCTTCCTCACCCGAGATCCGCAGGATGTCGTGCGGCACGAGCGGGCCGTCGACGAGCGCCTCACCGGCCCTCACGAAGTCACCGGCGTGCACCCGGAGATGCTTGCCGTGCGTGACGAGGTGCTCCCGCTCCTCGCCGCTTTCGCTCCGGACCACGATCGTCCGCTTGCCACGGCGCTTCTCGCCGAGCAGCTCGACCTTGCCGCTGACCTCGGCCATGATCGCCGGATCCTTCGGCTTGCGGGCCTCGAAGATTTCCGTGACCCGCGGCAGGCCGCCCGTGATGTCCTGGGTGCCGGACGCCTCTCGTGGCGTCTTGGCCAGCACGTGGCCGGCCGCCACCATCTCGCCCGGCGACACCTCGATGTAGGCCTTTTCGGGAAGGTAATAGAAGTCGAGGATCTTGCCCGATTCGTCCTCGAGCACGACCTGCGGGTGATAGACGCCCTTGTGCTCCATCACCATCCGCCGCATGTGGCCGCTGGGATCTTTTTCCACGCGGAGCGTCTCGCCCTCGATCACATCCTCGTAGCGCACCTTTCCCTTCACCTCGGAGAGAATCGGGATGGAGTGCGGATCCCACTGCACGAGCACGGTGCCCGGCTTGACCTCGTCGTTCTCGGCCACCTTGAGGATGGCCCCCGCCGGAATGTCGAACTTGTCGAGTTCGCGGCCCTTGGCGTCGACGATCGCGATCTCGCCGTTGCGGGCCAGCACGATCTGCTCACCCTGCTCGTTCTGCACGGTCCGCAGCCTGGTGAACTTCGCGGTGCCGGCACGCTTCGCCTTGTATTCGCTCTCCTCGATGGCCCGCTGGCCGACGCCGCCGATGTGGAACGTCCGCATGGTCAACTGCGTCCCGGGCTCCCCGATGCTCTGGGCGGCGATGATGCCGACGGCCATGCCTTCCTCCACGAGCGAGCCCGTGGAAAGATCCATGCCGTAGCAGAGCCGGCAGACACCGAGCGGGGCGTCGCACGTCAGCGCGCTGCGAACCTGGATCTTCTCCAGCCCGAGTTCCTCGACCTGCCGGGCGACCTTCGGAGTGATCAACTCGTCTTCGTGGACGATCACCTCGTCGGTGATCGGATTGCGGATGTCCGAGCGACTCACACGCCCGCGGATGCTGTCGGCGAGCTGCACCTCCACCTTCTCCCCGCGATAGATCACGCCCTTCTCGATGCCCTGCGTGGTACCGCAGTCGTGCATCGTCACAACCACGTTTTGGGCCACGTCGGCGAGTTTTCGAGTCAGGTATCCCGAGTCAGCCGTCTTCAGGGCCGTGTCGGCAAGACCCTTGCGGGCGCCGTGCGTTGAACTGAAATACTCGAGGACGGTCAGGCCCTCGCGGAAGTTGGCCTTGATCGGCGTCTCGATGATCTTTCCCGAAGGCTTGGCCATCAGGCCGCGCATGCCGGCCAATTGGCGGATCTGCTCCACGCCACCGCGGGCGCCGGAGTGGGCCATCAGATGGATCGGGTTCACGTAACCGCTGCGGCGCGTCGGCTTGGCATCGGTGTCCTGCTCGAGTTCCGTCATCATCTCCTTGGTGATCTGCTCGCGGGCATGCGTCCAGGCATCGAGCACCGAGTTGTAACGCTCCCCGTCGGTGATCACGCCCTTCTGGTACCGCTTGAGGATCTTCATGACCTCCTTCTCGGCCTCGCCGATGATCCTCGTCTTCGTCGTCGGCGTGATCAGGTCATCCGTGGCGAACGACAGGCCGCTCCGCGTGCTCCAACTGAAGCCCACGCGGTTCATGTCGTCGAGCAGGTCGATCGTTCGGCGCCGGCCGAGCGTTTGGTAACAGTCGGAGATCACCCGCGCGAGTTCGCTGGACCGCATCGGCAGGTTGTAGAAGAGCATCCCCTCGGGCAGGATCGAGTTGAAGAGCACGCGACCCACCGTCGTCTCGATGACGGCCCCGGGCTTGCCGAGGGCCTCGACGTCGGTCTTCAGGCGGCGCTGTCCGGGCAGCTTCACCTTGATCTTGGCGTGGGTGTCGACCTTGCCCAGCGAATGGGCCAACTCGACCTCCTCGAAACTCTTGAACACCATCCCCTCGCCGGTCCGACCGGCCATCGCCATGGTCAGGTAATAGCAGCCCATCACGACGTCCTGCGACGGCGAGATGATGGGCGCCCCGTTGGCGGGGCTGAAGATGTTGTTGGTCGACAGCATCAGGGTGTGGGCCTCGACCTGCGCCTCGATCGACAGCGGCAGGTGGACTGCCATCTGATCGCCGTCGAAGTCGGCGTTGAAGCCCTTGCACACCAGCGGATGGAGCTTGATCGCGTTGCCCTCGACGAGCACCGGCTCGAAGGCCTGGATGCCCATGCGGTGCAGCGTGGGCGCGCGATTGAGGAGCACCGGGTGGTTGTGGATCACCTCCTCCAGAATGTCCCAGACCTCTGCGTCCTTCCGCTCGAGCATCTTCTTGGCGCTCTTGATCGTGTCGGCGTGGCCGAGCTCCTTGAGGCGCCGGATGATGAACGGCTGATACAGTTCGAGCGCGATCTTCTTCGGCAGGCCGCACTGGTGGAGCCGGAGATTCGGCCCGACGACGATCACGGAGCGGGCCGAGTAGTCCACCCGCTTGCCGAGCAGATTCTCGCGGAATCGGCCCTGCTTGCCCTTGATCATGTCGGTGAGGCTCTTGAGCGGGCGATTGCTCGAGGCCAAGACCGGCCGCTTGCAGCGGTTGTTGTCGAACAACGCGTCGACTGACTGCTGCAGCATCCGCTTCTCGTTGCGGATGATCACTTCCGGGGCATTCAGGTCGACGAGTTTCTTGAGCCGGTTGTTCCGGTTGATGATCCGGCGATAGAGGTCGTTCAAGTCGCTCGTCGCAAAATTTCCGCTATCGAGCATGACGAGCGGACGGAGATCGGGCGGAATCACCGGGATCACGTCGAGCACCATCCACTCCGGCTTGTTCTCGCTGTCGCGGATGGCCTCGACGATCTTGAGCCGGTTGACCAGGTCCTTCTTCTTCTGCTTCGAGTTCGTCGTGGCCAACTCCTCGCGGAGCTCCTTCGACAGCCGCACCAGGTCGAGCCCCAGGAGCAGTTTGCGAACCGCCTCGGCGCCCATCTCGGCGTCGAAGGCGGCATCACCGTAATTCGCCCGGGCCTCTCGATACTCCTCCTCGGTGAGCAACTGCTGCTTCTTGAGGGGCGTGTCCTTCGGGTCGAGAACCACGTAGTCCTGGAAGTAGATCACCTTCTCCAGGCTCGAGGTCTTCATATCGAGCAGCGCACCGAGACGGCTCGGCATCGCCTTGAAGAACCAGATATGGACGACCGGCGCGGCAAGTTCGATGTGCCCCATTCGCTTGCGGCGGACCCGCGAATGGGTGACCTTCACGCCGCAGCGGTCGCAGATCATGCCCTTGTACTTCATCCCGCGATACTTGCCGCAGGAGCACTCCCAGTCCTTCTCGGGTCCGAAGATCTTCTCGCACATCAGGCCGTCCTTCTCGGGACGGTAGGTGCGGTAGTTGATCGTTTCGGGTTTCTTGACCTCGCCGAACGACCAACTGCGGATGTCGTGCGGCCGCGCCAGGCTGATCTTCACGGCCGAGTAGTCGTTGACGCGATCGTAGGTGGCTTCACCGATGCTCACGTGTCATCTCCCTGTTTTCTTTTTTGAACCCGCTCGACGGCCCGCGTTCCAACCTCGACTTCAACTCGCCTCGACTCACACTCGCCGGCACTGATTCCGGTGGCCCCACGCGCGATCCCGCCCCGCCACAAGGGGCAGCCGGGGTCGGCGAATGACCTGCTCAAATCCGGCGTTTCTCCAACTGCATGTTCAAAGCCAGACCCCGGATCTCGTTGGTGAGCACGTCGAAACTGGCGGGCGTGCCGGCCTCGAGCGTGTTCTCGCCCTTCACCATGCTCTCGTAGATCTTCGTCCGTCCCTCCACGTCGTCGCTCTTGACGGTCAACAACTCCTGGAGGATGTACGCGGCGCCGTATGCCTCGAGCGCCCACACCTCCATCTCCCCGAAACGCTGCCCACCGAAGCGGGCCTTGCCACCGAGCGGTTGCTGGGTGATGAGCGAATAGGGGCCGGTCGATCGGGCGTGCACCTTGTCGTCGACGAGGTGGTGAAGCTTCAGCATGTAGATGTAGCCCACCGTGGTTTCCTGCTCGAGCGGCTCGCCGGTGCGACCGTCGTACAGCTGCGCCTTGCCGTGCTTCGGCAGCTTGGCGTCGGCGAGCACCTTGTTGATGTCGTCTTCGCTGGCGCCGTCGAACACCGGCGTGATCGCCTGGAACCCGAGCAACATCCCGGCCCAGCCCAGATGGGTCTCGAGGATCTGCCCCACGTTCATGCGGCTCGGAACTCCGAGCGGATTGAGCAGGATCTGCACCGGCGTGCCGTCCTCGAGGAACGGCATGTCTTCCTTCGGAAGGATCTTCGCAATGACGCCCTTGTTGCCGTGGCGGCCCGCCATCTTGTCGCCCACGGAGATGACCCGCTTGGCGGCGACATAGACCTTCACCATCTGCAGCACGCCCGGCCGAAGTTCGTCGCCGCGCTTCATGCTGTTGAGCCGCCGGTCACGGGCGTCGATCGCCTCCTCCACGGCGGGCCACATGGTCTTCACCAACTTGTCGACGGCCGCGCGACGCTCCGGTGAACGAATCTCGATCTCGTCCGGCTTGAACGCCGCCGCCCGTTCCGCCACCACCTTGTGATCCTGGTTGCGGACGAGGGCGCTGCCGTCGGCCGCCGTGAGTGGCTTCTGCAGCACTTTTTCGATTTCCGACACGAGGCCGCCGAAGGCCTCGGCGATCTGCAGATTGCCGGACGCCTCGGTCTCCTTGAGCTGCTTTTGAAACTCTCTTCGCTCGTCCTCGGAAAGGCTCATCTGCCGCGAGAACTTCTCCGTGGCGATGACGATGCCTTCGACGCCCGACGGCACCTCCAGCGAGTCGTTCTTCACGTCCTCGCCGGCCCGCCCGAAGATGGCGTGGAGCAGCTTTTCCTCCGGCGTGAGCTCGGTCTTGCTCTTCGGCGACACCTTGCCGACCAGAATGTCGCCCGGCCGCACGTAGGTGCCGATCCGGACGATACCCCCCTCGTCGAGGTTGTGGAGAGCCCGCTCGCCGACGTTCGGGATGTCGCGGGTGAATTCCTCGCGGCCGAGCTTCGTGTCGCGAATCTCGATGTCGTATTCCTCGATGTGGATCGACGTGTACACGTCGGCTTCCACCAGTTCTTCACTGATGATGATCGCGTCTTCGAAGTTGAAGCCGTCCCAGGCCATGAAGCCGACGAGCACGTTGCGGCCCAG
>CAIXGY010000124.1 GCA_903919035.1 uncultured Planctomycetaceae bacterium | reverse complement strand
ACTGCCCGCCATGAGCGCGATCGCGGCCTGCTCGTCGAGCGATGCGATGGCGATCGGCCCCAGGCTGCCATCGTCGTTGAGCCGCTCCTGCCGCTGGTACTCCATGCGGACGAGGCTCACGTTGGCCGGGCCGCCACCGTGGACGATGACCGACCGGGCGTTGCCCGCGCTCGCCCAGGTGTTGTCGAAGCCCCACTGGGCGACCGTCTTCACCGCCCCGAGCGTCTGCGTGCTGAAGGAGAGCGTGTCGGCCGCGCCGGCGGGCGTGATCCACGCGAAGACCGCCAGGCAGCTGGCGGCGATTGCCGGACGGAGTGGACTCATGGTGCTCGTTCCGTGGTGCGAGATCCCCGCTCAGATAGCGGGGAAACCCGATGCGTCCCGCCCTGTTCCTCGTCTATTCCATGCTCCGACGACCGTCTTTCCTAGCATTTCGCCCGAAAATTGCCGGACATCGCCACGGATCGGGGGATTCCGACGCGAGGCTGCCCGCCCTGCGTGACGCACCGTCCGGTACGGCCGCGGCCACGCAAGGGTTCGGCCGCCCGCGTCCGGCCCGGGAGGATTCGACCCACCCCGGCGGGCGTCGGCGACCGGCATCAGCGGGTCGCCGGATCCCAGCGGAGCCCGCGGAACACGTCGCGGACGAGCTTCGGCTGGCCGTCGTGATCGTACATGCCCATCATCGAGTAGCCGTCGGCGCGTGAGTTGCCCGTGTAGGGCTTCCGAGATCGATAATCGACCAGAATCCAGTAGGTGAAGCCGGCCAGCGGGGGCACGTGCCGCGTCAGCACCTCGTGCTGACGCACCAACAGGTCGGCCTGCCAGTCCTCGGTGCCACCCTTTGTCCCGTCACTCCGACGGCCGCGGGTCGCCCAGGCTCCGTTCTCGAGAACCATGAGCGGCTTGCCCGGATGATCCCGGATCAAGGCCTCGACGTCGGGTTCCAGGTTCTCAAAGGGATCCATCGCGCCGCGGTACTCGTTGAAGCCCACGGCGTCGGCATGCTCGAAGTGCGGTTCGCCCTTGGTCGGATGCCATGCGGCCCACGTCGCCGGCCGGCCCTGCCAGTCGAGTTCGCGGACGAGTTCCATGCCGGCACGGACGAAGGGCTCATAGGCCGCACAGAACTGATGGCTCTCGTTGTGGATGCACCAGAGCACGACCGACGGATGATTCATGAGGTCCCAGATCGTGCACCGGCCGTGCGACAGGTAGACCGACCGCGGATCGGCGATCTGTGCCACCATTGACGGCTCGTCGTACCAGAAGCCGCCCCACTCCCCCGTGACCAGGATGCCGCGCTCGTCGGCCAGACGATAGGCGACCGGCGACCGCTGCCCCACCTGCAGCCGGAGAAAGTTCACCCCGGCGTCACGGGCGAGATCCATGAGCCTGACGTGGTCGGCCTCGAGGAGCGCCGCGCCGCGCTCATGCGTCTCCTCGTAGACCGCCACACCGTTCAGGAACACCGGCCTGCGGTCGAGCACGAACCGCGGGCCGTCGATGCCGAACGTGCGGATGCCGAACCGCACCATGGACTCGTCGAGCAACCGGCCCGCAGTGGTCACCGACACCCGAGCCTCGTGGAGCCGGGGCCGCTCGGGCGACCAATGCTCCGCTTCCGCCCGCAGGTCCGCGTCGAACCGGGCGACCCGAACGCCGCCGGCTGGGAGGGCGAGTCGCTGCGACCGCGGCGCGGACGCGAGCGCGGCGCTCGACACGTCGACCTCGACCTCGACCGGCGCGGCGCCGTGATTGCAGACGACCACCGCGGCCTCGAACGCGTCGTCGGCCGTGCGAATGAGGGTCTTGCGCGCCGTCACCGCGGGCTCGGCGACGAGCGTCACCGGCCGCACGAGCCCCGCATAGGGCCAGTTGTCCGGCGGCTTCGGATGGGCCGTATGGACCTGGAGGATTTGACGTTCGTCCTTTTCACCCACCGGCAAGGCCGCATGGTTCGCCAGCCGGATCACCTTCACGGCCAGCACGTTGCGTCCACGGCGCAGGTGCGTCGAGACGTCCACCGAGAGCGGCTGGCCCTCGGCCTCGTGGCGGGCGATCTCGACGCCATTGAGAAACACCCGAGCCCGCTGCTGCACGCCGAGGAACTCCAGGCGGTGCCGCAGGGCGGGAGCGGGTTCGTGGTCGAAGGCCAGTCGATACCAGGCAGCCCCGTCGTAGTGCGGCGGGTTCGCCGTGGAGCGGTCGCCCCAGTCCCAGAACCTACCGCCCGGCATCATGTCCCAGCAGTGTGGCACCTCCACCGGCGTCCAGTCGGCGTCGTCGAAACCGGCCGTCGCCCACCCCACGGCCTGTCCCTCGTCGGCCGGATCGAAGCGGAACCGCCAGCCGGCCTCGAGCGGCTTCCGTCGCCGCGTGGGTGAGTCCGATGCCGCGGAAAACTCGGGCCGCACCTGACCGTGGTCGAACACGACGGGCACACCGTCGATCCGCTCGACGCGG
Source organism: uncultured Planctomycetaceae bacterium (assembly GCA_903919035.1). GTDB lineage: Bacteria > Planctomycetota > Planctomycetia > Pirellulales > UBA1268 > QWPN01. The sequence continues at coordinate 397 of CAIXGY010000124.1, read as the reverse complement.
ACGTCCATCTCGTGCACGAAGCCGGGATGGTCGCCCGTGTCGGGGAGATGCTCGACGATCTCGCCACAGGCGAGGGTCGACACGCTCGAGGCGATGACGGTGAGAATGGTGGCTCGCAGCATGTGGCAACCATGCTACAGCCTGCGACCGATGCCTGCACGCAGGCTCAGCCCCGCATCAGCGCCACAGGCCGGCGATGCCGCCGGCACCGCACCGATCCTGCCGCCGCCAGGCCCGCCACGGCCAGCGCCCAGGTCGTGGGCTCCGGCACGGCGGCCATGAGCGCGAGCCCGCCCGAGCCGGAGCCCGCACCCAGCACCGGCAGGCCACCGAGGGAGAGCAGACCCGCCGTGGCCGCCGGCAGATACGAGCCCGCGTTGTAGAGCCCCGTGTTGTT
>CAIXGY010000123.1 GCA_903919035.1 uncultured Planctomycetaceae bacterium | reverse complement strand
TTCGCGCTGGCAGTCGATGCACATGGTGGCATAGGGCAGGGCGTTGAGGCGGGCCATCGGGATCTTGCCGCTGCACACCTCGCACACGCCGTACGTGCCGGCCTTCATCCGCTCCAGGGCGTTCTCGATGCCCGCGAGTTCGCGACTTTCGACCTCCGCGAGCTGGGAGCTGATCTCATCCTGGGCCGAATCGTAGGCGGCGTCGATGACGTCGCCGGGCGATTCGCTGCGGAGTTCCTTGAGCAGGGTGAGGTCGCCGGCCAGCGCGCTGCGGAGTGCGTCGCGCCGCCGCACGAGGATCGCATGCATGTTCAGGAGAGAGTCTTTGCGTGCCATGGTTGCCGCTCCTTGGTGGGCCCGGGGCGGCCCGCTCGGCGTCGAGCCGGCGCGGATCGCACCGCGACGAATCCTACGGAGCCGGTGGAAAAATGGTTCGGCCGGGAAAAATCGGCAGTTCCCCGGCGCGAAATGCAGCCCCGGGGGCCGCCGACACGTTGGCGGGGGCGGGGGGGACTTTTACGGTGCCGCGGAGGCTGCGGCCGGCTGGCCATGGGCCGTGAGAACGACGTGCCGGGGGCCGCCCCGGTCGCGGTGTTCGCAGAGGTAGATCCCCTGCCAGGTGCCGAGGGCCAGCCGCCCCCCGCGGATCGGCACCGTCACCGACGACCCCAGCAGCGACGCCTTGACGTGCGCCGGCATGTCGTCGGGGCCCTCGAGGGTGTGGGCATAGGGAAAATCCTCGCGGGCGATCCCGTTGAGGGCCAGTTCCAGGTCCCGTGGCACGTCGGGATCGGCGTTCTCGTTGATCGACAGGCTCGCCGACGTGTGGCGGATGAAGACGTGGAGCAGGCCGACCGCGAGCTGCGGCATGGCTCCGAGAGCGGCCTCGACCTCGGCCGTGATCAGGTGAAACCCCCGCCGGCGCGGCGCGAGCACGATCTCATGCTGGATCCAGGTCATTCCGCGGCGTCTCCCGAGCGGAAGCACCACACGCGACCGTCGTCGGAGGCGAACACCACGCGACCGTCGGCCACTGCGGCGCCGCCGCCGAAGCCGCCACCGGCGTCGAATTCCCAGGCCGGCTCGCCCGTCCGCGCGTCGAGCGCCGCGATCCGCCCGGCCGCGTCGGCGACCAGCGCGACCTCACGGGCGGCCGCGGGAGCAACGCCGCCCCTGGCCGTCACGACGACCGGCGACGCATCGACCCGGCCCCGCATCGGCCGCCGCCAGGCACGGCCGCCGTCGGCCCGCGTGAAGGCCTCGACGGCCCGGCCCCGTGATCCGACGATCACGAGACCGCCTGCGAGCGCCGCGCTCGAGCGGTATGACTGCCCGCCCGCTGCTGCCCGCGACTGCCAGAGGATCCGCTCCGCGCCGGCGTCGATCGCGAAGAACGTGCCTCCTTCCGTGCCGAAGTAGGCCACCTCGCCCGCCGCCGCCGGCGTCGTGCCGGTTGGCCCGTCGATCGGCACGGTCGCCCGCTCGGCGCCGGAGGCGGCGTCGATCACGTGAAGCCGGCCGTCGCAGCCGGCGATGAGCACGCGGTCGCCGTCCGCCGTGTGAACCACGGTCGGCGCGCAGCGGATCTGGTCGGCGCTCGTGAACGTCCAGGCGACGCCGCCGTCGTCGAGCGCCAGGCAGGTCAGCGAGGCATCCTGGGAGCCGACGAGCACCCGCGGGCCAGTGGCTGACGGCAGGATCGTCGGGCCGCCGGAGATCTCGCCGCCGGTCTCGTGCCGCCAGCGGATGGCCCCGGTCGCCACGTCGAAGGCGCGGATCGTGCCCGCGTCGTCGCCGACCACCACCAGCGGCAGCGCGGGGTCGGGAGAGACCGCCGCCGCCGCCGGAAACCCCGCGGCGTCGGCCGTGAACGACCAGCGGGTGGTGCCCGTGTCGAGGGCCAGCGCGTGGAAGGTGCCGTCGAGGTCGCCGACGTAGATCGTGCCGGCTGCGATCACCGGCACGGCGCCGAACGACGCGTTGTCGATGTCGCGCCGCCAGGCCTCGACGAGCGGAAGTCCGAGTTCGGCCGCGGAGCGGCCCGTGCCGGCGAGGCAGCCGCGGGCCAGCGGCCAGGCATCGGCCGGTGCGGCGGCGAGGTCGTCCTCGGCCATGGTCAACGCGGAGACCCCGACCACCACGACGGTGACTGCGATCGCGACAAACCTCGTCGTCATTCCGCGGCTCCGTAGATGTCGGCCAGGTCGGTGGGTGTCACAGGCCGCGGGTTGAAGCCCGCCGTCCACTGGGTCGCGGCGGCAGCGGCGAGGGCCGCCACGTCGAACGGCCCGGCCCCGAGCGCCGCGAGCGACGACTTCAGCCCGGATCGCGCGAGCAGGTCGGCGAGCCACTCGGCGAGCCGGTCACCGGCCGTGGCGGGCGCGGCCTGGATGCCGACGTCGGCGAGCAGTTCGGCGTAGCGGTCGCCGCAGGCCGGGCCGTTGAATCGCACGACGTGGGGCAGCATCGCGCCCACGGCCTGGCCGTGCACCACGCCGTGGGTCGCCGTGAGCGGGTTGGCCAGCGCGTGGGCCGCCCCGAGCATCGAGTTTTCGATCGCCAGGCCCGCGAGCGCGGCGGCGATCTGCACGGCCGACCGGCCACCGATCGGGCCGCCGCCGTCGGCCAACACGAGCGGCAGGTTCGCGGCGAGCAGCCGCCAGGCCTCCCTTGAATAGATCCGCGAGCCTGCCGTGGCCGCCCGGCTCACGTGGCTCTCGACCGCGTGCGAGACCGCATCGATGCCCGTCAGCGCCGCGAGCGACAGGGGCTGCGTGAGCGTGAGGTTCACGTCGAGGATCGCGACGCGGAAGGCGGCCCGGGGGTCGCCGCAAGCCATCTTCCGGCCGGTGTCGTCGTGGGTGACGATGGCGAAGGACTGCGTCTCGCTGCCGGTGCCGGCGGTCGTCGGCACGGCGATCGACGGGAGCAACGGGCCGGTGGCGGTGCCGCGGCCCGCGTAGTCGCGCATCCGGCCGCCGCACGAGACGACGAAGTTGATTCCCTTCGCACAGTCCATCGAGCTGCCGCCACCCAGCCCCACGAGCAGGTCGGGCGCGAAGTCGCGGGCCACGGCCGCGCCGGCCGCGATGTCGGACTCGGTCGGATTCTCGCCGAAGGCCGAGAACAGCGCGGGCGTGAGGCCCGCCTGCTCGAGCGCCTCGATGCCCGCGGCGGCATGACCCGCGTCGACGATGCCGGGGTCGCTCGCCACGAGCACCCGTCTCGCCCCGAGTTGCCGCGCCAGGTCTCCGAGCCGGGACAGCGTGCCCGGCCCCACGACGAGCCGGGGCCCCGGTCGCAGCGAGAACTCCGCGGGCTCGTCCCACGCGGGCGCGGTCATGGATCGCTCGCTCACGTCGTCGCCCGCACGACCTGCTGCCGGCCCGCCTCCACCGCGGCCGGGGCGAACTGCAGGGCCCGCGAGCGGTAGAGAAAGTCGATGATGTTGCCCTCGTGCGGCTGGAGCCAGTCGAGCTTCGTGGTGGGGATCGGCCCGAGGTTGAGCCGGTCGATGTGCGTGCAGTCGACGAGTCGCCGCCGCAGATCCTCGTCGGCGGTGATCGCCGTGCCCACGAGCGTGGGGCCGATCCGTTCGAGCATGTGCGCCTGCGGGCACTCGACCACGCTCACGAACGGAAACATGTATTCGGCCTTCGCGATCTCGGGATCAGGGCTCGCGCAGTGCACCACTGTGGGCCGCAGCCAGCCGCAGCGCTCCCCTTCGACGAGCCGGTCGCCGTAGGCCGCGGTGGCGTGGGTCACGCCGGGCGCCCGCAGGCCCGCCTCGATCTGCCCCCAGATGGCCTTGGCAGCGCCCGGGACCGTGAACGCCGCCAGTTTCGCCTGCGGGTCGTCCGGGGGTCTCGCGTCCACCGGCCCCAGCCGGGCCGCCAGCGCTTCGGCGATGGCCCGCGTGTGGCGGCTGGCCCAGATCGCCGACGCGTTGATGCAGCCACGACCGCTGTTGAGGGCCACGCTCTCGCACATCACGTCGAGATACGACTCCCAGTCGTCCACGCAGTCGTCGCCGAGGATGATCTTCGAGAAGCCGGGACCGTGCACCTGCACGCCGGGATTGCCGCGGTACTGCTCGACCGTCTTCGCGCTCCCGAAGATCATGCTGCGGCGGCAGCCGGCGAGGATCCCGGCGCCGACGTCGGTGGCGCCCGGATAGAGGCCGATCGCCTCCGCGGGGATCCCCGCCTCCACCATGCAGGCCGCCATGCGATAGGGAGTCCACGGCTCCTGGCTGCCCGGCTTCATGACGAGACCCACTCCCAGCGCGACGACCGGCAGCCAGAGGGTGTGCACGCCGGGCGAGTTCGAGGGCAGCACGAGGCCGAGCACGGGTGACTGCGCCTGGTAACTGACGGTCACGCCCCGGGGCTCGACGCCGTGCCCCTGCCAGAGGATCCGCGTGTCGAGGCCGCGTGACAGGGCATCGAGGATCCGATCCATGTTCGACAGCACGAACATGTTTTTCTGCATGTTGGCGCGACAGAGGCTCTCGGGCAGTCCCGTCGTGGCCGACTGCTGCTTCACGAAGTCGTCGGGCGACTGTTTCGTGTCACCGACCATCACGGTGCCGGTGGCGTAGAGATTGCCGGCCGTCTGGAGCCGCTCGACGACTTCCTCGGGATCGAGGGCGAGCAGCGCGGCCCGGGCGCGGCCGGCCTTCTGGAGGTCGCGGCCCACGATCGCGCCGCCCACCTGGCTCACCTCGGCGACGGGTTCGCCGGTGAGAAAGTGCACGAGCGTCTCCCGCTCGAGCGACTCGTAGGGCGTGCCGAACCGCCAGGCGGGCAGGTGCATGGGTGGGTGCTCGGGGACTCAGTGTGGAATGCGACAAGGATACCAATTCGCCGAACCCGGCTCGGGAGTGCGCGTGCCCTCGCGCTGGACGTGCGCTTGGGCCGTCCTCGACTCCGCGCACTCGATGCTGCCTGCGCTCCGCCGCTCGGCGGCGGCCCGAGCGGCTCGTCGAGAGCCTCGAGGATCTTCCGGATCGGGGCCGCCGTCACCCCGGCCCTGTTCCTTGGGGAGAGGGAGAGAGGATGCCGCGTCGCCCCGTTTGCCGAGATTGCCGATCGCCAGCGCCGTGACGTCGGGCCTGATACGGACCCCACTTGATCCTCGCGTAGGCATCTCGTCGGCAGCCGTTCTTTGGAGCCCAACCGGCTCGGGTCTGCCCACACCCTCTCGCCGGACGCTCGCTGCCCGGTCTACGCCGTCTCGAGGGGATGGGCAGACCCGATCCTTCCTCGCTTTCGTGGGGCGAGGCGTGGGGGATGCCCGTGCCGTCGAGCCGGCGTTGCTGGCCGAGCGCAGCACGGAGTGCGAAGCGAGGC
>CAIXGY010000122.1 GCA_903919035.1 uncultured Planctomycetaceae bacterium | reverse complement strand
GGAGCAGCGCGGGGAGAGCGTTGTCGCCACGGGCACTTGCGGCGTCGGCCGGATGGGCGACGTTGCACGCGACCTTCACGAATCGGAAGACCCACTCCCGGCCGTCAGGGAGTCGGACGCGCGTCGGACCCGTGGGACGGGAGGGGGCGGATTCGACACTAGGGAGGAAGAGGATCGGTTTGCCGCCGGAGTGGGAGACCTTCGCGCGGAAGGTGGTGGAGCGCGTAGTCTCCTCACTTCCGCGAGGGGCTTTTTGGGATGACAGGCGCGAGCGCGTGTAGTGCGCGAGACGGAGATCGACGAGTTCGCCCGTGAGCAACTCAAAAGCCGCGCGGAGTTCGGGCGGGCACGTGAAATCCGCCACGAACCTGTCGCCCCGGCGGGTAAACCACCGCTGGCCGGCCTGGTCGTCCATCCACCGCGAGAGCGGCCACTCGAGCCACCACGCGGCGAAGTTTTCCATGTCGAGAGCGGCGTCGTCCGGCACGCGGGTGAAGGCCGCCCCCTCGAGATCCGCCCGCAACGCCGGATGGTTTTCGAGAAACGAGCGGCACGCCGCCGCGAGCCGCGGAATCTCGAGCCCGTCCCACAAGGCGTCGCGATCCAGGAGCACCCGCAGCACCACCATCTTGTACGACTTGTTGAGGTTCGTCGTCTCGAGCATCCCGAGCCACGCCCTGAACCGCTCGACGACGCGATCCTCGCTCGCATCGAGATCCCCCTCGGCCCGGCAAAACCCGAACCAACTGCCGTGGGCCGCTCGCAACGTGTGAGGCAGATAGTGAGCATGCAAAAGCTCCGTCGGCGTCGGCCGCCGCCCGAGCTCCGCCCGCATGCCGCGATACGCCTCCTCCACCGCGGCCCGGCCCGCCGGCAGAAACCGCGCGAGCAGCTCCTTCGCCTCGAGCTCCACGTCGAGCACGCAGCCCTCCGGAAGCGTCGGCTCCCGGCCGCCGAGATACCGCTTCAAGAGGGCAAACCCCGTGGCGTCGGCGGCGGCGGCCGCGGGGGCGAGCGTGGCAAGGCAAACCATCCCTGGGAGGGTACGGGGCGGAGGGACAACGTTGGTCCCGCGAGCTGGCTTGCGGCCCCGCGCTGAAAGCCCCTTGACGAGAAACGGTACGCCTGTACACTCCTTGACTGATGCCTGGCGTTTTCGTGGCTGCTTCGAGACGCCGAAGGCCTCTCGTCTGCGGTGTTTGCAAATGCTCGTTACTTATGCACAAGTAACTAGTGTTTGCAAACTCCTGATCTGCGTCGCCGGGATTGCCGCCATGGACACTCCTGCCGCCAAGGCTTGTCGCCTCCTTCGCCGCCAGGCCGTCGCCCGGAGCCGCGAGCTCGAGGCCGCCGGCGTATCGCGAACAATGCTCGCGAAGCTCGTCGAACGGGGCACCCTCAGACGGGTGGCCCGTGGGGTTTATTCGCTGCCCGATGCCAGCCCAGACGTCGGGCACGACCTCGCTCGAGCCGCCCGCCAGGTGCCCGGAGGCGTGGTGTGCCTGCTCTCCGCCGTCCGCTTCCATCGGCTCACCACCCAAAACCCGTTCGAGGTGTGGGTGGCTATTCCGCCCAACGCGTGGCGGCCTGTCGGCGGCGGAGTGCCGATCCGGTTTGTCCATGTGGCTCGGCCGCACCTGGCCGACGGTGTCGAGCATCACCGCATCGAAGGCACGAAGGTTGCGATCACCACTCCCGCCAAGACCGTGGCCGACTGCTTCAAGTTTCGCAATCGGATCGGTACGGACGTGGCGATCGAGGCCCTGAAGGAATTCGTGCAGCGGCACCCCGGAGAGATCGACGCATTGCTGCGGCACGCGAAGGTCGCCCGCGTGGAACGGGTGATTCGCCCCTACCTCGAAAGCGTGGCATGAGCCGTGTCCGACGCAATCCCGACAGCCCCGATTCGGTGCGGGCGCGGCTTGCGATTATCGCCACCGAGCGCCAGGCCGAGTTTCAGACGGTGCTCGCGGAGTTCGCGGCCGAGCGATTTCTCTATCGGCTCGGTATCTCAAGCCATGCCGACCGGTTCGTGCTCAAGGGAGCAACACTCCTGACGCTCTGGCGGATCGACCGCCGCCGAGCCACGTGGGACATCGATCTGCACACGCCCGCGCGGACAGCAACCGCGGAAATGATCGAGGTGATCCGCGGCATTCTCATGATCACCGCCCCGGATGCGATCAGCTTCGACACGAAGATGCTGGAGACCCGGGAGATTCGCGTCCGCAACACGCATGGCGGCGTATCGATTCGGGTCGATGCGCTGCTCGGCACGGCCAGAGTGCCGTTGCAGATCGACATCGGCTTCGGTGACTTCCTGATTCCTCCAGCAAGCCGGGCTACGTTTCCTGCTCTGCTCGACCACCCATCACCCGAGTTGCTTGTCTACTCGCGGGAGACCGTTGTTGCCGAGAAGGCGGAAGCGGTCGTGACGCTCGGTGCCGCCAACAGCCGCATGAAGGACTTCTACGATCTGTTCGTGCTCGCGTCGACGTTTGATTTCGACGGGCGGCTGCTGGCCGAGAGTATCGCGGCGACGTTCCGGCACCGGGGCACGCGTCCGCCAGATGAGCGGCCACTGGCACTGACGCCGATTTTTATGGCTGATCCAAGCCGGGCCGTGCAGTGGAAGGCGTTTCTGCGCCGCAGCCGCCTCGAGGCCCCGCCCGATCCGGCTCGTGTCATCGAGATCGTGGAACTCTTCATCTGGCCTCCGCTGACCGCATTTCGCGATGATCGGCCGTTTATCAGCACCTGGTCAGCCGGGGGACCTTGGGTGGAGGATCGAACAGTGTAGGAAGGACACGCCGGGTTCAACGGTTAAACCCGGCATCCGGAATGATCAAGATGTGCTCTCCGACGATCACGACGTCTGCGGCCTGCTCAGCCTCGATCTCGATCGGCTCAAAGGCCGGATTCAGCGGCAGCAGCTGAATGCGGTCATGCCGCCAGCCGTCGGCGGTGACGGTCTTCTCCGAGTGGTATTTCTTGACGGTGAATCGGCCGCCGTTTTCACTCGCGCCGTCCGTGCCCAGCTGCACGAGCACGATCCGGCCCTCGCGCGAGCCCGCCGGACACGGGCGGAACAGGCACCATGAGCCGTCCGGGATCAGCGGCTCCATCGACGCGCCCGTCACCCGCGCCACGAACATGCCGGGCTTGAGCGAAACGCCCGGCACCTCCGTCCAGCCGATCTCCTCCGGCAGACTCTCCGGTCCCCAAAAGCCCGCCGCGGCGGTGAGGTCGTAGACCGGGACGTGGGTGGTGTAACGGGCGGCGGGGGGCGGGTTATCCACGAGCTCAAGTGGCGGCGTTGCGTCGGTTGAAGTGGCCGGCGTATTCGACGGGCTGGAAGCCCGTCGCCACGTTTCGGAAGGCGCTCCAACGGGAGCGGCGGACCACGCTCCATCTAAAGCGGTGAACTCGACTTCGAAGTTGGTGCCTGGGAGACCCGCGTCAGGGCCAAACCAGTCGCGCAGCAGAGTAGGCAGAGCGTTGTTGCCACGGGCACTCGCGGCGTCGGCCGGATGGGCGACGTTGCACGCCACCTTCACGAACCGGAAGACCCACTCCCGGCCGTCGGGGAGGCGGACGCGCGTGGGGCCCGTGGGGCGGGACGGGACGGATTCCACGGTGGGGAGGAAGAGGATTGGTTTGC
>CAIXGY010000121.1 GCA_903919035.1 uncultured Planctomycetaceae bacterium | reverse complement strand
GGGTCCGATGGTGAGCCGAAGGTCATCGACTACGGCATAGCATGGGAGCCCCAGGCCGCACTGCACGAAGCCGCATCGCAGCCGCAGGGCTCTGCAGTCGACACGACCGCCGCGTTCGGCGGTCGTGTCGTGGGCACGCTGCGGTACATGAGTCCTGAGCAGTTGCTCGCACCGGATCGCGGACCAGACGCCCGGAGCGACGTCTATGCCCTCGGACTCGTGCTCCACGAACTCGTCGCCGGTCGACTTCCCTACGATCTGGCCGAGAAGTCCGTTGCCGAGGCGATGCGCCTGCTCGGGAGTGGCGCCGCGCCCTGCACGACGATCGTGGAACGGGCAGCGTCGGCGGAGGAACGCCGCGACGACGCCCGCGCGCTCGCCGTGGTCGTGGCCAAGTGCCTCGAGCCCCTTCCGGCCGAGCGGTATGGCGATGCCGCCGAGCTGGCGGCCGATCTCGACCGCTGGCTGGCGGGCAGGGCCATCCGGGCCCGGCCGCCGACACCGCTCGAGTCAGTGCGACGCCTCGCGCGGCGGCATCGTGTGGCCGTGGCGGCCGGCGCGGGCGCGGCGGCCACGCTCATCGCCGCCGTGGTCGCGGTTTCGGCGCTATCGTTGCGTCTCGACGGCCAGCGTCGCGTGGCCGACGTCGCGGGCGAGCGGGCCATGGCCGAGGCGGCTGCGGCCCGTCGACAGCTGCAAGCGTCGACGGTGCTGCTCGCCGCGGCCGCCCGGGATCGCGACAATGTGGTTGCGGCGGATCGTCTGCTCGACGAGGCTCGGCATCTGGCCCGGGCCGACGGTCGGGGTGAGCCGATCGAGATCGCCTGCGTGTCGGCAGCGCTCGATGATGCGGTGCTGGCCATTCCCAACTCCGAGGACGTGGTGACGGCGGTGGCGTGGTCGCCGGACGGTCGCTGGCTGGCCGCCGGAGATCGCAGCGGCGGCGTGCGGCTGCGGGATGTGGAGTCGTTGGATGGGGTGGTCCGCAGCCTCGCCACCAGCGGCAACGCGGTCTGGTCAGCGGCCTTTTCTTCCGATGGCCGGCTACTCGCGGTGGCGGCGACCGATGGCACGGTGGAACTATTCGACGTGGCGACGGGCGAGCGCGTCCGCACGCTGGAGGGCCATCGCGGGGTGGTGTATGCAGTGGCTTTTTCCCCGGATGGCACCCGTGCGGTCACCGGATCCCGCGATCGGACGACGCGGCTGTGGGACGTCGACACGGGCCGAGAGTTGCGGGTCTTGCGCGGGCACGACGGCACCGTGTACGGGGCGGCATTCTCAGCGGATGGTCGCAGGGTCGTGACCGGTGGACACGATGGCGTCGTCGGGGTCTGGGACGTCGAAAACGGACGGTCGATCGCCATGCTCCGGGGCCACGAAGACCGCGTCTTCGACGTCGCGGTCGACGTCACCGGACGTCTCGTCGCATCGGCCTCCGAGGACGGCACCGTGCGAGTCTGGGATCTCGACAGCGGCATGGCGACAGCGTGCTTGCGGCATCCATGCCGGGTCAATGCAGTGGCCTTCGCGGCGACGTCCAGTCGCGTGGCGACCGCCGCGAACGACGGCGTGCTGCGCATCTGGGATGTGGAGCGGGGCGTGGAACGCGGGCATCTCCGCGGCCATCGCGGAGCGGTCTGGGGAGTGGCATGGTCGGCCGACGACGATCGGTTGGCGACCGGGGGCGCCGATGGGGCCGTGCGGATCTGGAAGCCCGCTTCGCGGCCAGACGAGGCGATGGTCGGAGGTCGCGTCTTGTCGACGGCCCTGTCGCCGGACGGCGGGGTGATCGCGGCAGGTGTTGATACGGCGGAAGTGCGGCTGTTCGACGCGGCGACGCTGGAGGATGCGGGCCGGCTCGGCCCTGGATTAGGCCGGGTGAACGGGGTCGCCTGGGCGCCGTCGGGCGATCGTCTGGCCGCGGCCTGCGACGACGGCGCATTGTTCGTGTGGCAGGTCGCGACGCGCGAGCGGCAGGTCGCGACGCAGGCCCACTCCAAGCGGATTTATGCCGTGGCTTTCTCGCCGGACGGTGGACGCGTGGTGACGGCGTCCGAGGACCGCACGGTCGGCTTCCACGATCCGGTCACGGCCGCCGTGGCTGGTCCCGCGCTCGCCCATCCGGCCCGGGTGTTCTGTGCGGCCTTCGCTCCTGACGGTGCGACCGTCGCGACGGCGTGCGAGGATCGGATCGTGAGGCTCTGGGATGCCACCAGCGGAACGGAGCGGAGGCGGTTGGCCGGTCACCACGGACCCGTGAACTGGGCGGCTTTTTCACCGGATGGAACGCGACTCGTCACGGCATCGTCCGACGGCACCGTGAGACTCTGGCGGACGGCGGACGGCTCCGCGGATCTCGTGATGACAGGCCCTGCCGGCCAGGTGTGGAAGGCGGTGTTTTCGCCCGACGGAACCCGCATCGCCGCCGCGGCGGCCGATGGATCCCTGCATCTGTGGGACGCCCTCACCGGTCGGTCGGTGGTGACGCTCGCGGGTCATCGCGATCAGGTCTGGGCCGTCGCGTTTGGCTCCGGCGGCACGTCGCTCGTGAGCGGGGCGTGGGACGGCACGGTGCGCCTGTGGGGCGTTTCTCAGGCCGAGATCGCCCGGCGCCGCGCGATTTCACGGCCGGCGACGCCCAGGCGGTAATGACGGATCACCCAGGATCCGCAGGCGACCCGTCCGTCGGGGCTGCCGGTGGCGGTTCGTCCGCACGTTTGCTGCGGCCTGCCATGCCGGTCGGATGGACACGCCCGTCAGCGACGTCGCGTCCTGGTTTTGCCGCGGGCCGCCGTCTTCTTGGAGGAGGTCGAGGCACCGGTGAGCCGCGGGTCGGTGTAGCCCCACTTCGCCTTCAGGTCGAGGAGTTCCTGCGTCTCGGTCTTCGTCAGGTAACTGACGCGACCGATGCCCTTCGCGAGCATGAGCATCCGGCAGTAGGCATCGAGGATCTCGGTCCACCAATAGGCCTTCTCCACCGACTCGCCGAAGCTCACCGTCCCATGATTGGCCAGGATGATGACCGACGAATCCTTCGCGAAAGGCTTGACCGTGTCGGCGAACTTCTGGTTTCCCGGCGTCGCGTAGCGGGCGATCGGAATGATGCCGAGGAAAATCTCCACCTCCGGCAGCACGCTCTGGGGAATGGGTTCACGGGCGATCGCGAAAGCCGTCGCATGCGGCGGGTGGCAGTGCACGACCGCGTTCACGTCCGGTCGCTCCTTCATGATCGTCAGGTGGAGGAGGATCTCGCTCGTCCGCTTCCGGCTGCCGCTGATCTGGTTGCCGTCCATGTCGACGATGCACAGGTCGGAGGGCTTCATGAAGCCCTTCGAGATCATCGTGGGTGTGCAGAGCACTTCGTTGGGGCCGAGGCGGTAGGAGATGTTGCCGTCGTTGCCGGCCGCGAAGCCTTTGGCGTACAACCGGCGTCCGATCTCGCAGATCTCCTCCTTGAGGTTCGCAAGTGGCTTTCCGGTTGGCGCCTTGTTCGTAGCCATGCGTGGCGGTGCTCCTGGAGTGACTCGTGATGGGGAACGCGGTGGACGGCGAATGCCGGGGCGGCGGTCGGCCGTCGCGATAGTATCCTCGGTTTTGCTCCGAAGCGTAGGCCACGATTTCCGGCGGTGCGGCGTGGGCGTGGTGCGACTCGCATTTTCGACGGCATCGACGGCGAGGGGCCGTTCCGACCCGGGGCTCGCGACGGTGGTCGCCGTCGACCTCGCCACCGATGGGCCCGCAATCATCGACGTGATCGAGGCGTCTCGAACCGACGCGTTTCGCGGGCCCTCACCGCCGGCCGTGCTCGCGGAGTGCCGCAGTCGTGCGGGAAGGCAGGTGCAGGCGTGGCTGGCGCGGCACCAGGGCCTTCCGGCGGGTCTGGCCACGCTGGTGACGTCCTCGGGCCGGGGCGGTGTCCGCCATTCGATCGGATGGCTCCTCGTTGGCGCAGGCTGCCGTCGAGCGGGCGTGGGCACCGCGCTCGTGGCCACCGCCGTGGCCCGGGCGCGACGCCAAGGGGCCCGCACCGTGTGGGTGGAAACCCACGATGCATGGCCGGGGGCCGTGGCGTTTTGGGAGGCCATCGGGTTCACGATCGCCGGGCGAACATGACCGGTGCCACCGCCAGGGGGCTATGCCGCGCCGAGTCCCTCCATGCGCCGCCAGGCGCTGACCTGCCCGAGATGCATCATCATGTGCCCGCCGCAGTAGAAGGCCTGCACGGAGCCGATGGTCGGAAACAGTTCCTTCATCCGCCCCTCGGCCGGGTTCGCCTGCTGGAAGGCGTCGTCAGGGGTGCTGCGCAACGCGGCCGACACCATGCGGTGAGCCTCCAGGAAGAAATCGACGATCTCGTCGCGGCCCGGATAGATGTCGCCATCCACGTCGTCGACGCACGTGGCGTCCTTCGAGAACCGCACCTCGAACTGGTCGGGCACGCCCGGGGCCGGGTGTCCGATCTGGCGGAGGATCTTCGGCGCGTAGAGGCTCAGGTGGCCGTAGACGAATGCCGGATGATTCGAGGCCACGACCACGCCCCCGGGCGCGGCGAACCTGGCGAAGCGGTCTTGCGGAATGGCCTTCAGAAGTCGCTCGCCGTAGCCGACCGACAACTGGAGGGAATCGGCGATCACGTTGCCGAGGGAGCGGCTCATGGAGTTCCTTTCAGGGAGGGCAGGGGACCGGTGAAGGCGGAAAGCGCCGCGGGGAGTGCCACGCATTCGGCCGCGAAGACGCGGGCAGCCAGCGACTCCGGCGTGTCGTCCGGCAGGACGGGCACGATTCGTTGCAGCAGGATGCGGCCGTGATCGTATTCGTCGTCGACGAGATGGACGGTGCAGCCCGACACGGTGCAGCCCCGGTCGAGCACGGCACGGTGCACGTGCAGGCCGTGAAACCCCCTGCCGCCGAAGGCGGGAAGGAGCGACGGATGGATGTTCACGACCCGGCCGACGAAGTCGGTGGGCACCTTCACGAGGTGCAGGAAACCGGCCATCACGACCAGATTTGCGTTCGCGTCGCGGCAGGCTGCGAAGACGTCGCCGCTCCACTCGTCGCCAGCACGGCCTGCCGGCGGCAGGATCCGCAGCGGAAGCCCCGCGGTGCGGGCGATGTCGACGGCGCGGACGTCGGCCCGGCTCGACACGACCGTCACGATCGCCGCCGCGAGAGATCCGGTGGCGATCCGGTCGAGCAGGTTGGCGAGCGTGCGTCCGCCACCGGAGACGAGCACGGCCAATCGAAGCGGGGTGGCGCCGGCCATGCAGGTCACCCGACCGTGCGAATGGAGATGGTGAGGGGATGGCCGTCGATGTCGACGGACTCACCGTCGCCTGCACCCGCGGCCACGGTCGCCCGCACGGCGAGCGTCTCGGCGGCCACGTAGTCGCGATGCGCCTCGAGGGCCGCCCGCAGGTCGGCCGAGTCGGTCGCGAACGCGAGCTCGATGCGGTCGGTGAACTCGAGGTCGAGGGCCTTGCGCTGGGTCTGGACGGCGTGGACGACCTCCCGCACCAGTCCCTCGGCCACCAGGTCGGCGGTCAGTTCGCTGGCCACCACCACGACCGCGAGCGGACTCTCGGCGGCCGTCCAACCCGGCTTGGCGGTCGTGCGCACGAGGACGTCGTCCCGTTCGACGACGGCCACGCCGCCTCCCGCGAGGGGCACCTCGGCCCGGCCGTGCTGCTGCAGGGCCGTGAGCAGGGCGACGGCGTCGGCCTTCGCGAGCGCGTCGCGGGCACGGGGCAGATCCTTGCCGAGCCTGGGGCCCAATTTCTTGAGGTCCGGGAGGACGACGCGGGCGATGTAGCGGTCGGGCTCACGGCAGATCTCGAACTGCTTCACGTTGAGCTCGTCACACACGAGGTCGGCGTGGGCCTCGAGCCAGCGGACGTCGTCGGCCCGCGCATCGGCGACGATCACCTCCACCTTCGCGAGCGGCTGTCGGACCTTGAGCCTGGCATTCGCGCGGGCGGCCCGGCCCAGCGACGCGATCTCTCGCACGAGCGCCATGCGACGCACGAGGTCGCCGTCGACGAGGTCGGCCCGGGCCATCGGGTAGTCGGTGAGATGGACGCTGGTGGGCACACGGTCGCCGAACGGCACGGTGGCGAGGTTTCGCCACAGCTCTTCCGTCACGAAGGGCACGAAAGGAGCTGCGAGGCGCGTGAGGGTGAGAAGCGTCTCGTAGAGCGTCCAGTAGGCCTCGAGCTTCGCCGGGTCGGTGTCGGGCCCGCCGTCCGCGCGGCCCGCGGCCCAGAATCGATCACGGCTGCGCCGGACGAACCAGTTGCTCACCGCGTCGACCAGCGCCGAGAGCCGCTGCGCCGCCGCGAAGTGATCGTAGGCGTCGAGCCGGTCGACCATGACGGCCGTGGCATCGGCAAGTTCGGAAAGCATCCACCGGTCGAGTTCTCCCCGTTCCGCCACCGGCCGCCAGCCGCGGGCGCGGGCCAGGTCTGCATGGTCGAGCGTGCCCGGATCGGCGAGGAACGAGGCCGGGTCGAAGCCGTCGATGCGGGCATAGATGACGAGGAACGAGTAGACGTTCCAGAGCCGCAGGAGAAATTCGGGGACGCTCTCGCGGATCGCCCGTTCGCTGTAGCGGATCGTCGTCCACGGGGGCTGGGTGGCGAAGAAGAACCAACGGAGGGCATCGGCCCCGTAGGCGTCGAAGATCGCCGCCGGCTCTTTGTAGTTGCGGCGGCTCTTGCTCATCTTCTGCCCGTCCTCGCCGAGCATGTGGCCCAGGACGATGCAGGTCTTGAAGGGATGCGGGTAGTCGGCCGCGGGTGGAGCCGCGCCGGCCGGCAGCGCGGGGCTCGCACCAGGGCCGAAGAGCAGGGTGCTGATGGCCAACTGGCTGTAGAACCATCCCCGCGTCTGGTCGATGGCTTCCGAGATGAAGTCCGCGGGGAACTGGGCTGCGAACTCGGCGTGGCCGGCGTGCGGCCAGCCCCACTGGGCGAAGGGCATCGCTCCCGAGTCGAACCAGCAGTCGATCACCTCGGTCACGCGGCGCATCCGACTACCGGCGGCGAACGGGGAGTCGTACGTGACGGCGTCGATGTAGGGCTTGTGAACCCGCAGGTCGGGCGACAACGTCGGGTCGGCGGCGTGTGCACGGTCGAATGCATCGGCGCCGCTCACGCCGGGCTTCGCGAGCAAGGCGTCGAACGACCGCACGGCCTCGGTCCGGCCCGTCGTCTCGCACCGCCAGATCGGCAGTGGCGTGCCCCAGTAGCGCTCCCGCGACAGGGCCCAGTCGACGTTGGTCTCCAAAAAGTTGCCGAACCGGCCCTGCTTGATGTGCTCCGGCAGCCAGTCGATCCGCTCGTTGTTGGCGAGCATCTGCGCACGGAACTGGCTCGTGCGGATGAACCAGCTCTTCCGCGGGTATTGAATGAGCGGGTCGGAGTCGGCCCGCCAGCAGAATGGGTAGTCGTGGACGTATTGTTCCTGGTGGACGAGCAGGCCGCGGCCCCGCAGGTCGCGGCTGATGTCGCGGTCGCACTCCTTCACGAACCGCCCGCTGCCCATCGGAAAGACGTCGGTGAACGTGCCGTCAGGAGCCACGCAGTTGAGCAGGCCGGGCCCCGAGCCGGCCGCAAAACGGGCCTGCTCCGCGACGAGCACGCCGTAGTCGACTTCCCCGAAGGCCGGCGCCACGTGAACGATGCCGGTGCCGGAGTCGGTCGTGACGAAATCGGCGGCCACCACCCGCCACGCGATCGCGTCCGCGCCCCCGGCCAGCAGCGGTGCGGTGGTCGGCGCGCCGGCAGGCCGAAACGTGTCGAACGGCGGCAGGTAGGACCGGCCCACGAGCGTCGCGCCCTGGCACGTCTCGACCACGTCGAACGACGTCTTGAGCTTTTCGGTGAACGCGGCCACCAGGGACTCGGCGACGATGAACTCGGCGGCGACCCGGTCGGCCGGAACGGCCCCCGGGCTGCACGTCTCGCGGAGCACGACGTAGGTGAGGTCGGGATGCACGGCCGCAAACTGGTTCGACGGCAAGGTCCACGGCGTCGTCGTCCAGGCGACGAGACTGCGGGCCGTCGGCCGTCCGGCGTCATCGACGAGCGGAAAGGCCACATAGACGCTCGGATCCGCCACTTCCTTATAGCCCTGCCCCACCTCGCCGCTCGAGAGCGCCGTGCCGCCCTGTGCCCACCACCAGACGATCTTGTGACCCTCGTAGAGCAGCCCGCGGTCGAAGAGTTCGCCGAGCGCCCACCAGACGCTCTCCACGAACGATCGGTGGTAGGTCACATAGGCGGCGGACAGGTCGATCCAGAACCCCATCCGCTCCGTGAGCGCCTCCCACTCCCGCATGTAGCGCCACACGCTCTGCTGACACTTGTGGATGAACGGCTCGATGCCGAAGGCCTCGATCTCGGCCTTCGAGTGGATGCCGAGTTCCTTGCAGACCTCCACCTCGACGGGCAGGCCGTGGGTGTCCCAGCCGGCCTTGCGTTCGCAATATTCGCCGCGCATCGTGCGGTAGCGGGGATACAGATCCTTGATCGCCCGCGTGAGGCAGTGTCCGGGATGCGGCATCCCGTTGGCGGTCGGCGGCCCCTCGTAGAAGACGAATCGCTTGGCGCCGCGACGTCGCTCCAACGACTTCGCGTAGGTGCCGTCGACGCGCCACGCGTCGGCGATCGCCTTCTCGACAGCAGGAAAGTCTGGCTTGCCGCGGACGGGCTCGAACATGGGAGGAGGACGGTGGTGGGCGGGTTGCGGGGCGGGTCAGGAATGCAGGAAGTCGCGGCCGGAATCCGTGCGCATCAGGCAAGATCGACCGTGCGGCCTGTGCGGACGCTCTCGTCGGCCGCGAGCACGATCCGCAGGCTGTCGACGGCGTCGGCCATGTGGTCTGACAGGTCGCGATCCGCCAGGATCGCATCGAGGAAGAACTCCTGTTCGAGCCGGCACAGCCCGTCATGGTCGGGCTCACCGGAGCAGTCGAGGAGATCATCCCGGCGGGCGAACGAGCCGTCGGGCTTCAGTTCCGCGTGGTGGACGCGGAGGACCGCCGCCTTCGTGTGCGCCTCGACCTCGTCGCTGTCGGTGTCGCCCTCCCGGACGCCCGCGATGCTGACGGATCCGCGCGGCCCGACGACGTCCTTCACGAAGTAGGCCACCTCGCTCATCATCGGCCCCCAGCCCGCCTCGTACCAGCCAACCGAGCCGTCGGCGAAGGTCACCTGCAGGTTGCCGTAGTTGTACATGCCGGGCTCCAGGTCGTCGGACAGCCGCGCGCCGACCGCGCTGACGCGGACGGGCTTGGCCCGCGTCATCTGGCACATCACGTCGACGTAGTGCACGCCGCAGTCGACGATCGGGGCCATCGATTGCATGAGCGCCTGGTGCGTCCGCCAGCGGTCGCCGGACGACTGCTGGTTGAGGTTCATCCGCATGACGAGCGGCTTGCCGAGCGTGCGGGCGGTCGCGATGAAGCGCCGCCATGTGGGATGGACGCGGAGAATGTAGCCCACCACCAGCTTCCGGCGGGCCTGCCGCGCCGCCGCCACCACCTCGCGGGCCTCGGCCACCGTCACCGCGACGGGCTTCTCGAGAAACACGTGGCAGCCGGCGGCGAAGGACCGCTTCGCGTAGTCGGCATGGGTGTCGGGGTAGGTGTTGATCGAGACCGCCTCGGGCCGCGTCGTCGCCAGGGCCGTGTCGAAGTCGGCGAACTGGGGATAGTCGGCACCCAATGCGTCGAGCAGGGTCCGGCGGGAGGCTGCGCCGCGGGACACGACGCCGACGATGCGGAAGCCGTCGAGGGCATGGTAGGCCTTTGCATGGGAGGCCCCCATGTGGCCGCAGCCGACGACGAGCACGCTCACGGGGGCTGGCATGGGGCAGGTTCGCGATCCGGTGACGGACGGCCCGACGGCGGAGGAGGTCAGCCTCGGCCCGCGTCGCGGACCGCCGCCAGGATGAGGGCGCGGAGTTTGGGTTCCGCGGAACGGGCCGCGGCGAGGATCTTGTCGACCGTGGCCGCCTCGAGGGCGTCGGGCAGGCACATGTCCGTGATCACGGAGATGCCCAGCACCCGCATCGACGAGTGCACGGCGACGATCACCTCGGGGATCGTCGACATGCCGATCGCATCGGCGCCGATGATCCGCAGGAAGCGATACTCGGCCCGAGTCTCCAGGTTGGGGCCGGTCACGGCCGCATACACCCCTCGATGGCAGACGAAGTTTTCCCGCCGCGCCACCGCGAGCGCGGCATCGACGAGGTCGGGCGTGTATGGGGCCGACATGTCGGGGAAGCGCGGCCCGAGGCGATCGTCGTTGAGGCCGATGAGCGGATTGCCGCCGATCAGGTTGATGTGGTCGTCGATGACCATGACGTCGCCGGTGCGGAAATTCGGGTTGAGGCCGCCACAGGCGTTGGTGACCACGAGCAACTCCGCTCCCAGGCGCTTCAGCACCCGCACCGGGAACGTGATCTGCGCGAGCGGGTGGCCCTCGTAGGCGTGCATCCGCCCCTCGAGGATGACGACCGGCACGCCTTCGAGCAGCCCGCAGACGAGTTGTCCGGCATGGCCCGGTGCGGCCGACGTGGCAAAATGCGGGATCTCGCCGTAGGGGATCGTCACGCGGTCGGTGACCGCTTCAGCCACGGCCCCGAGGCCGCTGCCGAGGATCACGCCGACCTTCGGCCGCAACGCCCACCGGCCGGCGATCACCGCGACGGCTTCCGTGATCTTGTCGTATTGGTCGAGCATGCGTGCTCCCGTGGCGATGAGCCGATCCGGTTTCCGGGGCGGCATGATACCCGACCGGGCCTCAACCCGGCACGGCGGGCCACGGGCTCAGTCGCCGTCGATCAGGGCGCGGAAGTCCGGGTGGTCCCGCAAGGACTCGAGATCCGGGTCCGACTCCATGTGGGCCAGGTCGTCGTAGCCGAGCAGAATCGCCCGCGACAGGGAGTCGATCGCGTCGTCCGGGCGATCGGCCCGGGCCAGCGAGCAGGCGAGGTTGTAGCGGGCCAGGAAGTCGTCCGGCAGCAACTCCACGAGCCGGCGGTCGAGATCCACCGCCCGCTGCACGAGGCCCCGTCGTGACACGAGTTCCGCCAGGATCCGCAGCACCTCGACGGCATCCGCCCGCCGGGCCAGCAATTTCTCGAAAAAATCGATGTCGAAATCGAGTTGGCTGAGGCTGCCGAACCAGGCCCCCGACTTCCGCCGCCGGCCCAGACCTTCGGCGGGCCCCTTCGATCCGGGGTCGTTGGAGGCGGGCTGTGGGGTGTCGCGTCCGGCCATCCGCGCGGGGTTCCTGGCTGCGTGACGACGTGCGGGTCTCGACCTACTTCTTGCGAGCCGGCCCCTTGCCGGGAGGCAATTCGTCGGAATCGCCGTCGTCCGGATGATCCCAGTCGGGGTCGCTCTCGTCCTCCTCGAAATCATCGTCAAACTCGTCGTCGAAGTCGTCGAAATTCGACTCCTCGTCGGCGAGTGGCTGCGCGACCGAGAGATCCTCCTCGTCGCCGATGTCGTCGTCGTCATCAGGGTCGGCGCACTCGAGCCTGCGGACAGGCAGTTGCGGTTCCGACGGCATCTCGTCCCACGTGCGGCCGAGCGGCAGGGGAAGCCAGCGGATGGTGCAGAGTGGCGCGTCGAGCGGCATGGATGACGAACTCGCGGGGACGGACTGGGCGGTCGAGAGCAAACAGTTTTGGCGCGGCCGCGTCAAGGCTCGGGTTTTGGCCGCAGACCGAGGATTCTACTCCCGCCGAGGGCCTCACGTGTGGTAGTCGGCGTTGAGGTGGACGTATTCGGCCGTCAGGTCGCTGGAATAGAAGCGGATGGCCGCCGGGCCGGAGGCGAGGTCGACTTCGATCAGCGTCTCCCGGGCGGACCGGATCGAGGCTGACACGGCCTCGGCGTCGAAGGCCACGGGGGCTCCGGAAGCGAACAGCGGCGTGCCGTTGAGCCGCAGTTTCAAGGCTGCCGGATCGAAGGACACCCCCGAATACCCCGCCGCCGACACGATCCGGCCCCAGTTCGGGTCGGCCCCGTGAATCGCGGTTTTCACCAGCGGACTGTCGCCGATGGTGCGGGCAATCTGCCGGGCCTCGTCACGGGTGCGGCAGCCGGTCACCTCGATCCGCAGCACGTGGGTGGCCCCCTCGCCGTCGTCGGCCATCTCGCGGGCCAGCGTCTCGCAGACGCCCGTGAGGGCCCGGCCGAAGGCCGCGAGGCCCTCGCCGTGGAGCGTTGACCCGCCCGCGGCGCCGTTGGCGAGCAGCAGCACCGTGTCGTTGGTGCTCATGTGACCGTCCACGCTCACGCAGTTGAACGACACCTCCGCCGCCTCGCGGAGCAGGCGCTGGGCGTCGTCGGGCTCCACGGCGGCGTCGGTGAGCACCACCCCGAGCATGGTGGCGAGCCGCGGCCCGATCATCGCCGCGCCCTTGGCCATGCCGAAGACGGTGTGCGGCGTGCCGGCGGCCGTGAAGGGTGCGCCGGCCAGCTTGGGTCGCGTGTCCGTCGTCATCATGCCGCGGGCGGCGAGCACCGCCGACTCGTCGTCGTCGCCCAGCCGACCCTGCACCGCGGCGATACCGGCGCGGATCTTCGCCAACGGCAGGAACTCGCCGATGATGCCCGTGGAGAGCACGAGCACCTCGTCGGCGGCCGCGCCGACGGCCGCGCCCGCCAGAGCCGCCATGGTCCGGGCATCATCGAGTCCCCGCGCGCCGGTGCAGGCGTTGGCGTTGCCCGAGTTGAGCACGACGGCACGAAAGCCGCGTCCGGGAGTGAGGGCCCGGTCGTAGGCGACTGGCGCCGCGAACACGAGGTTGGTCGTGTAGACACCGGCCGCCGTGGCCGGCAGGTCTGAGACCACGAGCATCACGTCTTCGCGGGTGGCGTTGCGTTTGATCCCGGCGTGGACGGCACCCATGCGAAACCCGCGGGGAACGGGCGGAATGGGCAGGCGGATCGGCGTGTCGGTGGGTGACATTCAGAGCAGGCCGGCCGTTTCCGGCAGGCCGAACATGACGTTGAGATTCTGGACGGCGGCCCCGGCGGCCCCCTTCACGAGATTGTCGAGGCAGGAGATGAGGAGCACCCGCCCCCGGACCACCCGGGCGGTGATGTCGCAGAAGTTGGAGTCGACCGTGTCCTTCGTGCCGGGAAGGTGATCGACGACCCGCACGAAACGCTCGCCCGCGTAGGCCTCGCGGAGAACCTGCATCACGTCGGCCTCTCCGATCGGTCGTTTCGGCTTCACGTAGATCGTGGAAAGGATGCCGCGATCCATGGGGGCCAGCTGGGGGGTGAAGATGAGGTGCGGCCGTACCTGCGCATGGCGGGCGATCACCTGCTCGATCTCAGGCGTGTGGCGGTGGCGGCCCACGTTGTATGCCGACATGCTCTCGTTGCACTCGGGGAAGTGCGTCGTGAGTTTCGGCTGGCGGCCCGCACCGCTCACCCCGCTCTTCGAATCGACGATGATGTCGTCGAGCTCGCACAGCCCGCTCCGCAGCAGCGGGGCCAGCGGCAGGATCGCCGACGTGGCGTAGCAACCGGGGTTGGCGACCAGCGTGGCATCGGCGAGCTGCCGCCGGAAAAGCTCCGGCAGGCCGTAGACCGTCGCGCCGAGGCGGCCTGGATCGGGGTGCTCGTGTCCATACCACTCCCGGTAGGTGTCGGCGTCGTCGAGCCGATAGTCGGCGCTGAAATCCACGACCCTGGCGCCGGCGGCGAGCACCCGCGGCAGGATCTCGGCGCTGGCGCAGTGGGGCAGGCAGCCGAAGACGCAATCGGCCCGTGTGCCGACCTCCTCGGGCGTGAGATCCTCCAGCGGCAGGTCCAGGCGGCCGACGAGACTCGGATGGACGCTGGCGATCGGGGGGCGGCCCTCCTGCCGGCTCGTCACGGCGACGACCTTCGCCTGAGGATGGCGGAGCAGGATCTTGATGGCTTCGAGGGCGGTGTAGCCGGTGGCGCCGAGGATGGCGACGGTGATCATCGGGAGGGCTCCGGGCAGGAGGCCGATTTATACGCGGCGCCGGCTCCTGCGACTACCGGCTCATGAGCCGCGCCTCGACGAGCCGGATCAGCCAGCCCGCCACGGCCCGTTTCGAAGCCCGCTTCGAGCCGACGTGGACGTGACGCGCGTCGTAGACGGCGACGGCGTTTTGATCGGCCTCGAGCGCCGTGACGTCGTTCACGACGATCAGATCGCAACGCTTGGCGGTGATCTTCTCGAATGCCCGCCGCGGGTCCGCCCCCGGCTCGAGCGCGAAGGCCACGAACCACTGTCCCGGTCGCTCGCGGCGGGCCAGGGTGGCGATCACGTCGGTCGTCGGCTTCAGCCGCAGCACGAGGCCGGAGCCTCGGCGCGGAATCTTGCCGGGCAATCGTCTGATGGGCTCGAAATCGCACGGCGCCGCGGCGGCGATCACCCCGTCCACGGAGGGCAATTCCACGAGCGCGGCCTCCAGCATCTGGCCGGTGGTGACGACCGGGATGACCCGGGCCTTGCGGGGATAGGTCACGTGCACCGGCCCGCTCACGATCACCACCTCGTGCCCGCGAGCCAGAGCCGCCGCGGCCAGGGCGGTGGCCATCCGACCGCTGGATGCGTTCGTGAGATAGCGCACGTCGTCGATGTGCGCTCGGGTCGGGCCGGCGGTGAGGAGGATTTTCGCCATGGATGGCGTCAGCCGTCCCGTCGCCGCGGCCGTGCCTCCAGGGCCGTGCGAATGTGCGCGGCGATCTCGGCGGGCTCGGCCATGCGGCCCACGCCCTGCTGGCGGCACGACAGCCATCCGGTGCCGGGCGGGACGATCGTGAGCCCGTCGGCGGCCAGCCGGTCCACGTTGCGTTGCACCGACGGCTTGGCCCACATGGCGGCGTTCATCGCGGGGGCGACGAGCACGGGGCATTCGGCGCACAGGAGCAGCGAGGTGAGGAGATCGTCGGCGGCGCCGGCGGCGGTTTTGGAGAGGAAGTCGGCCGAGGCGGGGGCCACGACGACGACGTCGGCCCGTGCGGCGAGTTCGATGTGGGCGCCGAGTGGATACCGGGGGTCGAAGCTTCGCGTCGCCACGGGCCGGCCCGTGAGCGCCGCGAAGGTGGCCGTGCCCACGAACTTTCTCGCGTTGCGGGTCATGATGACCGTCACACCCGCCCCGTCCTGCACGAGCCCGCTGGCCAGCATCGCGGCTTTGTAGGCGGCGATTCCGCCGGTGACGCCGAGGACGATCTCGCGGCCATGAAGTATGGGTCGGCTCACCGTGCAAGCCTCCGGCGGCCCGGATGGTGGCCGTTGGCAGCCGTGGCGAACCTTGGCTTCGCCTCGGGCTGCCCAAGCTCGCGGGGGCCATGGATGGCCCCGCGAGCGTGAAGCGAGTAGGCGGCGATTCCGCCGGTGACGCCGAGGACGATCTCGCGGTCATGAAGCATGGGTCGGCTCACCGTGCAAGCCTCCGGCGGCCCGGATGGTGGCCGTTGGCAGCCGAGGCGAACCTTGGCTTCGCCTCGGGCTGCACGGCACGGACACCCCCTCGGACGACACCGTGCGGCGGGCAGTCGATCACAGAATGGTGGGATCGAAGTCGAGTGGGCCGCCGGCCTCCGGCGACTCGCCGGTGATCCGAAGGTTGAGCGACGTGTCAAGAAAGATCTTGTCCTGCTTGATCTCCTCGATGACGATCTGCATCTTGTCGGTGGTCTCGACGTCGACGAGCGGTCGGCTGCCGGCATTGAGCGCGACGAGCCGCTTCTGGATGAGCGTGGACAGCTTGAAGCGCCCACCGACCTTGTTGACGATTTCTTCCTCTCGCAGATCCTCGATCATGGTTCGATTTCCTCGGGACGGTGTGGACGGGTCGATCAGGCGGACGTGAGCGGTGGGGTGGCGGAACGATCTCCCGACGGCAGCCCGGCGGCTTCCAGGATGCGTTCGATTTCCGCCAGCGCCGCATCCACGTCGTCGTTCACGACGCGGTGGCGGTAGCGATGGGCTTCGTGCAATTCCTTGCGGGCCACCTCCAATCGCCGTGCCATCGCCTCCGGCGACTCCGTGCCGCGGCCCTGAAGCCGCTGGAGGAGTTGGTCGGGGTGCGAGGGCTCCACGAAGATCGTGATGGCCTCGGGGAATCGTTCGAGGATCGAGATTGTACCCTCGACGTCGATCTCCAGCACGACCCACCGTCCCGCGGCCAGACGGGGGGCCACCTCGTTCACGAGCGTGCCGTACCAATGCTGGCGGCCGTAGACCCGGCAGCATTCCAGGAATTCGCCGTTGGAGCGGCGACGCTCGAACTCGGCGAGGCTCAGGAAGTGATAGTCGACGCCGTCGCGCTCCCCTTTCCGCGGGGGGCGGGTGGTGGCGGAGACGCTCGGGACGAGGTGCGGCACGTCTGCCAGCAACCGCCGCAGGAGCGTGGTCTTGCCCACGCCCGACGGGCCGGAAATGACGACGAGCCTGCCGGGACGAACCTCCATCCCGATGTTGTACCGCGACCGGGCCGCCCTTGAAAAGACGCCACTACGCCCGGCCGTCATTCGATGTTCTGCACCTGCTCGCGCAGCCGTTCGATCCGCGTCTTCAGTTCCACGACGGCGTGCGCGACGTCGGCGTCGGCCACCTTGGAGCCGATCGTGTTCGCCTCCCGCGCGAATTCCTGCGCGAGGAAGTCGAGCGGCCTCCCGGCGGCCTCCGTGATCAGCAGCCGCTCGACCTGGGCCACGTGGCTCGCGAGTCTGGCGAGTTCCTCGGCGATGTCGGTGCGATCCGCCAGGAGCGCCACCTCGCGGAGCACGTCCCCCGGAGCCACGCCCACGCCGTGCGGGGCGAGCAAGGCCCCGACCCTTTCGACGAGACGCTGCCGGTGCTCCTCGACGAGCCGGGGCACGCGGGCGGCGATCGACGACGCGATCCGCGTGATCTCTCCGCAGATCGAGCGGAGCTCGGTGGCGAGCGCGACGGCCTCGGTGGCCCGCATGGCATCGAGTTGATCGAGCGCCGCGGTCAGCGCGCGGCTGATCAGCGGCCACGCCTGCTCGACGGCCGCGGGGTCTGGGGGCGTGTCGACAAGGATGCCCGGCAGGGCGAGCAGGCCGTCGATCGTGCGCGGGAGCGGCAGATCGCGATCGGCACAAAACCGCTCGAGGTCGTCGAGATATGCCTGCAACTGGCCACGATCCAACCGCCGTCCGGCGGGTGCCGCCGATCCGGTCACGTCGAGGTCGACCTGCACCGCGCCGCGGCGTATGCGCTCGCGAACGGCCGCCTCGATGCGGCCCTCGAGCGTGGCGAAACCGTCTGGGGCGCGAAACGAGAGTTTGAAGAAGCGGTTGTTGACCGACCGGAGTTCGACCCGACAGGTATTCTCCCCGGCGACGGCCATCCCGGTGCCACAGCCGGTCATGCTCCGCAGCGGCGTCGGCGAGACGGCCGCCGTCATCGTCACTTGGCCTGCTCGGCTGGCGCGGAAGACTCGGCGGGCACCGATTCGCCTCCGGCCGGGGGTGCCGCCGTCTCCTGCCCGGGCAGCACGAGTCCCGCATCGCCGGCCTGCGGGCTGCCTCCGGCGGGCGGTGAGCCGGTCGCGGGGGGCGTGGTGGCGGCGGGCGTCTGGGGCATGACCGCCTGCGGTGCGTTGCCGCCCAGGGTGCCGCTGAAGAGCGACTGGCGTTGACCGAGGACGTTCAGCGAGAGGATGCACAACCCGATCCAGAAAAACGCCACGCCCACCGTGATCTTCGTGAAGATGTCTCCGGCCTTCGTGCCGAACGCGCTCTGTCCACCCGCACCCCCGAGCACGCCCGTCAGGCCGCCGCCCCGACCGCGCTGGATCAGCACGAGCAGAATGAGGAACAGCGCCGTGAAGACGAGCATGAAACCCAGGGCGAAGCGGGCGAGCGTGAGCATGGGACGAAACCGGTGGGGTGGCGGCCTGCCGCTCGATGCGGGAGACCTTGGAATCAAGATGGTATCGCGGCGGGGGGGCCGGGCCTACCCCGGTCGCTTACGCCCGGGCGAAGGCCTTGGCGATCGCCAGGAAGTCGTCAGCCTTGAGGCTCGCGCCCCCGACCAACGCCCCGTCGATGTCGGGCTGGGCGGCCAGGTCGGCCACGTTGTCGGGCTTCACGCTGCCGCCGTACTGGATCCGGACCCGGTTCGCCACGGCTGGCGTGGCGAGTTCACCGAGGATCCTGCGAATCAGGGCGTGAACTTCCTGGGCCTGGGCCGGCGTGGCCACCTTGCCGGTGCCGATCGCCCACACCGGTTCATAGGCGACGACGAGTTTCTCGATGTGCTCCGGCGACAGTCCCGCCAACGAGCCCCGCACCTGCGTGGCGACGACGTCCGTCGTGCGGCCCGCCTCGCGTTCCTCGAGCGTCTCCCCGACGCAGACGATCGGCACGAGGCCCGCGGCGAGGGCGGCCTTCGTCTTCTGATTCACGACCGCGTCGGTCTCACCGCACAAGGTCCGCCGCTCGGAGTGGCCCAGGATCACGTAGCGGCAGCCTACGTCAACGAGCATGGCGGATGCCACCTCGCCGGTGAACGCTCCACTCGGCTTGTCGTGGGCGTTCTGCGCGCCAAGGCCGATGTCGGAGCCGGCGAGCGCGGCGCCGACCGTGTCGAGGTAGACCGCGGGCGGGCAGAGCACGAGTTCGGTGGATGCCGCCTCGTGGCGGCGCGCCACGGCCGTCGCGGCCAGGGCTCGGCCCTGCGCGCGGTCGAGATTCATCTTCCAGTTGCCGGCGACGATCGGCGGGCGGGCGGGCATGGGGGTTCTCCGGGGTGCGTCTGCCACAGCCTATCGACCTGGTCGATCGTGCGGAAGCGGGGTCACATGGAGAGCAAGTTCGGGGGCGGTCCCGCACACATGAACGATGAGTCCCGCTGTCGCCGGCGACAGCGCCGCGCGACAGGCGTCGTTCCGGTCGACAAGCAAAAAACGAGCCGTGCGGACGCTCGCGTGCGGAGGGAAGTCGCCCTGCGACGCGAACTGATCGCGGGACGACTCCACCACTTCGACGGCTTCGGGGAACCGGCCCTGCCGGACGAGGAAGGCGATGCGGGCCGACGCCCCTCGGCCGAAACGGCCGCTGCCCGCACCAGCAGACTGTCGGCCGCCGGCACAAGGCCGAGTTCCATCCATGATGGCCGCCGTCAGACGCCGTCAGACGCCTTTGGCGCCCCGCGCCCGCACGAGGTTGGCCTTGTTGCGATCGGGCTTGGCCGTCGCGAACACGCTGCCCGACTGTGCGCTGCCCGTGCAGATTCCCTCGACGTAGATTCCCGCGATGGAGTTGCGGGCGAAGGAGTTCGACCGCAGCGTGACACCCCTGGCTGCCATGAAGGCGAAGCCGTAGTTGTTGCCGGAGAAGGTGTTGCCCTGGACGACCGTCCCGCCACAGTCGCCCTGCGCGCGGATTCCCGTCCCCGCGAAGGTCGGGTTGCCGGGCACCGACTTGTTGTTGGCGAACGCGTTGCCCATGCCGGCCTCACCGGAACCGATCCGCAGGTTGCGCGCGTTGACGAGCAACCCGCCGCGCAGGCCGCCCGAGAAGGTGCTGCCGGTGATCTTTGTGCCGGACAGGTCGCCGGTCGCATAGACGCCCATCGACGTGAGCCGATTGAGCCCGAGCACGGTGACGCGGTCGATGGTGACGTCGCGGGCGGCGATCAGCTGGACGCCGTAGCCGGTGAAGTTGCGGAGCGTGACACCCCGCAGCGTGCTGCCCGATGCGGCCGCACCGAACACGAGGCCGCTCGATGTTCTCGCCCCACCGTCGAGCGTCACCCGGTAGTCCACGATCTCCACTGCCGCGCGGATTTCCGGCAGCGGAGTGGCGAGCATGAACACCGTCGTCGGCCGCGGTGAAGCGATGTAGACGAACTCGAACACGAGCCGGGCGTCGAGACCGGCCGCGTTCGCGTCGCCGACCTCGTTGATGTTGAGGAGGACCTGGCGGAGCGATCCGGCTCCCGTGTCGTCCGTCGTGGTCACCGACCAGGAGATCGGGAGCGTGGCTGTGACGCCCACGGCCGACTGGATCCGGCCCCCGGCATAGACGCCGATCGCGTTGCGGGCATCGAGGCCGACGGCGCCTGGAGCCTTCAGCCCGTCGGCGCCGATCCAGAGATTTCCCGGTTCGCCCGCGGCGCGGAGGAAGATGCCCCCGGTCGCCGTCGCCGCCGACACGCTCGCGGCTTCGATGCCAATGGGGGCGGCCGGCAGGCCGATTCCCGTCGCAGCGTCGAGGCGGACCGTGTCGAACGGTGTGCGGATGGCGTTCGTCGCGCCACCGCTGATCGCTCCCTGGGTTGAGATCACCGACACCCGACCTGCCGACCAGAGGGTGCCCGCGAGACTCACGTCACCCGCGGAGCTGACCTGCGTGATGCCGAAGGGACGGCCCTGGGTGCCCGCGTCGCCGCCGAACGCCACGCCGGCCGTGCCGGCCGTGATCGTGAGCGGCGGGGAGTTGCCCGGCTCGCCGCAGTCGATCGACTGCTTGAAATCCAATCCCTTGCCGGACAGCGTGACGGCGGTCGCCTGCGTGGCCGTGACCGGACCCTTGAAGGTTTGCGTCCCGGCCGTGCTCACCGTGTTGCCGTTGAGGACGGTCGGGCCGTCGATGACAAGATCGTCGATACCGGTCACACCGTCGGTGGCCGCATCGCCGAGCACGGCCGCGCCGACCACCGAGAGGTCGTGGTCCGCGCCGGTCACCGACTCGGCGAATGCCACGAGGCCGCCAGTAGCCGTGAGTGTCGTGTCGGCACCGATCCGGACGTCGTCGTAGTAGATCTGGCCTGCCAGGCCGGCGGTGGTGACCGCTCCGCCGTCGATGTTCGTCGATCCGCCGGCGTCGGTCGTGAGGCTCTCCAGCGGCGTGCCCGCGCCGACCGTGCCGCCGAACGTGGTGAT
>CAIXGY010000120.1 GCA_903919035.1 uncultured Planctomycetaceae bacterium | reverse complement strand
GGCGGGTGGCACCTGGACCTATACACCGACGCTCGGGAACGGCACCCACGCGTTCTCCTTCGTGTCGGTCGATGCGGCAGGCAACGAGAGCACCGCGGCGACGTTCACGCTTACGGTCGACACCGTGGCCCCGCAGGTCACGGCGATTCAGGCGACATCGCCGAGCGGTACCTACGGCATCGGACAGTTCGTCGATATTCAGATATCGTTCAGCGAGCCCGTGTCGGTCACTGGTGTGCCCGAGTTGCAGTTGAACACGACGCCGCTGCGATCGGCGGCGTACGTCTCCGGCAACGGAACGAACGTCTTTACCTTCCGCTACTCGATCCAAATCGGCGATCAGGTAAGCCGACTGGACTACGCCTCCTCGGCAGCCTTCGCGGGCGGCTCCTTCCCGGATGCAGCTGGAAACCCGGCGAACCTCACCCTGCCCAGCCCCGGTGCCTTCCTGGGCGCGACCATCGCCATCGACGCGCTCATCAAGGCCACCGTCTCCGGGCTCGGCCAATGGCCCGGAGACCCGCCCGATTTCGCCAGTCAAGTCAGCTCATTCCAGGTGCAGTTCAACACGCCGGTGACAGGCTTGACGCTCGGCTCGATCAGCCTGCAGCGGCTGGCGGACCAGACGGATCCCGCCTCGGGCCGGCCCGTCTCGCTCACGGGCGTGAGCATTTCCGGGAGTGGCACCAACTGGACGATCACGCTACCGTCGGTCACCAATCCGACGTCGCTCAAGGGTCGCTACAAACTCGTGATCGGAGGCGTGAGTTCGTCCATCCAGGCTGGTGGTGCCACGATGAGCACTGCATCGGAGTGGTACTTTGATCGCATCTGAACACCAGAGTCCGCCCGGCGCACGGGCATCCGCCGGACCGTGCGCGGTGGCCCCCCGGGGGAAAAATCCGTGAATCTGCATCGACACATCGGGGTTATCTGCCGAGCGACGATCGTTTCGGCGGTGCTGGGGCATCTGCCGCGGGCGGCCGCCGACTGGACCGATTCATTCCCCAACGGTTCGCCGCAGCAGTTTTGGGTGCTGGATGCGTCGCCCGGCGTCGAACTGACCACTGCAGGCTACTTCTCGACAGGCTCGGCATCGGGAGGGATCGAGTTGGGGGGATTCGCACCGGCGGGGCCCAACGTCACCTACGGTGTCGTGCCCACCAATTCCTTCCCGGGCACGGGCGTCATCGTGCGGTCGTTGGTCAATCCGACCGGTGTTGTGCTCGATGGACCCGAAGCGGGCGTCGCGGCGCAGGTCGATACGGGTGCTGGCACTGGATACATGGCGACCATAAACGTGGCCGCGAGTGGAAGCCAGACCACACTCCGGATCGCGGAGATTTCGAACACCCTCGACATTCGTGGCAATCCGGCCACGCTCCTGTTTACGCAGACGACCGGCTACGTGGTCGAACTCGAAGCCCTGGGCCCTCTGCTCTTGGCCCGCGCCTACGATGCGACGGCGACCACGACGTTGGCGCAACTGTCGGTATTTGACTCGACGCCCCGAGTCGAGGGCTTCGCGGGTGTCGGCCTGTGGAAGACTGGAGCTGGCGGGGCCGTGGGTGGCCGCTGGGGCACGACGTCGGCTGCCACTGCCTTGCCGTCCCTGGTGTGGACGCCCGGCGGCGTTATTCCATCCGGTACGTTCGCCACGGGCACATGGTCTGGCACATGGACGACCGGATCGAGCAACTGGTTTTCCACCACTGGGACAGCCACGCGGTGGGACGCTTCCAAGGTGGCGGTGTTCGGCGGCAACTCCGTGAGCGGCACGACTGCGGGCGGCACGGTGACGGTGACCGGGTCGACGGCCGTCACTGTCGCCACAGGTGTGCGGTTCGTCGTCGACGGCTATCGGATTCTTGCCTCGGGCAGTCAGGCTTCAATCAATCTTTCCGGAAGTGGTTTCCCGTTCATCGACGTTGCGACCAGTGCTACTGCCACCATCGCGGCACCACTGACGGGCGCGGCAGGCTTCCGCAAGACGGGGGCCGGTACCCTCGTCTTGACTTCGAGCAATTCGTCGAGCGGACCGACGCGCATCGAGCG
Organism: uncultured Planctomycetaceae bacterium; assembly: GCA_903919035.1. Classification (GTDB taxonomy): domain Bacteria; phylum Planctomycetota; class Planctomycetia; order Pirellulales; family UBA1268; genus QWPN01. The sequence goes on along the minus strand of CAIXGY010000120.1, from coordinate 600 downwards.
AGGCACCCTCGTGCTCGGCACGAACGCGACGATCGCTTCTTCGCCGGTCATCAGGGTGGAATCAGGTGCGACGCTCGATCTGACGCAGAAGGTGGCGGGCTATATCGTGCCCGTGGGCCAGACTCTTGCCGGTAGTGGAACGGTGACCGTGAATGGGGTCGTGGGTATCGGCACTGGTGCCACACTTTCGCCCGGTGCGAGCCCGGGGACGCTCACGATCACCGGCAACGCCACATTTTCTTCGGGTGGCAACTACAACTGGCAGGTCTTCGATGCTTCGGGCACGGCTGGGGCTACGAATGCCTGGGATCTTTTGGTCGTCACCGGCACGCTGAATGTGGCATCGACGTCTGCCGACAGATTCAACCTCAATCTGTGGAGTCTGTCGGGCGTGGGTCCGGACGTGAACGGTAGCGCCCTGAGCTTCAACTCGGCGACCAGCGGTACCTGGCGGATCGCCAGTGCTGCTGGTGGGATCACGAACTTCTCGGCTGACAAGTTCGCGATCAATGTCTCGGCCACCAACGGCACGGGCGGGTTCACGAACTCGCTCGCGGGTGGCACGTTCAGCATCGTGCAGAGCGGCAACGACCTGAATCT
>CAIXGY010000119.1 GCA_903919035.1 uncultured Planctomycetaceae bacterium | reverse complement strand
CGGGTCTGCCCACACCCTCTCGCCGGACGCTCGCTGCGGGCATCCTGCCCTGCACTCGCTCGAAGACGGCAGCGCTTCGGCTTCGTGCCTGCGCTCGCCGTCTACGCCGCCTCGAGGGGATGGACAGACCCGGGCCTGCCTCGATCGGGTTGGGTGATGCCAGGGCATCCCCGCGGTCGGTTGGGCGCGTTGATGCGCGAGGGTCGATGCGAGCCGTCTCACTTGGCACAGAGGAAATGGCAGATGTCCCCATCGCGCATCACGTAGTCCTTGCCCTCCACGCGGAGCTTGCCGGCGGCGCGGATGTCCTTCTCCGTCGTGTGGTGCTCGAGATCCTCGACGGAATAGATCTCGGCGCGGATGAAGCCCTTCTCGAAGTCGGTGTGGATCACGCCCGCGGCCTGCGGCGCCGTCGCCCCGACGGGGATCGTCCAGGCGCGGACCTCCTTCTCGCCCGCCGTGAAGTAGCTCTGCAGGCCGAGCGTCTTGTAGGCCGCGCGGGCGAGAACCGCGAGGGCCGGCTCCGCCAGGCCGGCGCCCGAAAGCATCTCGGCCCGGTCCGCCTCGTCGAGCTCGGCGATCTCCGCCTCGAGCTTGGCGCACACCGGCACGACGTCGGCCCCCTTCGCGGCCGCCGCGGCCCGAACCTTCTGCACGAGCGGCCCCTGTCCCTCGATGTCCGACTCGTCGACGTTGGCCACGTAGAGGATCGGCTTGGCCGTGAGCAGGCCGAGTTCCTTGACGGCCTTCCGCTCGGCCTCGTCAAGCGCGAGCGTCCGCAAGGGCTTGTCCGCGCCGAGCCAAGCGAGGCACTTCTTCATCACCTCGACCTTGAGCTTCGCGTCTTTGTCGGGCCCCTTCGCGGCCCGCTCCGCCTTGGGCAGCAGGTTTTCGAGATGCTGCAGATCGGCCAGCATCAACTCGATTTCGATCGTCTCCATGTCGGCCACGGGGTCGACCGTGCCGGCCACATGGATCACGTCGGGATCCTCGAAACAACGGACGACCTGAAGGATTGCGTCCACCTCGCGGATGTGGGAGAGAAACTTGTTGCCGAGCCCCTGGCCCTCGCTGGCTCCCTTCACGATCCCGGCGATGTCGACGAGCTTGAGGGCCGCCGGGATCACCTTCTGCGGCGGAATGTATTTCGTGATCCGCGCGAGCCGTGCGTCGGGCACGCTGACCATGCCCTCGTTGGGCTCGATCGTGCAGAACGGATAGTTCGCGCTCTGGGCCGCCTTCGACATCGTCAAGGCGTTGAAGAGCGTGCTCTTGCCGACGTTGGGGAGCCCGACGATGCCCGCTTCCATGACGATGAAATGACTCCGCGAGACAGGATGACCGGACGGGGCATCATAATGCCCGATATGACGCGTGCATCACAGGCCCTCGGCGCGGCTTTCTTCGACCGGCCCGCGGACCGGGTGGCCCGCGACCTGCTGGGGCAGTGGCTCGTCGTGTGCGGCGCCGGCGGACGGCCCCAGCGGCATCTCGTGTTCGAGACGGAGGCCTACCTCGGCGCGCATGACCTCGCCTGCCACGGCTCCAAGGGGCTGACAAAGCGGAACGCGACGATGTTCGGGCCGGCGGGCCGCTGGTACGTCTACCTCTGCTACGGGATGCACTGGATGCTCAACGTGGTGACCGGTGCGGAGGGCGTGCCGGCGGCGGTGCTCATCCGCGGCGCCGGCGGCCACGAGGGTCCCGGGCGACTCACGAGGGCCCTCGGGATCGACCGGGCGTTCGACGGCGCGGTCGCGGGGCCGCGGAGTGGCCTGTGGTTCGAGGAGAGCGGTGTCGCCGTGCCCAGCCGACTCGTCGAGCGGACCCCGCGGATCGGCGTGGGCTACGCCGGGCCGTGGGCCGAGAAGCCGCTGCGGTTCGTGGTTGATCCGCGGCGGCTCTCTCGCGGAACCCCGGCCACCCGCTCACCGCGGAGGACTCGAGGTCTACACTAGCTGTCCGTGGACAAAGCCATCCATGGCCTTTGTCCACTTGGCCGACCGGTCAAAAAGCCGAGGTTTTCGCCGGTCGGCGGTCGCCGCATCCTGCGGCGGCAGACTTAGGTTGTCCAGGAGCCCACCATCATGAGCATTGGCCGTCGAACCGCCGGTATTCTTTTCGTAGGAGTCGTTTGCATCATGGCCTCCACGCCCACCCGCGCCGAAGGCGACGCTCACCGTGCGAAGGCGACGTTCGCCGGGGGCTGCTTCTGGTGCACCGAGGCGGTGTATGCCGAACTCAAGGGCGTGAAGAGCGTGACGAGCGGCTACATCGGCGGCACGGTGCCGAATCCGACCTACGAGCAGGTGTGTGGCAAGCGAACGGGCCACGCCGAGGCGATCGAGATCGAGTATGACCCGGCGCAGGTCTCGTTCGAGCAGTTGCTCGAGGTGTTTTTCACGGCGCACGATCCGACGACGAAGGATCGGCAGGGCCATGACGTCGGTCCGCAGTATCGCTCGGCCATCTTTTACCACGATGACGAGCAGAAGCAGATCGCCGAAGCGGTGATCCGGCGACTCGACGAGTTGAAAGTGTTTCCGGCGCCGATCGTCACCGAGGTGGTCGAGGCCACGACGTTCTATCCGGCCGAGCGGTATCACCAGGATTACTTCGCGAACAACCCTTTCGACGGGTACTGCAACGCGGTGGCCCGGCCGAAGGTGGAGAAGGTGCGCAAGGTCTTCAAGGGCCTCGTCAAGTGACCACCGGGAGCCTTCGCGACGCGGTCGCCCACGCGATCGCAGGCCGGTGGGACGAGGCCCATGGGATCGCCCAGGCGCACGAGGGCGAGGCGCTCGCCGACTGGCTCCACGCCGTGCTCCACAAGGTGGAGGGCGACGTGAGCAATGCCCGCTATTGGTATCGCCGGGCGGGGCGCATGGCGCATGTAGACGACGACCCGGCGGCCGAGTTGGCCGTCATCGGCGCGGCGCTCGCGGATGCTCGGCCAACCTCGTGACGGGGCGATCAAAAGAGGTTCTCGCCGGGCAGGTCGGCCGCTTGTCGGATCCACGACGTGAGCCGGCTCTCGTCCCAGGGTTCGTCCTCGCGGATGTGAAGGTAGCGGACCAGCTTCTGTTTCGACGCGACGGGCGGAAGTGGATCGAGCGCTGTGCCGCGGAAGAACGCGACCTTCACGTAGGTCGTGAGGCAATGAAACCCGAGGAACCAGCCCCGTCCCTCGACGCCGTAGAACGGTGTGTTCCATCGCACCGCCTTCCGCACGTCGGGCACCGTCCGCACGATGAGCCGGTCGAGCCGGCGGCCGACGTCGTGCTTCCAGCCGGGCATGGCCGCGATGAAGGCCCGGACGGGCGCATCGCCATCTGCCTTGGCGATCTGCGGATTGCCGCCGGTCAGCAGCTTCGGTGGACGGGGTTTCTTGGCCATGGGGTCCCTCGGTCGGCGTGGATGACGCGTCAGCGTAGCGTGCGAGGCGGCAGGATGCCGTCCGGCGAGAGGGTGTGGGCAGACCCGAGCCGGTTGGGCCAGTTGACCCGGTTCATCCGCCAGCGTGCCCACGACCGGGCATGCACCCTGACGAACAGGATCGCCCGGAATCCCCTGGCGAACGTCCGGGCGCGACGAACCAGTAAACCCGTCGTCGGGCTCACCGTTCGCCTCGCCCGAAAACCGATCAGTTGTCCATCAACCCTTCGCCGCCCGCCCGTGTCACCATCGCCGCGAACACCCGGATGGTCACGGAATCGCTCACGCTTCGCACCGACGTGTCGCCCATGAGCACGTTGACGACGCCCCGATGGAAGGAGAACGGATCGCTGGTGCCCTCCTTGCCGTAGGTGGCGCCACCGAACGTCGCGGTCACCACGCTCTCGCCGTTGGTCACGTTGATCGCGGTATCCGGTGTTCCGGATCCGATTGCGGAACCATCCGACCTGGCACCCTTGAACGCGAAGTCGCTCGCCGGACGGCACCAACCTCCGCCGTTCACGCGATCGGTGGGGAAGCTTCCCACCCGCCGGCCCTGCACGTACACCGCCGGTCGCCCCGCCGACTCGGCGCACATGATCGTCTTCGTCATGCCGTCGGCGCACTGGGCGATCTTGCTCTTGGTCTTCCCGTCGTAGTCCTTGGCCAGGAGGCCCCAGAACGCGCCGCCGGGTGCGAGCGTCCCGCTCGACACGTTCTTCTGCGTGTCGGGGGCAGCCTTGTCGACGAGGCTCGCGAGCCGATTGTCCACGAACGTCGTCGGCGAGTAGTCGGTGGTCGAGCAGAACCATCCGGTCGTCGCGAACCCGGTCCGGCCGGCGTTGATCACCGCCGGCCCGGTCCCGTAATTTGGCGTCGACGATGTGTCGGGATCACCGTCGAGCGCTTCGCTTCCCTCGGGATCCGACGGACATTGGAGCACCGACATGGGCGTCATCACGAGCACGGCGTTGGGAATGGTCTTGCCGGAGCCGGCCCGCACGGTCGTCGAACTCCAGTTGGCGCCTGCCGAGTCGTAGTCGTAGTCATCCGCCAGTTTCTTCTCCTCGAGGTAGGGCAGGATGCGGGTGATCCACGACAGACGACCGTTGGGGCCGGACTGAGGCCTGGTGCTGTTCGGCAACTCGCTGTTTTTCGCGCTGGCGAAGACGTGGGCCGCCTGGCCGAGCTGCCGCATGTTGACCATGCACTGCGTGCGCCGCGACGCCTCGCGGGCCGACTGCACGGCCGGCAACAGGAGTCCGAGCAGCGATGCGATGATCGCAATGACGACGAGCAACTCCACGAGGGTGAAACCATGGAGGACCCGGAGCCGGCGGCGAGGCGCGGCGACGAACGGCACATCGGGCAGCACGGTCGGATTGGTCATCGACATTCTCCTGAATAGGGAGGGAAGGTTGATTCGAGGACACAGGGCGCGGCCTTCACCGCGCGAGAACGAGTTCAAAACGGGCTGCGGGGGCCACGGCCACCTGGAGCGGAGTCGAGTCGGCTCGGGCGTAGCGCGAGGGAATGACGACGGGCCTGCCGACCTCGGCATCGGGCCGCGGCATGACACACCCCGACTTCACCACCACCGCATACCGGCCGGGGGCCATGCCGTGTGCCGCCGTCCGTGTGAATTGGCCATGGGTGTCGGTCTCGATCGGCAATGGACGTGACACCTGCCCCGCCTGGAGCGGATGAAACTCGATGACGGCCTGGGCCAATGGCTTGCCGTCGAACACCACCGTGCCGGCGAAACCGCATCCGCCCGAGTCGCGAACGCCGAACCGGAAGTGGGAGACGCCCACTGCGATCTGCCAGAGCACCACCAGCCCGCACGCGATCGCCACCGTCCGCAGCGCGTAGTCCCGGAGGTGCGTCCCACTCTCGCGGCTTCCTCGCGATGCCGAGGAGCCGGATCTCACCGCGAGCCCCCGCCGCGCGTGGTTCCGCCGGTCGATGACCTCACGAATCGCGGCGTCGGCCGCCGAAGAGGTGGCCGTGGTCGGTTCCGCGCCGCGCCGCCGGATCGACACCCTGTTCCGGCTCCGGGCGTTGCTGACCAAGGGGGTGGATTGCATGTCGGGGGCTCCTCTCTGCCCCGCGAATGCCTCCGGTGCCTCCGGTCAGCGTCGCGATGGATTGGTTCAGGTCGGTCGTTCCAGGTCGGGATGACGCATGACTCAACGGGTCAACCGGGTCTTTTCCGTTCGCTCGATCTGCACGACCACTCCGTCCTGCACGATCACCGTGACGGAGCCGTAGCGGAGATCCCGCAGCGCGGCACCGACGCGGCGCAGGGTGGCGTCGGTGTTCGCCGCCCCGCGCCGGCCGTCGTCCAAGTCGTCCGGCCTGCTGCGACTGATCGCGTCGTCGTGTCGCATCGCTGCAACTCCTCGTTCAGATCGCGTACTCGGGATCGGGCAGGAACACCCGTGCCCGCCGCGGCGTGATCGCCACCCGGGCCCCGGGCTCCAATTTCGATTGCAAACGCTGTGCCGACTCGGTCGGGATGTCGACGTGGAGCTCCGTCTGCCAGCCCTGTGGCCTGCAGGAGACGCGAGTCAAAGCTCCGGTGCGCGTGACGCGGAGCACGCTGGCCAAGAGACTCGGGGCCTGCTGCCCGTGGCCGGCCACGGGCGAGCCGTCTCCCGTCACGGGGGACAGTTCCAATTCATGCGGCCGAAGATAGACGCGGGCATCGCGAGCCTGGGCATGCGGATAGTCGGGATAGTCGATCGGGATGCCGTGCCAGTAGGCCCGGCCATTTTCGACGCGACCGTGGAACACGTTCACGGTGCCCAGGAAATCCATCACGAACGGCGTCGCCGGCTGATCGAACACGGCGTCCGGAGTGCCCTGCTGCTCGATGCGGCCATGGTTCATCACCACGACCTCGTCGGCCAGTTCGAACGCCTCCTCCTGGTCGTGCGTCACGAAGACGCTCGTCATGCCGATCTCGTCGTGGAGCCGCCGCAGCCACTGCCGCAGTTCGACCCGCACCTTGGCGTCGAGCGCCCCGAACGGCTCGTCGAGCAGGAGCATCTTGGGCCGGATCGCCAGGGCCCGGGCGAGTGCGACCCGCTGTCGCTGGCCGCCGGAAAGTTGCCCCGGCTTGCGGCCGCCGAGCCCCTCGAGCCGCACGAGCCGCAGCAATTCGTCGACGCGAGTCCGGACCTCCTCCCTGGGCACCTTCCGCACCCGCAGCCCGAAGGCGACGTTTTCGAACACGTTCATGTGCCGAAAGAGCGCGTAGTGCTGGAACACGAAGCCCACCTCGCGATCCCGCGCGTGCCGCTGCGTGACGTCCTGGCCGTCTTCTTCGATGTGCCCCGCGTCGGGAAATTCGAGGCCGGCGATGATCCGCAGGAGGGTCGTCTTGCCCGAGCCCGACGGCCCGAGCAGCGCCACGAGCCCTCCATTCGGCACGTCGAGCGACACACGGTCGAGCACCTTGAACGAGCCGAACGACTTCGACACCTCGCGGACGTGGATGCTCACGGTCGGTTCCCCTCCAGGGTCGTGGTCAGGGTGGCGCTCACGGGTGGCCTGCGTCCTGCGCCCGGGCTGTCGCCAGATCGCGGGCCTCGGACTCCAGCCGACGCTCGATCGCGAACTTGGCCACGAGCGTGACGAGCGCGAGGCCGGCCAGCACGCTCGCCACGGCCATCGAGGCCGGCGTGCGGTATTCCTGAAAAAGTTTCTCGACCCGCAGCGGCATCGTGTCGGTAACGCCCGCGATGTGGCCGCTCACCACATAGACCGCTCCGAATTCTCCCATCGCCCGGGCGTTGGCCAGCACGATCCCGTGGAGCAGAGCCCAGCGGATGGTGGGGAGCGTGACGCGCGTGAACACCTGCCAGCCGCTCGCTCCGAGGCTGACGGCGGCCAACTCCTCGTCGGGGCCGATCGCTTCCATGACCGGAATCAGCTCGCGGACGACGAGCGGAAGCGTCACGAACGTGGTGGCCAGCACGAGTCCCGGCCACGCGAAGATGATTTTCCAGTCGAGCCAGGCCAGCGTCGGGCCGAGCAGCCCCTGGCGCCCGAAGATGAGCACCAGCGCCAGACCCGCCACGACCGGCGACACGGAAAACGGCACGTCGAACAACGAGATCAGGAGCGACCGCCCCGGGAAGCGAAACCGGGCCACGAGCCAGGCGGCGGCGATGCCGAACACCGTGTTGATCACCACGGCGACCGGCGCGACTGTAAGCGAGAGCCAGATCGCGTGCCGCGTGTCGGCGTCGTGGGTGAGGGCCACCCACCAGGCCGACGCCCCGCCGGTGAAGGCCTCGGCGAACACGCTCGCGAGCGGAACGACGATCACGAGCCCGACGATCGCCGCCGCCGCCGCGACGAGGGCGGCGTTGACCACCGGGGAGGCGTGCGTCACTGGAGCGCGGGGAGACGTCATGGATGGAGAGCTACTGGGCGTTGCGGGCCAGCCGCTGCTGGAGGGCGTTGACGACGACGAGCAGCGTGAGCGACAGGCCGAGCAGCACGACGGCGATCGTGGTCGCCTCGGCGTAGGCGAATTCCTCGAGGCGGGACACGATCAGGACGGGGGCGATCTCCGTCTTGAAGGGCATGTTGCCCGAGATGAAGACGACCGACCCGTATTCACCGAGTGCCCGGGCGAGCGACAGGGCGAAGCCCGTCACCACGGCCGGCAGAATGCCAGGCAACACGACCCGTAGAAACGTCTGCATCCGGGACGCACCGAGGATTCGGGCCGCCTCCTCGGCATCCCGGTCGAGGCTCTCGATTACCGGTTGCACGACCCGGACGGCGAATGGCAGGCTCACGAACACGAGCACGAGCACGATGCCGAGATAGGAATACGCCCCCTTCACACCGAGCGGCACGAGCCACTGGCCGAGCCAGCCCTTCTCCACATAGAGGGTCGAGTAGACGAGGCCGGCCACTGCGGTCGGTAGCGCGAGCGGGACGTCGACGAGCGCGTCGAGGAGTCGCCGGCCGGGAAAATCGACCCGGACGAGCACCCACGCGACGAGCAGACCGAGCGCGGCACTCGTCGAGGCCGCCAGCACCGACGCGCCGAGTGACACGCCGTAGGCCGCCCGGGCCCTGGGCGTCCAGGCGGCAGCCACGAAACCGTGCGGCCCGAGCGAGGCGGCCCGCACCACGAGTACGGCCAGCGGCACGATCACCAGGGCCGTGACCACGAGCGACGTGATCGCCGCGCTCGTGCCGAACCCGGGCAGGACGGCCGCCGTGCGACGCCGCCGCGTCGCCGGGGCGGCGGTCGGGCGGGCAACCGGAACGAGCGTGTCGGGGTGAGCGGCTGGCATGCGTGGAAGCCTCAGGCTCCCGCCGGCTGATAGATGGCGTCGAACACGCCCCCTTCGCCGAAGAACGTCTGCATCGCCGACTCCCAGCCCCCGACGAGCGAGATGTCGAAAGCGTCGATGGCAGGCCACGACTCGCCGACCGCGGGCGTCGGCCGCTCCGCCCCCCACGGCCTGTAATGATGCTTCGCGACGATCGCCCGGCCCTCGGGGGAGTAAAGGAATCCGAGATAGGCCTCGGCCGCGTGCCGCGTGCCCTTCCGATCCACGTTCGTGTCGACGACGGCCACGGGCGGGTCGACGCGGATCGATCGCGGCGGATAGACGATTTCGAGCGTGCCCTGCGACTCGGCCACCTCCAGATGGGCTTCGTTTTCAAACGTCAGATGCACATCGCCGATGCCCTTCTGGGAGAAGGTGGCCGTGGCCGCCCTGGCGCCGGTGTCGAGCACGGGCGTCCGCTTGTAGAGTTCGGTGACGAACGCCCGTGCGTCGGCGGCGCTGCCACCACTGGCGAGCACGCTCCCCCAGGCCGCAAGAAAGCTGTACTTGCCGTTGCCGGACGTCTTCGGGTTGGGCGTGATGATCGACACGTCGCCCGTGACCAGGTCGGGCCAATCCTTGATGTTCTTGGGGTTGCCCTTGCGGACGACGAACACCACGACCGAGTGGTAGGGAACCGAGTCGTTGTCGAATCGCTTCTGCCAATCGGAGCGCACGAGACCCGCCTTCGCGACGGCCTCGACATCGGGCCAGACCGCGAGGGTCACCACGTCGGCCTCGAGGCCGTCGATCACCGCCCGCGCCTGGCTGCCGGATGCCGCGTGCGACTGCTTCACCGAGACCGCCCGGCCGTGGGTCTCGGCATACACTCGCGCGAAGACATCGTTGATTTCGCGGTAGAGCTCCCGCGTCGGGTCATACGACACGTTGAGCAGTTCGATCGGCGTGGTATCGGCCGACGGGCCGACCCGGTCGGTGGATCCACAGCCGGAGGCGGCGCTGACGATGGATGCGACGGCGATCCAATACGGACGCGATGAACGTGGCATAACCAGACTCGCCGGGATGAATCGGGACGCGGCGCATCGTTTGCAACTGCCATGCCACCGGCGAACGGGGCCTGCGAAGGCTGGCCGACCGTGCCGGATTTCAGGCATGGATGCCGCGATCCATGGCGTGTCTGTCGCGGAAAATGCGGCGAGGATCCCCCAACGCCCGCATCACCCAGGCAACGGCGTGGCCGATCACCCAGTCTTCCCGTCCGGAAAAGAGCCGAATAAACACCGTAAAACAAGAAATGCCGTGATATGACACGGAATTTGCCCATCATATAATACGGACTTCCATCTCATGTGGTGGGCGCATTCAGCCTGCCCCTGACCCAGTAGGTACGCGAACTCTCGATGGCAGAAGACATCCTGTCGGCCGTGTGGCGCGAGGCCTGCCGGCACATCGACATCTCCGAGTCCGCCGGCGCCATCGCCGCCGCACTCGCGGGCCATCTGCCGCTGCGAGCCGTGGTCATGTTGCGGGTGAACCCGACGGATCGGGCCGTCGAGACCCTCGCCGTCGGGTCCGTCGACCAGCCGTATGCAGCCGCGCCGCGAACGGAGCCGCTGCCGGCGGCCACATGGCAGCGGCTCACCCGGTGGCTGCGGTCGGGGAACGTGGCCCGCATCACGGCCGGCGGCGACGCAGCCTGGCTCCGTTCGGCAATTCCAGCGGGCCTCACGGGCGACGTGGTCGTCGCGCCGCTGGCCGCTGCCGGCTCACTGGCCGGCATGGTCGTGTTCGTCGCCTCGCGGGACGCCGTGTTCGAGCCCCCCCACGAGGCGCTCGTCCGTCGGCTCCTCGAGCCGCTCGCGGTGGCGCTCGACAACGACGGCCGCCTCCACGAGTTGCGGTCGCTCCGCGAGGCGGCCGAGGCCGACCGCCGCTCGCTGCTTTCACGCCTCGGCAGACAGGACGTCAACGAAGACGTCGTGGGAGCACGCACCGGACTGCGACACGTGATGGAACGGGTGGAACTCGTCGCGCAGTCGGACGTCCCCGTGCTCATCCTCGGTGAAACCGGCACAGGCAAGGAGGTCGTGTCCCGCGCGATCCATACCCGCTCGAAGCGGGCCGATGGTCCCTTCATTCGCGTCAACTGCGGCGCGATCCCGCCGGAACTGATCGACTCGCAGCTCTTCGGTCACGAGAAGGGGAGCTTCACCGGCGCGTCAGAGCAGCACCAGGGGTGGTTCGAGCGTGCCGACCGCGGGACGCTGTTTCTCGACGAGATCGGCGAACTGCCGGTGCCCGCCCAGATTCGCCTGCTCCGCGTGCTCCAGGATCATCAGATCGAGCGAGTGGGGGGGAAATCCTCGCTCCATGTCGACGTCCGAATCGTCGCCGCCACCCACCGCGACCTGTCCGCGATGGTGAAGGCGAAGGCCTTCCGCGAGGACCTGTGGTATCGGATCAACATCTTCCCGATCCTGCTCCCGACGCTGCGGGAGCGGCCCGAGGACATTCCCGCCCTCGTCAAGCATTTCGCGCAGCGGGCTGCGACCCGCTTCGGCCTTCCCTTCGTCGAGCCGACCGGGACCGACCTCGGGCTTCTGGCGGCGTACGACTGGCCCGGCAACATCCGCGAACTCGGTGCCGTCATCGACCGGGCCGCGATCCTCGGAGGAGGCCGGACGCTCGACGTGGCCACGGCCCTGGGACTCGGCCGGCAGCCGCCTTCACCCCCACGGACACCGCCGGACACCACGCTCTTCGAGGTGGTTCCGGAGGATCCGCTGACCGGCGCGGCCCGTTCGCCCGCGCCGACGCCGTCCGGCCTCGATACGCTCGCCGTGGCGATGAGCCGCCACATCGAGCGGGCTTTGGCAGCCACCCGAGGCAGGATCGAGGGCCCGCGCGGGGCCGCGGCGATCCTCGACATCAACCCGCACACGCTGCGCGCCCGGATGCGGAAGCTCGGCATCGACCCCGCCCGGTTTCGCGACTGATCGGCGGCGTCCGCCGCCTGACCGGCGCAACCGCTTCATCCGGCTCTCCTCGCGCCCGGGTCGCCGGATGTGCCGATCTTGACGATGCCCCCGAACCCGAACCATGTTGCCCGTGACGTTCTCTCGTCGTCCGCCCGCGGCCGGCCTTGGCTGGCTCGCGCTTGCAGCCGCCCTCGCAGCCGCCTTCGCGGCCGTGGCCGCCGCATGGCCCGGCGTGGCCCCGCATGACGTGCGTCCCCGTCGGCCCGCCGCGCCGCCGGTGCGCACAGCGGCCGCACCCGAGCGGCTCGACGTCCGTGCGGTCGCGCGGGAAGCGTATGTCTGGGGCTGGCCGCTCGCCTACCTGCACCAGTGCCGCACGGCGCTCGAGAAGGTGCCGGTGCCGGGCCGCAGCGGGGGAATGCCGGTCGCGCCGCTGAATCGGCTGTCGATGCTCGTCGACACGATCGCCGGCCAATCGACGCTCATCCCCTGCCCGAATCAGGACGTGATCTACGGATTCGGAGTGTTCGACCTCGAGGTCACGCCCGTCGTCATCCAGGTGCCGGAGTTCGGGAGTCGCGTCTGGCTCTACCAGTTGTGCGACCAGCGGACCGACAGCTTTGCCGACGTGGGCTGCATGCACGGCACGCGGCCCGGCGCCTACCTCGTCGCCTCCCGAGGCTGGCAGGGACGCGTGCCTCGCGGCATCGTGGGCGTGTTTCGCTGCCCGACCCGCTATGCGTACTGCCTCCCGCGGGTGTTCTTCACAGCGGAGCCGGGCGATCGGGAGGCGGCGCTGCCAGCGGTGAACGGCGTGATGGCATATCCGCTCGACGAGTTCGACGGCGCTATGCAGGAGACCGACTGGTCACGGGCCCGGTGGCTGCCGGCAGTGGCCCGGCGAGCCCGTCGCGCAGGCGGCGTGACGGCGGCGGGGCTTCTCGACGCCCTGCCCGATCTCCTCGCGGACGTGCCGCCACTGCCCGGCGAGGAGTCGCTGTATTCCCGGCTGCGAAGCCTCGCGGTCGCCATCGAGCACGACGCGGCCGCCCGCGCCGCCGCGCTCGCGGCCGCCGAGGAGGCCGACGACGAGGTCGTCGCCCCGCTGTTCGAATTCCGCAACGTGGGCCGACGCCTTCGCGACCACTGGACGACCCTCGACAACGGCGGTGCCTTCGGCACCGACTACGTGGCCCGCACCGCGGCGGCGCGGTCGAACGTGTTCGTGAACCGGGCCTGCGAGACCCGCTACTACTACCTCGATCTCGACGCTGCCGGCAGG
>CAIXGY010000118.1 GCA_903919035.1 uncultured Planctomycetaceae bacterium | reverse complement strand
TCCTGAATCGTTGCTGAATTGGAGGCCGGTGACGACGGCGCCCTGAATTCGGCCGCGATACCCGAGGGTCGTACTGTCTGCCTGGGACTGATCGGCTTGGGCATTGGCAGCCGCGGCCGCACTGCCGCCGTCCGCGGCCCGGTAGAGCTTCGAATCGGTCCCGGCCGGCACGACGAACCAAAGCTCGTCATAATCGGCCATGGCCGTCCGGCGGAAGGCGAAGGCCGTCACGGTGTTGCTGGAGGTTTGGTAGTTGAGAGGTGTGGTGGTCGAGACATTCTCGATGTCGTCGTCGTCTTGCGACAGAAAATCGCCATCCCCGGCATCGACCTCGATCAGCCTGCCGACCGTGGTCGTGTCATTGTTGACGCCGGCATACGCATAGAGTTTGCCGTCCGTCCGCATGTCGAGGTCGCCGAGTGTGATCCCGGTGATGCCCGTCCGCAGCGTCGTCTCCTGGAGTCCGGTGACGGCGTCCACGGTGAACAATCCGGTGGAGGAACTCACGAACAGAGTGACATCCGCGAGCGTGAAAGGCCGGACGTGTGCCGAAAGCGCGGTCGCCGACGAGAGATCGATCAGCGGCCGCGGACGACCGGTGGTCGGATCGAGCGTCGTCTGGTCGATTCGATTCGCCAGACCCGTCGCCGAGTTGGACGTATAGCCGGTAAAGCCAATGTGGTCTTCGACCACTCGTCGGAGTGACGTCACCGGCTCGAGCCGAACGAGCGTATTTGTCGCCCCGGTCTGGAACGTCGCGTTGAGCTGGCTCGGCAGTTGGCCGTTGGACATGACGGCGACGTAATACTTCAACTGACTCGCCGGATTCGCCGGAGACGCGCGGGTGCCCTGGGGGTTGGCGGCAGGCAGTTGAACCGTTCCGATGAACGGGTCGAGCTTGCCGAGCGTGCCGCGAGAGAGGTCGTCAAAGTCGTTGCCTTGGCCGACACCCGGCTGGTCGTCGCGGACGTCGGAATCGCGACCCACGTAAATGAGCGTGCCGGCAGTATCGAAGACGGCAAGCGTGAGGTCGCCGCGGAAGCCGTCGGCGTAGTCGATGTCGAAGACGGTGGCCCACGCGGGCGGCGCGCCTGTGCCCTGGATCTGCTCGTAGTTGAGCGCGAACTGGTACCAGTCGACGTCGGTGGCCGAGCCGAGTTCGCCGGCGACGCTGATCGTGTTGCGATCCGATTCGAGCAGATTGCCGACGTACTGGGCGGCGGCCAACGTGTCGTTGACCGCGGTCGTCTCGCCGGTCTCACCGGTGAGGAGCGAGTTTCGCGGCAGGCCCAGAACGTCGATGCCCACAGTGGGGAAGCGGATGTCGGCGTACCGCACCACGGAGCCCGGCTTCTCGTCACGCTGCCGGAGACGGACGCGGAGTTCATAACGACCGCTCGTCACGCCTGCAGCAGGATCGCCCGGCTGGTCGAATGTGGTGCTTTGCAGACTGGCTTCGTAACTTTCCAACTGGTTCGCGCCGGCAAACAACGCCAGCGTGGCAGCATCCTTTCGCGGCTGACTGCGAACGCGAACGTAGTACCGCAGATATTGCCCGGTCGGACCCGGCAGCACGAGCCGCATCCCTGGATCTTGGGGATTCGTCGTGTAGTAGTCGCCACCCCGCCAGCCGTCGCGCTGTG
>CAIXGY010000117.1 GCA_903919035.1 uncultured Planctomycetaceae bacterium | reverse complement strand
CGCGCCCCTCGCCGGGCCGCTCGCGGAGCAGCACGTGGGATGCCGATTCGCCTGGCACGAGAACGAAGACGTCGACCTGCGCCGCAGCATCCACGCGCAGTCGGTCGCCACGACACGGACGCGGTTCACGGCGCCGCACTTCGTGGAGATCGTGCCCGTGACGCGGCGGGCCGCCGTCGACGCCGTGACGATCCTCACCGGCGGCCTGCCATGGCACGAGCGGTCGAGTCCGCACGTGCTCGACACGATCCTCGGCAACGCGACGGCGACGCGGCGGCTGGCCGTCGGGATCGGCCTCGAGCGGCCGTGGGACGCGGCCCTCGAGTTCCTCGCTGGGCTGGCGCCGGGCTCGGGTTGTCGGCTTGGGCCGGACACCGTGCGGGTGACCGTGCAGGACGTCGAACGGGTCGACGGCCGCCTCGTGCGGGCCCGGGTGGGGCTCGTCGAGAGCGCCGGCCGCGCGGGAGAGGTGCGGCTGGACTGGGCCGGCGCGATCCGGGGGGCGGCGGCCCGCGAACTCGACGGTCGGCCCCGGCCCGATGCGACCGTTGCGATCGAAGGCCGCGCGGTCATAGTGTTTCTGCGGGCCTACGAATGGTTCGTGGTCGACCTGGAATTCGGCGCATGATCGTGACGCTCGACGGACCCGCCGGTGCCGGCAAGAGCACGGCCGCGCGGGCGCTCGCCGCCCGCCTCGGTTGGTGTTACATGGACACCGGCGCGATGTACCGCGCCGTGGCCCTCGTGGCGCTCGAGAGGGGCATCGCGCTCGACGACGGCCCGCTCTTGGCCGGTCTCGCCGAGGGGCTCGCGATCGAGTTTCGCGATGGCCGGGTGCTCGCCGACGGCCGCGACGTGTCGACGGAGATCCGCACCGAGCGGATCACGCGGGCCACCCGGCCGGTGGCCGACGCGCCTCCCGTCCGTGCGGCGCTCAAGCGGATGCAGCGGCACATGGCGGCCGGCATCGACGTCGTCACAGAAGGCCGCGATCAGGGTTCGGAGGTGTTTCCCGATGCCGAGGTGAAGGTGTTTCTCACCGCCTCGCCAGCCGAGCGGGCTCGCCGTCGCCACGACGAGGAACTTGGCCGCGGGGTCGCCTCGTCGATCGAGGCCGTCGAGCGGGAGCAGGCCCGGCGCGACGAGGGGGATCGGACGCGACCGGTCGGCGCGATGCAGCCCGCGGCCGACGCCGTGCTTCTCGAGACCGACGGGTTGTCCCGCGAGCAGGTGGTCGAGCGGCTGGTGGAACTCGTGCGGGCCCGCGGCGGAGCGGTGCGATGAACGGCGCCGACCGCCAGCCCGACGCCGCGCCACCGACGGTCCGATCCGGCGGCGGCCACACGCGGTTCGGCCGCGCGCTCTATGCCGTGCTCTGGGTGCTCTCGCGGACTCTCGGCGTGGCCATGTTCGGCGCCCGCACGCGGTTCGCCGAGAAACTTCCTCCCCGAGGTGGGCTGCTCGTGCTGTCGAGCCACCAGAGTCACCTTGACCCGTTGCTCCTGGGCATGGCGACCGACCGCCGCCTGTCGAGCCTGGCCCGCAGCACCCTCTACCGCTTCAAGCCCTTCGGCTTCGCGATCACCGCGCTCGACGCGGTGCCGATCGATCGGGAGGCGTCGCCGGTGGCCGGCATGAAGCTCGTGATCGAGCGGCTGAAGCGGGGGGCGGCCGTGATCGTGTTTCCCGAGGGCACGCGGACCTCGACCGGACGGCTCGGCGAGATCAAGCCGGGCTTCGCGCTCATCGCCCGGCGGGCCGGCGTGCCGATCGTGCCCGTGGCGATCGTCGGGGCATATGAATGCTGGCCGCGGACTCGGCGGTTTCCACGGCCGGGTCGGGTGCGGCTGGAGTTTGGCCGCGTGACCACGCCCGCGGAGGTGGCTGCGGTCGACGACGCCACGCTCACCGCCGCGCTCACCGCCCAGTTGCACGAACTCGACGCCGTGGCCCGGGCCACCCGCGCCGGCCGGCCGATCACGGTGCCGCCGGCCCGGCCTCCGGCGCCACCTGCGCCCGCGCCCGCTTGAAGGGATCGATCGTGCCGCCACCGGGCCCGGGCGGAGGCTCGTTCGCGTTCTGTCCGAAGGGCAACAGTTTTGGCCACGCGAGGTTCGCGCCCGGCCAGGTCTGGCTGCCGGATCCAGCCGCGGAGGCCGGCAGCGCGGGCAGCCGCGGGGCGAGCAGATCCGCGGGGCCGGGGAAGCGGCGGCCGGGTTCGGTGAGCGACACGGCTGTCGCGGGCGAGCCTCCGCCGGCGCCGGGTTCCAGGGCCCGGATCGACACCTCGTCGATCTCCGCCGCACCGAGGCCGGTGAGGGCGAAGGTCACGACGAGCGGCTCACCGCCGGCCGCGGCGGGCGCGATGCGATGCAACACGAGCCGCCGCCATGAGGAGGTGCGGGCGACCCGCTCCGCGAGCGCGGGGCCGCCGAGCGAGTCGAAGACGAGCAGCCCATCGACGCTGCCGCCGATCGTTTCGGGCACCCGCACGCGAGCCGAGATCTCGACGAGCGTGCCGGCCGGCACCGCGACCGGTGGCGTGGTCACCCAGACCGGCGGCGTCTCCACGACGAACGGCGGAGCGGCCGGGTCCGGTGCAGCGGCCACGAGCCGCAGCGCGCCGTTGCCCGCGGCGGGGGCTTGCCGCACGATTTCGACGGCGGTCTTCAGGTCGGTCTGCGACAGGGCGAAGTGACGCCAGCCGTTGCCGGCGAGGTCTTCGAGTCCCTCCATGCCGCCGCCCCGCAGCAACTCGGGGCCGGTGCCCGCGGCGGCCCGGGCGGCGACGAACCGCCATTGGTCGGCCACGCCGGAGTCGGCCACCGCCAGCGGGCTGGCGACCATCGATCCGTCGGCGCGCACGCCGTTCTCCCAGATGCGCCGCTCGAACTGTCCGGCGATCGCCGCCGCCCTGCGGAGCCGCGCGACGGCCTCGCCCGGCTCGGCCGCGGCGAGCGCTTCGCCGTCGGCCGCGAGCCGATCGGCAGCCGCGAGCATCGGCCCCGCGGCCACGGGAGGCGGGCCGCTGAACGCCTGGGGGGGCAGCCTGCCGAGCAGATCGGCGGCGTCGGCCAGTCCGATGGCGGCGAGTTCGCGCGCCGAGATGAGCTCGATCGGCGCGAGTTCGCGGATCCGCTCCTGCACGTGGCCGGTCACCGCCGGATCGCCGCTGACCAGCACGAGCGCGTGGGTCAGGAACGAGTCGAGCGTCACGGCCACGCCGCCGGTCACGCGGCGCTGGGTGAGCGGCTTGAGTCCACCGGGCGCGATCTCCCACGCGCGATGCGCCTCGGGCACGCCGGGCACGAGCAGCGTCAGCGGCGGCAGACCGTCGGGCACGTCGGCGCCGCCGTAGCGACGGGCCACGATCTGCCCGCCTTGCCCGCTCCGCCACGCCACCACGACGCGGGCCCGCGCGGCCTCCATCACGACCGCGCGCACGTCGGGGTCGCTCGGCTGCGCGTCGGCGGCGAAGCGGCCCGCGGCGCCCCACGGCTCGAGCGGTTCGAGCCGGAGGTTCATCTCGCGGCAGGCCGCCGCCCGCCTGCGGGTCTCGGGGTCGTCACCGTCGATCCGCGCCGACGACGCGAAGAGGATGCCGCGGGCACCGGCGGCGACGGCCGTGAACGATGCGAGGCAGAGGCTCTCTGGATCGACGGCGAGGCCCCGCCCGCCGACGCCGGCGATGGCCGCGGCCTGACGGGCGGCCTGCGGATCGATCTCCGTGGCCAGGGCCGCGAGCAGGGGCGTGCCCGGCCGGGCGAGCCTCGGTCGCTCGCGCAGCCAGGTCATGTAGCCGTCGAGTTCCAGGCTCGTGCCGAGCACGGTCCGACGGGCGACGAGCATGTCGACGTGCCGCGACACGGTCCGCAGGCCGGAGTCGGCCGACGCCACGAGGGGCCGGCCTGCCCGCGGATCGCAGGCCCGCACCCGCCGGCCGCGCTCCGCGAGCGCGGCGGCATCGGCGGCGGCGAGGCCGCTGCCGAGGTCCCAGGCGAGCACGCGGTCCCAGTTGCGGAGCACCGGCACCGACTCGGGGTCGCGGAGATCGACGTCGGGAATCGCGGGCGGTGGGCAGATGACCCACAGCCCCGCCTGACGGGCCTCTTCGAGCAGGTCGCGGCTGGCGGGCTCCGCGAGTTGCACGCAATTGAAGCCGAGCGCGGCGATCGTCGCGAGCGGTTCGCCGTTGTATTCGATGGAGCGCGGAAAGAAGGGCAAGCCGTCCACTTCGAGCACGCCGCGGGCCAGCCCGGCCGGTGGATCGACGGCCGCCGGTGGCGCGGCGTCGGCCGCCGCGACCGGCTGCAGGAGAGGATCGAAGCGGGGTGACGCCGCCGGCGGCACGGCGGCCTGAACCGCGAGGTCGTCGATGGCCACGTCGTAGGCGCCCGGTCCCGAATAGAGATCGAGCACGACGTGCGTGGCGACCGCGCCGGCGAGGTCGCCGTCGGGACCATGTTCGAGCCGCAGGGCGGGCAGTTGACGGGCGAGGGCCTGTGGCAGATCCCCGACCTCGAGCAGTTCCCAGCGGTCGGCGTCGCGCGAGATGCTGCCGGCCACGAGCGTCTCGACGGGCCGGCCCGTCTTCCGCGAGCGGTAGCCCGGCAGCGTCACCCGCACTCCGAGTCGCACGTCGGGCCGCGTCGCGCGGATCCACGCCGTGCACCGCAACTCGTCGATCACCGCCGCCGGCCCGATGGGCGTCTGGATGCGGAGCATCGTGCCCGCCGAGGCCTCGATGACGATGCGTTCGCAGGCCGCGCCGCGATGCGGTGCCTCCCGCGAGCGGACGTGAGACGTGACCCGCGGCGCGGCGTCGGACTCGGCGAGTGTCCACGAGACCTGAGCCGTCTCATGGCCGTCTTCGCCGGCCATGGCGCGCGGCGCGGCCGCGACGGCCGCGACGAGGATCGCAGCAACGCCGACCGCGGGCGCGAACGAGGGTCGCCGGATCGTCACGGGAGGCCGGGGAGGTTTGCGAGGACCGGCGGGCTTCTAACCGGCGGTCGCCGTGCGACTCCAGCCCAAACAGCCGTGCGGGGGCAGGCTGGGATTCGTGCGCGGGCTGGGCAAGGCCGGGGGTTGCAGCAGCGGTGTCGGCGGGGCATATAAGAATTTCGTAGGTGGCCCGGGTGCCGGGTCCGGTCGGGATGGGCGACGCGGGTCGTCCGTGGACTGTCGAGCGATGTCCCCTCCATGAAGCCGACCACGGCGGAGAGCCTGGCGCAACTCGCGACCGACCTCGAACTCGTGCCGTCGGCCTGCGCGCAGCAGGCCCTGCGCGAGGCGGGCGGCGACGGAGTCGATGCCGACGCGTTCGGGCAGGCGCTCGTGCGGCGCGAACTGCTCACGGGCTTCCAGCTCGAGCGGCTCCTCAAGGGGGAGACGCTCGGCTACTTCTTCGGCCGCGCGAAGCTGCAGTATCAGATCGGTGCCGGCTCGTTCGCCCGCGTCTACCGGGCGATCAACCGCGACACGGGCGCGGTGGTCGCGGTGAAGGTGCTCCGGCGTCGGTTCACGGCCGACGCCGACAAGCGGGCATCGTTCCAACGCGAGGGGGAGATGGGGCGGCTCCTGCGCCATCCCAACATCGTGGCCATCGAGGACGTGGGCGTGGACCATGGCACGGCCTACATCGTCATGGAGTTCGTCGAAGGGGGCACGCTCCGCGAGGTGGTGCGGATCCGCGGCGCGCTCGACGTGCCCCGGGCCCTCGACGTGATCCTGCAGGCGCTCACGGGCCTCGAGTATGCCCATCGCCGCGGCCTGACCCATCGCGACATGAAGGCCTCCAACGTGCTCGTCTCGGCGACCGGCGCGGCGAAGCTCGTGGACTTCGGCCTCGCCCGCGTCGACGACTCCGGCGACAAGGCGCTGGGCCGCATGGAGCAGCCGCGGACGATCGACTACGCGGCGCTCGAGAAGCTCACCGGCATGCAGGACGACGACGTCCGCAGCGACATCTACTTCATGGGCACGCTCGCCTATCTCGTGCTCTCCGGCAAGCCGGCGCTGGCGGAGTCGCGGGATCGGAGCGTGCGGTCGGATCCGGCGCGGTTCACGCGGGTCGAGCCGCTCGCCACGCGGGTGCCCGGCCTGCCGGCCGAGGTTGTCGACGTCGTCACCCGCATGATGCATCTCGACCCGCTGCAGCGGTTTCAGACCGCGGCCGAGGCCCGCCGTGCCGTCGAGCAGGTGGTGGCCGGGCTGTCGGCCGGCAGTGCGACCGCCGCGGCCCCGGCGCCGGCCGGATCGAGCGGCGCGGCCGGATCGGCCGCTCAGGCGGCCCGCGGCAGCGTGATGGTGGTCGAGTCGGGCGAGCAGGCCCAGCGGGCGCTCCGCGACTTCTTCGGGAAACTCGGGTTCCGGGTCTTGATCACGGAGAATCCCCAGCGGGCCCTGTCGCGGTTTTCGAGCCAGCCGGTGCCGGCCGACTGTCTCGTGATCAGCGCCCAGTCGATCGGTTCGGCGGCCGTCGAAGCCTTCAACACGCTCACGACCGACCCGTTCTACGCGGAGATCCCGGCGATCTTGATCGCGGGGCAGCGGCAGGCGACGCTCGCCGCGACGGCGAAGGTCGATGCCCGGCGGCGGCTCGTGTCGATGCCCACGCCCTCGGCCGAGATCGCGCGGATCCTCGGCGAACTCGTGCCGGCGAAATGACGCGGCATGGAATGCGGCGAAGCCGGACCTCGAGGGACCGGAGACCGCCTTGCCCGATCCTTCCTCGCTTCCGTGTGGCGAGGTGTGGGGGATGCCCGTGCCGTCGAGCCGGCGTTGCTGGCCGAGCGCAGCACGGATTGCGAAGCGAGGGCAGCATCGAGTGAGCGACGGGCACGACGCCCGTCGCGAACGTCCGAGCGAGACGGCACGGGCATCCCCAGACGCCGGGACAGGCGCGGTGACGCGCGAGGATCACGTGG
>CAIXGY010000116.1 GCA_903919035.1 uncultured Planctomycetaceae bacterium | reverse complement strand
GCCGCATGTCGCCCTCGCTGGTCACCACCAGTAGCCCCGCACGTCGGTTCGCAGTCCGGTCACACCCGCCGGGCGGATGTACCGCCGTCGGTGCCGGTACAGAAACTCATGGGGCATGAACGGCGGATACGTGTGCCACGTGTGGCCCACCCGCGGCGGCACTGGCCGCGGCGACACGTACAGTTGCGCGCCGAGGCCTGGCGCGGATCCCGCCGGCACCGGCGGCACGTAGAAGTTGTAGAAGACATCGGGCGTCGGCCCTTCGACCCCGCCGTCGATCGGCACCGCACACGCCTCGAGGGCCGCGCCCGCGAGTAGCCCGACCACCACGGCCCGCCTCCACCCGAAACGCTGCATCGCACGTCCCCCGGAGCCACCGCGCGTCCCACGACACACCGGGGGCATCGACACGGCGCGGGGGCCGCATTGACGCCAGGGAGTGCGGCCGTGCCGGTTCTGCCCGACAGGCATACCTTCGCGCCGGCCGGGCTGGCCGCAGCGGCCCACCAACCCGCAAAGTCAGCCCCTCTTGCCAAGCCATCCGACCCGGATCACAGTCTGGGAGTCGAAAGCCTCCGCGAACACGACATGGCCACCGCCACGAAGCGGCGCAAGCCCCCGAAAACGAGCGCCGTCACAGCCACCTCGGCTTCTGCCCCGGACGCCGCCGCGCCGCCGCCGCCCGCCAAGCGACGGGCCACGGCCCAGGCGCTCGCCGCCGGCCAACGCGACATCTCGGTGAGCGAGTTCTTCGCCAAGAATCGGCATCTGCTCGGCTTCGACTCGCCCCGCAAGGCCCTGCTCACCAGCGTCAAGGAGGCGGTCGACAACTCGCTCGACGCCTGCGAGGAGGCCGGGATTCTTCCCGAGATCTGGGTGCACGTCGAGGAGGTGGGCGAGAGCGGCGGGCGGTTCCGGATGGGCGTGCAGGACAATGGCCCCGGCATCGTCCGCAAGCAGATCCCACTCATTTTCGGAAAGCTGCTCTACGGGTCGAAGTTCCACCGCCTGCGGATGAGTCGCGGGCAGCAGGGCATCGGCATCTCGGCCGCCGGCATGTACGGCGTGCTCACCACCGGCAAGCCGGTGAAGATCATTTCCAAGACCGGCCCCAAGGATCACGCGCATTATTACGAACTGCGGATCGACACGAAGACCAACCAGCCCGAAATCCTGAATGGCCGTGGCGAAGGGGTCGAGATTCCGTCCGGCAAGGGCGGCGCCGACCTCATGAAGAAACACTCGATCGAGTGGGTCGCCGCGAACGACCAGGGAGAAGCGATCGAGCACGGCACCCGCGTGACGATCGAGATGGAGGCCAAGTTCCAGCGTGGCCGCGGCAGCGTCGAGGAGTATCTCGAGCAGACCGCGATCGCCAACCCGCACGCCCGCATCCACTTCATCGGGCCAGACGGCCAGGAACGGATCTTGGAGCGGTCGAGCGCGGAACTGCCCCCCGAGCCCAAGGAGATCAAGCCGCATCCCTATGGCGTCGAACTCGGCCGGCTGGTGACGATGCTGCAGGAACAGCCGAAGCTCACCCTCGCGCAGTTCCTCACGCAATCCTTCTCTCGTGTCTCCCACGGCACGGCCAGGAAGATCTGCGACGCGGCCAAGCTCTCGCCCCGCGTGACCACGGGAAAACTCGGCCGCGGCGAGGCCGACGCGCTCTTCAAGTCGATCCAGGACACGAAGATCCCCCCGCCGGCGACCGACTGCATCGTGCCGATCGGCGAACAGCGACTCCTCGCCGGGCTGCGGCAGGTCGTCCCGGGCGAGTTTTTCACCGCCGCCACCCGGCCCCCGTCCGTGTATCGCGGCAATCCGTTCGTCATCGAGGCGGCCCTCGCCTACGGTGGCGGCGTGTCGGCGCAGAAGATCTCGCGCGAGGCACTCGGCGAGCTCGCGAGCGAGAGCGACGCCCGCAGTCTGCGGCAGTTTCTCACGACGACCTTCGCAGGCATCGGGGCCGAGGCGGCCGACAAGATCCTTTCCGAGGCGCAGCTCGCACCGCGTCAATCGCCGTCCAAGCTCAAGCGGCAGCAGCTCGACGCGCTCCACGGCGCGATGCAGCACGTGAACGCGGACGACGGGCAGAGCATGAACGTGCTCCGCTACGCCAACCGCGTGCCGCTCCAGTTCCAGCCCGCGGCCTGCGCCGTCACGCAGACCATCCTCTCCACGAACTGGCGGGCCTACGGGCTCTCCCAATCGCGCGGCGGTCTGCCGAGCGGTCCCGTGACCGCGATGGTCCACGTCGCGAGCGTGTGGGTGCCGTTCACGAGCGAATCCAAGGAGGCGATCGCCCACTACCCCGAGATCCAGAAGGAGATCCGCCTCGCGCTCCAGGCCGTGGGCCGCAAGCTCGGGATGTACATGCGCCGGCGGCTCCGCGTGGCCCAGGAGGGGCAGCGGCGCAGCATCTTCCTCCGGTATCTGGGCGAAGTGGCGACCGCCGTGGCGCAGATCAACGGGGTCGACCGGGCGAAGCTCTACGACCAGTTGCTCGCCGTGGCCAAGAAGAAGACCGCCGAGGCCGACGTGAAACTCGACGACCGCGGTCGTCCGATCCAGGAGGAGGAAGACCTCGAACTTGGCGACAACTGCATCATCGTCCCGCCGCCAGCGGTCGGTGAACCCCGGGCAGCCGAGGCCGATGAGCCCGGGGGCCCGGCCACATCGCGGAAGAAGCGGGGCCGCTCGTCCGCACCGGGCACGCCCGCGGCCCGCCGGCCCGGACGCCGGCCCGGCGGCAGCCGAACCTGAGGCCGTCGACTTGCCCGACGGAGGATGCCGGGCAAAAATGGGGGTACCACAGGATGGTTCTTGGCCCCGTCTTCAGTCATGAGGTGCCGTCGTGCGACATGCTCTTTGTCTCGGAGCGCTGCTGATCGCGTTGTCCGTCGTACCCGTCTTCGCGCAGGGACCGGGCGGTGTGCCAGGGGCGCCCATGCCGAGACTCGGGCGATCTGCGGGCCAGACGAACGGCCTCGGAGTGCCGGGGGCGCCGATGGCCCGCATGGGACGAGGTGGCGCCGGCATGTCTCAGGCGACGTCGACGCGGAGAAATTACAGTGCGTTCGGCGTTCAGGGCGCGATGACGTCGCAGAGCTTCCGGGCCTCGAACATGGCGAGTCAGGCACGGGGCGGCGGCATGCAACGATCCTCCGCCAGCATGATTAATGGGGCCACTCGCGGGGCGTCGACCCTCGACACGCCGCGCTGAACCCCATTCGGACCGATTCACCCCGTGACGTGAGGCCGTGTCGCACGGGATCGGTAATCGTCGCGGTGCCGGGGTTCACCGTCCGGCCTTGAGGCGTTCGACCTCGGCCTCGAGTCTTTTGATCCGTTCCTCCATCTCGCCGAACCGTCGCCG
>CAIXGY010000115.1 GCA_903919035.1 uncultured Planctomycetaceae bacterium | reverse complement strand
CGCCATAAGCGTGAAATTGTTTCGCCGTTACAGCGAAACGTTTCCCTCATGATGCGAAAACGCTGCCAGCGAAAAAACGTGTGCCGAATCCGTGAAGCGTGACGCAAGTGCATTTCTGACAACAGCTTGCGTCGTTTTCTGAATCATTTATTCGGCCCCGGCGCGGAGATTGCATTGGGAATTCCGGCGGGACGGGGTTTGCATTTCGCATTGTTTGGACTCTCCAGCGGGGAATCAGTCATGGGCTCACGAACGACGTTCAACGGATTGGTGTGTGGCGCCACGATCGCGGCGGCGTCCGTGCTGGCCGGTTTGTCGGCCTCACCGGCCCACGCCCAGGCGACGATCAGCCTCTACGAACTCGCCCGGTTCAACCTCAATTCGACGTCGAGCGGTTCGAATGCCGAATTCATCGGCAGCAACCCCATCGCCGTCGGCTGGAATGGCTCGAAACTCTACGTCGCCGGGTTCAATGGGAGCGCAGCGACGGCCAACACGTCGGTCATCGAGATCACCAACGCCGCGAGCGTCACCAATTGGACGGCGTCCGGATTCGTGACGCCCACCTACTCGAGCACGTTCGGAACGATTTCCACCGCAGCGTCTCGTGGGTACACGGGTCTCGCGATGCAGGGGAATCAGCTGCTCGCCTCGTATGACGGCGGCTCGAACTCCCCGAACGGCATTCAGATGTTTGACGCCTCGTCGAATGCCCGATCCTGGAATCTGACGGCCTCTGGCACGACCACGGCCAACATCGGCACGACCCGCGGTTATGCGGGTCCAGATTTTGACCCAGGCTACCTGGGAATCTCCGGGTCCGGCAATGGTGCTGCATGGGTCACGCAGGGGCAAGGGAGGCGGTTCCTCAACAACTCCACCACCGGCGCTTCGATTTACACGACCACCGCGAACGTGCCCACTGGGGCCGCCCAAGGCATGATCATCAACACCAATCCGCTTTCGTCCACCTGGCGTGACATAGCGTTCGACCCGGCGACCGGTGACATGTACACGCGAAATCAGGTCGGCGTCACGCGGACGAACCGCACCGGTGCCAACACCGACGCAGACCCGATCACGTCGACCGCCGGCCAGTCGGCATACGTCTACATCAATTCGGGCTCGCTGACGTCGAACAACGTCGGCGTCAACATCGGCTACATGAACAGCGTGCAGTCCAGTAATTTCAACGACTTTACGAATCCGTATGCGGGTGATCTTCTCGTCTTCAACGATCGCGGTTCGACAGCGGCCGGGCAGTCGTGGACGAACGTCGTCAAGTTCACGACGACGTCCGGCTCTTCGATCACGCCCAGTTACACGTTCCTTGCATCCCCGCTCACGTCGACCGGTGCATATGATTTCGAGTGGGACGCCGCCACGCAGACCCTGGCCGTCCTCGACTTCTCGAATCGCACGGTCTCCCTCTTCTCGACCGCCGTTCCGGAGCCGTCGACCTGGGCGATGCTCGTTGCGGGCGGCGTGGCTTCAGCCGGAACCGGCCTGCGACGGAGGTTCCGTCGCCGCGGTTGATACCAGGACGATGCCTGACGCCAGCACACCGCCCGGGCATCCCCGACCGAAGGGATGCCCGCGTGCGTTTTCAGGAGTCAGCCACGCGCACATCACAACCAGAGCCCGAATAATTTATTGACGCCTTCCGGGCCGAGGCTTATCTTTTTGGTTGGGCGGAGGTTCGACGAGGGTTCCTGCATCGGGTAGCAGGATTTTCGAAATTTTGGACCGTCGCCGGAGTTCACGATCATGCTGCTCTTCAAACCTTGTGTCGAGCGTGGTCAGGCCGCGGTTCGTCGGATGAGGACCGATCGTGTAACGTGGACGCCGGCGGGGTTCACCCTCGTCGAACTTCTGGTCGTGATCGCGATCATCGCATCCCTGCTCGGCCTCCTGCTCCCGGCGGTGCAGTCGGCCCGGGAAGCCGCCCGACGGACGTCGTGTTCGGTCAATCTCAAGCAGATCGGCCTTGCCAGCCTCGTCTATGAGTCGGCGAAGAAGACGCTCCCTCCGGGATTCGTGCGCGGCACGGTGTATCCGACCGAGGCATTTCAGAAACGCGGCATCTTCACGCTGATCCTGCCCTACTTCGACGAGGCATCGACCGCCAATCTCGTGGTCTATGACTTCACGGGCAACGCGCTCAACGATCCCGCCCGCAATGTCGTCGTCTCGTCGTACATCTGCCCGACCTACCCGCACCCCAAGATCACCACAACCTCAGCCGGTGCGGCGTCGTATGAGAACGGGGCCATGGTGACCTATGCAGGCTGCGGCGGCGCCTATCTCCCGGCCAATGAGTCGAGCCCGCCGTGCCTGATCGGCAGCAGCTACCCAGACAACGGACCGTTTTACCTGTCCGGACCCGGCACGAGGGCTGCGGGTGGTTCCTGCGGCGGTGCGGCGGGGGCCGAAATCTCGGGCAAGGGTCGCAAACTGCAGCAGGTGACCGACGGCGCGAGCAAGACATTCCTTGTCGGTGAATATGTGCATCGCGACTTCACGCGGGGCGCCTGGCAAAATCCACCGGGCAACATGCGGCCCTGGTATCTGGCCGGCAATCAGACGAGCGCCACGGGCCTGCCCGAGATTTATCACATCAAAGAGTTTGAATACACGCCGAACAACACCATCAACCGCTCCACCGCCGGCGGACTCAACAAACTGCCCATGGGCAGCTACCACCAAGGTTTGACGATGTTCACGATGATCGACGGCAGTGTGCGGGCCGTTCGAGACGGTATCGAGCAGCTGGTCTATCAGAAGTTCGCCACGGTCAACGGAGGCGAGACGGTCAATGAACTTCCTTGAGTGGCGTCCCGACCGGCTGCCATCGGTGTGCCACGCCGGTCTCGTGCTGGCCGTCGTCGCGTTCATCGCACTGGCGGTGGGATGCGACGCGAGGTCACAAAACGTGAAGGTGCGCGGCACCGTCACGCTCGATGGCAAGCCGCTCGAGGGAGGTGTCGTGCAGTTTCATCCTCCGGTTGGCCAGGTGGCCACGGGTGAACTCGGTCCCGGTGGAACGTTCGTTCTCTCCACCCACACGCCTGGGGATGGCGTTCCGGCAGGCACGTATCGAGTGACCGTCGCAGCCTACGATCCAGCGGCGTCCGTGCAGACGCCGGAGAGCCTCGTCGTCCCGCTGCGATACACCCGCTCCGGAGCCAGCGGGCTTCAGGTGACGATCTTTCCCGACACGAAGGCACCCGTGAAGATCGAACTCGTCTCCGGGAATCCCGCCACCTCCGAATCGCGGCCGTTCCCACGCGACGCGGCCGACGAGACGCACGGCACACCGGAACCTGCCGCAGCCACGGTCACCGGAGATGAAGACAGTGGCAGCAGCCGATCCCCGCTGGCTACCGAGTGAGCGACCGATGACGCGTTCCCGCCGCCCGATCGTGTGGCTGGCCCTGGCGGCCGGCCTTGCGGCAGCCGGAGTCGGCTGCAAGCGGCATCCGAGGGTCGTGCCGGTTGCAGGAGTGGTGTTCTACAACGGCAAACCCCTCCCCTTCGGCTCGATCCTCTTCCAGCCGGACAAGGGGCAGACCGCAGCGGGCGACATCCGCTCCGATGGTTCATTCACTCTGTCGTCCTACGCCGACGAAGATGGCGCCGTACCCGGCGCCCACCGCGTGAGCGTGTCCTGCTTCGAGGGGCAGCGACCGGGCAAACAGCCCCCCGCCAACGGTGGCAGTGTGTCGCTGGGCAAACTCCTGATCCCCCTGAAATACACGAGGCTCGGAAGCAGCGGGCTCGGCGTCGAAGTCAAGGATGCCCCCGGCCAAACCTTCGAATTCAAACTCGAAGGCCCTCCGGTCGCGTTCTGAACGAGCGTTGGCGCCACGGCGACCATCGCAGGGGCATGGACTCGCTGGACGCATCGTCCGCATCACTCCCGCCGGGCGTTCGTGGCGCAGTGCACGTTGCCACCCCGGCGCTGGTAAGCGCCGTCGTCGATGAAAACGACGGCCTTCGCCCCGGCGGCACGAAACCGCGCGCGACACGTCTCCCGCACGGGGTCGGGCATGTCCGCCGAGCCGCAGATCACCGTGCCGTTCACGAACAGCGAGTTGACGGGGTTGCTCCACGCCGAGCCGGCCCCCGCCACGCCGCCAGCCGCCTCGAGCCCTGCGGCGGGAGCACGGAACGCCACGGGCAGGCGGATCACGCGATCGTGATCCCAGCCGAGGAGTTCGACCAGGCCCGGCGCGCGACCGCCTTCGGCACGGTCCTCGGCCGCCGTGCCGGCCCGGGGTGGCCCGGCGGAGCCCACGAGCATCTCGGTGATGCGCTTCGCGATCCGGCGGCTGGCCTCGGCGGCAGTGGCATCCGCTGCCAGGTCGCCAGCCAGTCGCAGGCCCTCTCCGGGATCGGGCACGAGCAGCACGCCGCGACCGTCGGCCCCGGGCAGGAAGGCGACGATCTCGTCGACGTGCTTGATGGCGAGCCACGACGTGTCGATCCAGACCGGCGGTTGCGTGCCCTGCGCCGCGAGAAACCGCACGACGTCTGGGTGGAACGACTCGCCCGATGCCGTGTTGCGGCCGTAGATCACGCGCCCGGAAGGATGCGCGGCCGACGGGGGTGAGACCTCGAGGTTGCCGTACCAGTCGGCCCAGGCGTCGCCGCCACCGAGGCCCCGCGGCTCGGCTACGCGGGCCACCGCCATGTCGGGGCCGAGCAGCGTGGGCGGAAAGCCGTCGGCGCCGCGGAGGCCCGCGAGCACGACGTGCATCCGCACGCCCGGGATCGATGCGACTCCGATTTCCATCGTGTCCTGCATCCACATCTCGCGCCAGTCGGCCGCGGGATGGACCGCGAGCGGCAGGCCGAGCGGTTCGAGCGCCGCTCGCAGCGCCGTCACGAAGGCCTCGTTGTCGTAGCGGCCTGTGGCGACGAAGACTTCCCTCGCCGGGGCCGTCGCCGGCCGCAGGAGGACCGGCGCGACGCGGCATGCGGCTCGCGCCCCGCCGACCACGGCGCCCTCGGCATCGACCCCCTCGACGTCCACCGTCGCGCTGCCATCCCAGCCGACCGGCACACCCGCCCAGTCGACCGACTCGACGCCGAACGTGATCGCACCGGCCCCCTCGACGGGCACGGCAGCCACGCGCAGGCCACCATGGTGCCAGCCGTCCGCCCCGCGGAGGAAGAACCGCAGCGGCGCGACGCCACTCGACACCCGCACCGTCACGACCCGCGGATCAGTCACCCGCAGCACGAGCGGGGCCAGATCGCGCTCGTCGGACGGGCCGTTGACCCGCTCGTCGTCGGCGTCGGGCACGCGATCGCGGTCGTCGTCGTCGCGGTTGGCGAGGATCGCCCGCGGCTGCCCGTTGGCTCCATCCACCACGATCGCAGGGGCGGCGGCGGCAGCGAGGGACGCGGTGCACAGGGCCGCCCCGGCGGCTACAGCCACCCAGTGGCACCGGGGATGAACGAGTGGCTGCGACACGTTCTTCGTTTTATCATCGTAGACATGATGGAGTCATCCGCGACCGGCGTGATGCTGCTCGTGGTGCTGGCCGCATGCCACGTTCCCCGCGGGACGGTGCGGGCGGAGGAGGCCGACCGTCTCCGGCCCGATCACTGGGTCGCCCGCTGCCCGGACGCCGACCGCGTGCTCCTCGATGCAGCCGGCGTCGAGGCGTTCAACCGCCGGATGCTGGCCCGAGATCGCAGCCTGCGCGACCTCGCCGCGCTGCCCGTCGCCCTGCCGGCGGCGGACGTGTCGGCGCTCGTCGCCGGTGTGTCGCGGATGCCCGACGGGCCCTTCCAACACGCCGACGGCCGCGCTGTCGACGCAGCCGACCGCGAACGCTGGCTGGCGTCGCTGGCGCTCGACTCGATTCCCGCTGACGTGGCGCCGCGGTTCGCGATCGTGACGCGGCGGGCGGCGCTGCGGCGGTTTCCGACGGCGCAGCGCGTCCGTCGTGCCGGCGGGCCGCATGACATCGACCTCTTTCAGGAGTCGGCCTTCTTTCCGGGCACCCCCACGGCGGCGGTCCACGCTACCGCCGACGGCCGCTGGACGTTCGTGCTGGGCATCACCTACGCCGCCTGGATCGAGACCGCGGCACTCGCGTTCGCCGAACGCGACGCGGTGCTCGACTTCGCCCGCCGGAGTTCGGTCGTCGTGGTCGCGGCCCGGGCGCTGGCGGCGCCCATCGAGACGGCCACCGAGGCGATCGCGCTCGACATGGGCACGGTCCTGCCCGAGGCCGGCGGGAGCGCGGCGTCGGAGCCGACCGTCACCGTGCCCGTGCGGTCCGCCGACGGCAGCCTCGCCGTCGCGCCGGCCCGGATCGAGCCGGCCGACGCGATCCGGGCCGCGCCGCTGTCGGCGAGCCGGCGGCACGTGCTCGAACAGGCCTTCCGCTTCCTGGGAGAGCCCTACGGCTGGGGCCACGACCACGACGCCCGCGACTGCAGCGGCTTCGTCGGCGAGATCTACCGGAGCCTCGGCCTGCTCCTGCCGCGCAACACGCGGGACCAGGCGACGTCGCCCGCACTCGACCGCACGGTCGTCGCCGCGGATTGGCCCCGCGACCGCCGCCTGGCCGAGATCGGCCGCCTGCGTGCGGGCGATCTTGTCTACGCCCCGCGGCACGTCATGATGATCGTCGGCCACGACGAATCGGGGCCGTGGGTGATCCACGACACGCACGCGGGGCGACTCGCGGGAGCGGCGGATCCCCCGGCCAACGGCGTCGTGGTGGCGCCGCTCGCGCGAATCCTCGCCGAGGACGGCGGCCTGACCATCGACACGATCACCACCCTCGTTCGCGTCCTCCCTCGACCCGCCGGCGACCGACCATGAAGATCACCGGCGTGCGCTGCGGACGCCTGCGGGTGCCGCTCAAGACGCCCTTCAAGACGACCGCCCACGTCGTCGACGCCATCGACGACGTGGTCGTGATGCTCGACACCGATGACGGCCGGGTGGGCCACGGCAGCGCCCCCGCCAGCGCCCTCATCACCGGCGACACCTACGGCGCGATCCTCGACGCCGTCCGCGGCCACCTCGGCCCGCTCCTCGTGGGCGCCGACGTGGCCGACCTCAACCGGCTCGTCGGCCGCGTGCAGGCGGCGATGGAGCACAATTCGAGCGCGAAGGCCGCGATCGACATCGCGCTGCACGACCTGTTCGGCCAGTGCCACGGGGCCCCGCTCTACGGCATGCTCGGCGGCGGCGATCCGTCGATCACCACCGACATCACGATCAGCGTGGACTACATCGACAAGATGATCGCCGACGCCGTGGCCGCGGTGGAGCGCGGCTTCGGTGCCTTGAAGATCAAGGTGGGGAAGGACGCGGTGCTCGACGTGGAGCGGGTGAAGGCCGTCCACGCGGCGATCGCCGGCCGGGCCCTGCTGCGGCTCGACGCGAACGAGGGCTGGACTCCCAAGCAGGCGGTGCGGGCGATCCACCAACTCGAGGACGCGGGCGTGAGGCTCGACCTGGTCGAGCAGCCGGTGAAGGCCTGGGACGTCGCGGGGATGGCCTACGTCACCGAGCGGGTGAACACGTCGATCGCGGCCGACGAGAGCATCGCCACGCTCACCGACGTGGTCGAGGTGGTGCAGCGGCGGGCGGCGGACGTCGTGAACATCAAGCTCATGAAACTCGGCGGCCTGTCCCGGGCCCTGCGGGTGGCGGACCTGGCGGCGATGTACGGCGTCGAGTGCATGGTGGGCTGCATGCTCGAAAGCGCGGTCGGCGCGGCGGCGGCCGCCCATCTGGCCGTGGCCCGGGCCGACGTCGTGACCCGGGTGGATCTCGACGCGCCGTCGCTGGGCCGCTTCAATCCCGTCGCTGGCAACGTGACCTTCGCCGATGCGGAGATCACGATCGGCGGCGCGCCTGGCCTCGGCATCACGGCGATCGCCGGGCTCGAGCCGATCGCCCCCTGACATGCCCGCCCGGGAGTTCCCATGACGGCCTTGCAGCGGCTGCGGAGCGAGCGCGGACAACTTTCCGCGATCGAGCGCCGGATCGCCGACTACATCCTGGACAACGCGCCGTTGATCCGCGACTACTCGTCGCAGCAACTCGCCGATACGCTGAAGGTGAGCCAGTCGAGCGTCGTCAAGTTCGCCCAGCGGCTCGGCTACAAGGGCTATCCCGACCTCAAGCTCTCGATCACCGAGGCCCTGGCCCGGGCGGCGGCGGGCGGAGACGGGAGTGCCGTCGTGCCGGTGCCGCCGACAGACCCCGACGCGGCCCGGGCCGAGGCCCTGTGGCGGCGGAAGAACCTGGCGGAGCAGGAGACGCGAACGGCGAATCCGCCCGAGGCGGCGGCGGCGGCGGCGCGGCTGATCGCCGAGTCCGACACGCTCTTCATCGCCGCCGGTGGCGCGGACGGGCCGGTGGGCCACGGCCTGGCCATCCGCATGTCGATGCTGGGGCTCCGCTGCTTCCCGTTCGGCGACTGGGGACCTCTGCTCGCGAACCTCGCCACGGCCACGCCCCGCGACACGCTGCTTTTGATCTGCGAGCCCGGTCGGCCCGAGTGCGTCCGCGCCGCGCGGGCGATGCGGGCCGCGGGCGGCCGGGTCGTCGCGGTCACGAGGTCGCGCGGCGGCCCGCCGCCGGCTGGTGCCGACGTCGGCCTGTGCGTGGTGGCGCACGACCCCGAGCCGCACGTCGAGGATCTCGTCTACGAGGCAGCGTTGCGACAGGTGCTCGACGACCTCTTCCTGCGGGTGCTCGCGGCGCGGCCCAAGGCGGCGGCCACGTTCATCGCGAGCCGCTCCCGGACTCACGAGCCGCCGGGCGGCTGACCGCGACCGTCAGGGCGCGGCGAGCGACCGCCAGGCGAAGCGGAACAGGTTCCGCGTGTCCGCGTAGCGGGCGTCGCTCGACGTCGAGCCGAGCACCACGACGACGAGTTCGCGGCCGTCGCGTTCCCCGAGCGACGCCAGGCAGCAGCCCGCGGCATGCGTCGTGCCGGTTTTCACGCCCGTGTAACCGTCGATGCCGAGCAGGCGATTCGTGCTCCGCCACACGACCTGCCGGCTGTAGCCCGCCACGTTGGCGAGCGTGGCCTGCCGCTCGCGGGTGGCCACGATCCCACGAAACACGTCCGAGCGCAGGGCCTCACGGACGAGCGCGGCCGTGTCGCGGGCGGTGGAGCCGGCCCCTGGCGCGGTCTTGCCGTGCGGGTTGGCGTAGGTGGTGTTGGCCAGGCCGAGGGCGGCGGCCCGCCGATTCATCGCCGCCACGAACGCGTCGAGCGGATCACCCGACCCGAGCCGGCGGCCCACGTGCTCGGCCAGCGCCACCGCCGCGTCGTTGCCGGAGGGCAGCATGAGCCCATGCAGCATCTCCCGCACCGAGGTCGAGTCGCCCGGCCGCAACCCCGCCGACGAGCCCGTCTCCGTCCCGGCCCGATCCGAGACGACCACCGGCTCGTCGAGCGCGGCCGGCAGGCCGGCCGCCTCCTCGAGCACCAGGAGCGCCGTCATCACCTTGACGATGCTCGCGGGCGATCGCCGCGCGTCGGCCTCGTGGGAAAACAGCATCTCGCCCGTGGCGGCATCGGCCACGGCCCACGCGGCGCAGGTGACCGCCGGAGGACCCGCCGGATCATCGGCCACGGCCCGTGCCGGGGACGGCGCGGCTCGACCGTCGGCCACCGCCACGAGCGGCCCCAGCGATCGCCAGGTCGCCGCGTCGACGGCGCCGGTCTCGGGCAACCCGGCCTCCTTCTGGAACCGGCGGACCGCCGCGGCCGTGGCGGGGCCGAACTCACCATCGACGCCGAGCGGTGGCCCAGCGAGCCGGGCGGCCAGCGTGCGCTGCAGTTCGGCGACCAGATCCCCGGACGCCCCCTCCTCCAGCGGCACCGGTCCGCGGCGCTCCTCGCGGATCGCGACGAAGTGCTCGACGACCGCGCGGGCGAACCGTGCCGCGAGGTCGTCGGCGGCACCCCCCGGCCCACGGCGGTCGCGGTTGTCGGCCGTGAGCAGGCAGAAGGCGATCGGCCCGACCGGCCCGAGGATGAGGCCCGCGTCGGTCCGCGTGCCAGAGACGGCGCCCGTCTTGTGGGCCACGCGGTAGCCGGGCGGCAGGTCGCGGGGCGACATCCCGCGATCCTCGCAGGCGAGCAGGTGATCGATGAGCGCCGTCGAGTCGCCGGCCGCGACGAGCCCGCGACGCTCGAGTTCGCCCGACTGGATGAGCGCGAGCAGATCGACGAATCCGGCCGCCGTGCCGCAGCCGAGGCCGCAGTCCCGGCTGCGCCCGGCGTCGAGGGCCGACTCCCTCCGATAGACGAACGAGTTGAGTCGGATCCCGGGCAGGGCGAGCCGGTCG
>CAIXGY010000114.1 GCA_903919035.1 uncultured Planctomycetaceae bacterium | reverse complement strand
TCTGGGGAGGAAGTCTGCGACCGAGCCCCAAGGAACCCAGCGAAACGGCCGGCATCATGCGGTATCTCCAGTCCGACTCTTAGGCCTTCCCAACCGAGAGGAGCGGTTGTTCGTCAGTTTTTCAGCGTGGCGAGGTAGCGGAAACAGTTCTCGTCCAAAAGAAGCCCGAATCGACCGAGACGAAAAGAGAATCGATCCTTCCGGTCGGTCGGATTACAAGAAATTTTTCGACAAACCACGTCCGAATCCGGAGGGTACCTACCCCCACGATGGAGGTCAAGTTTTCGGCGATCGTCGCAAACCGTTCAGGGCAAGAGACTTGCGAGGCGGATCGCGATTCCCTCTCGTTGTTTGTGGTGTCTTCCCATCCATCCCTCGCCGCCCAATCGCCGAACAACGCAGCACCCCGGATCGCGTCGCTTGCCCCGCTCTCCCGCATTCCGCGACCGGCACTCGAGGTGCATCGGTAACGACCCCGACAACCGAACGACGATGGCACAGGCGATCGTTCGCCTGAGGAGGAGTTCATCGAAATGTCCGTGCATGCATGTCACGTCGACCCTGCGGATCGTTCCTCCCGGTGCCGGCTCAATCGACGAGCCTCATCAGCAGGGCGGCGGGCCACACCCGGCGTGGGTTGGCTGCTCGTCGCTGCCTGGCTCGCGAGTGCGACGGCTGGTGTGGCCCAGCACTCGGTGCTCGTCGGGGATCTCGATCTGCCGACGTCCGCACCGTCCGAGTCGTTCGACGCACACCTCGATCATGGCCAGTCGGTTCTCGTGGACGACGGTGGCATCGATGTCGGTGGCTCGGCCATGCTACCGGACACCGCAGGGCAGCCCACCGACCAACTCCACGGCGGCGACTACCTCGACGCGGCACGCGAGGCGATTGGAGAGCCGTGGAGCGATCCGGATGCGTCGAGCGGCATCGATGCCTGTGGAGACCCCTGGTGCGTCGGTGGCTGTCGCCCTCGGAGTTGCTGGGCCGTGCAGGCCGACGCCCTCGTCCTCTGGCGGAACAACATCGACGGCCAGCCTCTGCTCGTGGGCACGGATGGCGCGGTCGCGCTCGACGCCGCCGACGTGCGGACGGCGGCCGCTGCGGGCCCGCGGATCGGCGTGCTCCGCAGCCTCGGCTGTGGCAGGGCGATCGAGGGCAACTATTTCAACGTCGGCGGCATCCAGGGCACCACGACCACCACGGGGATCGGAGCGCCCTACACAGCGATCAACAAGTTGGCCGACCTCCCCTTCGCCGACATCGAATCCGCGGAATACACGACCCGCGGCCAGATCAAGAGCGCAGAATTGAACTATCGTTGGAGTCAGGGCCGGCGGATCATCTGGCTGACGGGCTTCCGCTGGGTCGAATGGAACGAGACCGCCACGGTCGACATGCAGCCGACAGTCCCATCCATCGGCGGCAACTCCATCCAGACCCGCGCCGGAAACGATCTCTACGGCGGCCAATTTGGCTGCCGGCTGAAGTTCTGGGATCTCGGAAAGTGGCAGGTGGGCGGCGTCGGCAAGGTCGGTGTGTTTACCAACATGGCCTACCAGCAGACCGCAGCCCTCGTCGATGGCGAGCCATTCGGACCGATCGGGGCCGCTCGGACCGACGTCGCCTTTTTCGGCGAGGTCGGCGTGAATTCCACCCTCTGGATCAACCGGTGGCTGGCCTGGCGGGCCGGCTACAACTTCTTCTGGCTGGAGGGCGTGGCGACGGCGCCGCAGCAATTCCCGCTCGTGAGCTTCGGCACCGACACCGCCTCCATCAACTCGAATGGATCCGTGTTTCTCCAGGGCTTTTCAACCGGTCTCGAGGCCCGCTGGTAACGGCCACGAGGCCGAACGCCTCCAAGGCCTCGCCGGTGTGGCTGCGGAGGAGTTGTGCGGCATCGGCCGGGGCTGACCCGGCGGATCGCCGCGACCGGGCCTGCCGCCACGCGGCCGCGTGCACGACGAGATCCTCCGGCGGGCCCTCCACCACGATCTTCCCGCCGCCGGCGCCCGCCTCAGGACCCATGTCGATCACCCAGTCGGCCGCCGCGATCACCTCCAGATTGTGCTCCACCACGAGCACCGTGTTGCCCGCGTCCACCAGGCGCTCGAGCACACGGAGGAGCTTCTCGATGTCGGCGAAGTGCAGACCCGTCGTCGGCTCGTCGAGGATGTAGAGCGTCTGCCCGGTGCCGGGCTTCGCCAGCTCGCGGGAGAGTTTCACCCGCTGGGCCTCGCCGCCCGAGAGCTGCGGGGCCGGCTGGCCGAGGGTCACGTAGCCCAGGCCCACGTCCACCAGCGTGTCGAGGATCCGCCCCACCTGCGGCACCCCCTCGAAGAACCGCGCCGCATCGGCGATGCTCATCTCCAACACGTCGGCGATGCTCTTGCCATGCCAGGTGGCCTGCAGCGTCGCGGTCGCATACCGCCGGCCCTTGCAGGTCTCGCACTCCACCCACACGTCGGGCAGGAAGTGCATCTCCACCCGGCGCTGCCCGAGCCCCTCGCAGGCCTCGCAGCGGCCGCCGTCGACGTTGAAGGAAAACGTCCGCGGCGTGAATCCCCGGGCCCGCGACTCCGGCACCTTCGAGAACAGCTGCCGGACATGGTCGAACACGCCCGTGTACGTCGCCGGCGTCGAGCCCGGCGTCGTGCCGATCGCCTCCTGGTCCACGAGGATCACCCGGTCGATCGCCTCGAGACCCTTGATGACCTGATGCTGACCCGGTTGCTCGCGGGCCGCGTGGAGGCGGCGGGCGACCGCACGCCAGAGGACTTCGAGCACGAGCGACGTCTTGCCGCTGCCGCTCGGGCCGGTCACCGCACCCAAAACGCCGAGCGGGAACTTCACGTCGAGCCCCTGCAGCGTGCGGTGGCGGATGCCGCGGACATCGAGCCATCCGCTCGGCTCGCGGCGGCCGTGGTCCCGCTTCCGCGCGAGCACCTCGTCGCAGGCCCGCTTCGTGGCGAGATAGGGGCCGGTCACGCTCTCCTTCATGGACACCAGCCGGGCCGGGGCCGCATGGGCCACGATCGTGCCCCCCTCGCGGCCACTGCCCGGGCCGAAGTCGAGCGCCTCGTCGGCCGCGGCCACCACGTCGCGGTCGTGCTCCACGACGACGATCGTATTGCCGAGCCCGCGGAGTTTCTGAAGAGCCGCGATGAGGCGGTGCGTGTCGCGGGGGTGCAGGCCGATCGTCGGCTCGTCGAGCACGTAGAGCACGCCCGTCAGGCCGCTGCCCACCTGGGCGGCGAGACGGATGCGTTGCAACTCGCCCCCCGACAGGCTGCCGGCCGGCCGCGCCATGTCGAGGTACTCGAGGCCCACGTCCACGAGAAACTCCACCCGCGAGACGAGCTCGCGGAGGAGGTCACCCGCGATCTTCGCGTCGGATTCCGCCAGCGAGACGGTCGCGAGCTCTTTTTGCAGGCGGCCGAGCGGCATCCGGCACCAGACGTCGAGCGTGCGGCCCCACAGGGTGACTGCGCTGGCCACGTCGGCGAGCCGGCTCCCGCCACACTCGCTGCACGGCACCTCGTCCATGACGGCATCGACCTTGCCGCGCAGGCCGACCACGAGCCGGGCCGCTTCCTCGCAGGCGTTTTCCAGGCCCTTGAACTGGAACGAGAACCACGCGCCTCCGCCCGGTGAACCGCGGGGCCGCGGCACGTCGATCCACTTCTCGCCCGTGCCCTCGAAGAGCACCCGCTGCTGGAGGCCCGAGAGGTCGGCGAGCGGCACGTCGATCGGCAGCCCGGTCGCGGCACAGAGAGCCTCGAGCATCGCGCGACCGATCGACACCCCGGTAGAGGATTGCAGCGACGGCCAGAGGTCGAGCGCGCCGGCGGCCAGCGACAGCGATGGATCGCGGACAAGGGCCTTGCGATCCACGCCGGTTCGCGTGCCGAGGCCGTC
Source organism: uncultured Planctomycetaceae bacterium (assembly GCA_903919035.1). Classification (GTDB taxonomy): domain Bacteria; phylum Planctomycetota; class Planctomycetia; order Pirellulales; family UBA1268; genus QWPN01. Next base: position 6,146 of record CAIXGY010000114.1, on the reverse strand, counting down.
GCAGCTCGGACACCAGCCCAGCGGGCTGTTGAACGAAAACTGCCGCGGCTCGAGCGGCTTGAAGCCGCGGCCACAGTCCGGGCAGGCCAGCCGCCGGCTCAACACCTCCACCGGCCAGTCGGGCTCGTCGAGCGGTTTGCCGTCGTGGCCGTCGAGCGCCCGGGCCACGAGCATCGTGCCGCCGCCGGCGTCGAAGGCCGCCTCGACGCTCTGCGCGAGACGGCTCCGCTCCTTCGGATCCGCCGTCACGCGGTCGATCACGATCTCGATGCGGCTGGTGCGCTTGCGATCGAGCGCGGGATTTTCGTCGAGCCGGACGGTGCGGCCGTCGATCCGCACGCGGACGTGGCCGGCGGCGCGGAGCGTTGCGAAGAAGGCTTCCGGGGTCTGGCCGACGCGGAGCTCGGTCGGAGCGAGCAGGAGCAGGCGGGTGCCCGCGCCGTGGGCGAGCAGTCGTTCGACCGTCTGGTCGACGCTCTGCGCCCCCACCGGCGTGCCGCAGTCCGGACAATGCATCACCCCCAGCCGCGCGGCCAGCACCCGGAAGAAGTCGTACATCTCCGTGAGCGTGCCGACGGTGCTCCGTGGTGTCGCCCCGGTGGCCCGCTGCTCGATCGCGACCGCCGGTGCGAGGCCCTCGATCTTCTCGAACAGCGGCTTCGGCACCTGGCCGACGAACTGACGGGCATACGGGGAGAGGCTCTCCACGTAACGCCGCTGCCCCTCGGCGTAGAGCGTGTCGAACGCCAGCGACGTCTTGCCGCTGCCGCTCGGGCCGCAGCAGACGGTCATCGCGCCGCGGGGGATGTCGGCATCGACCCGCTTGAGGTTGTGGAGGGCCGCGCCGCGGATCGTGATCGCCGGCGGTCCGGGGTCGATCGACCGCTTCGCGACCGTCGCGAGCATCGCGGCGACCGGGTCGGCGGACGACGTGCGGCGCGATGCGGCCTTTCGCCGCGCCGGCTTCCTGCCGGCGGTGTCTTGCGCGGCGGCGAGCACCGGCGCGAGCGCCCGCCCGGTCTGCGAGGCCTTGGCCTTCGCGATCCGCTCGGGCGTGCCCGCGGCCACGATCTCGCCCCCCCCGCCGCCCCCCTCGGGCCCCAGATCGATCACCCAGTCGGCCCGCTTCACGACGTCGAGGTTGTGCTCGACGACGAGCACCGTGTTGCCCGCCTCGACGAGCCGCTCGAGCACCGCGAGCAACTGCCGCACATCGGCCATGTGGAGGCCCGTCGTCGGCTCGTCGAGGATGTAGAGCGTCTTGCCCGTGGACCGCTTGGCCAACTCGCGCGAGAGCTTCACCCGCTGGGCCTCGCCGCCGGAGAGCGTGGGTGACGGCTGGCCGAGGTGCAGGTAGTCGAGCCCCACGTCGTGGAGCGTCTGCAGCTTCCGCGCGATGTCGGGCGCGTCGGCGAACACCTCGAGCGCGTCGCCGATCTCCATGTTCAACAGTTCGGCGACGTTCTTGCCCTTCCAGCGGACCTCGAGCGTGTCCTTCGCGAACCGGGCCCCGCCGCAGGTCTCGCACGCCACCCACACGTCCGCCAGGAAGTCCATGTCGAGACGAACCGAGCCGTTGCCCTCGCAGGCCTCGCAGCGGCCGCCGGCCACGTTGAAGCTGAACCGGCCGGCCTTCCAGCCCCGCTTCTTGGCCTCGGGGAGCATCGTGAAGAGATCCCGGATGTCGTCCCACACCTTCACGTAGGTGGCGGGGTTGCTCCGCGGCGTGCGGCCGATCGGCGACTGGTCGATGACGATCACCTTGTCGAGCTGCTCGGCGCCGCGGATGGCATCGAACGCACCGGGACTCGCGGCCTCGCTGCCGAGCCGCCGACGGAGCTCGGGCTCCAGCACGTCGCCCACGAGCGAGCTCTTCCCGCTGCCGCTCACACCCGTGACGCAGACGAGGAGCCCCAGCGGAATCTCGACGTCCACCCCCTTGAGGTTGTTGTGGCGGACGCCCTCGAGCACGAGCGACCTGCCCGTCGGCTTCCGGCGCTTCGCCGGCACCGGGATCGATTCCCGGCCGGCGAGAAAGCCACCGGTCACGCTCCGCGGACTCGCCGCCACGTCGGCGGGCGTGCCGATCGCCACCACCTCGCCGCCGCGCTTGCCGGGGCCGGGCCCGAAATCCACCACCCAGTCGGCCGCGCGGATCGTCTCCTCGTCGTGCTCCACGACCACGACCGTGTTGCCCTTGTCGCGCAACTGCTCGAGCGCGCCGAGGAGCTTCGTGTTGTCGCGGGGATGGAGGCCGATCGACGGCTCGTCGAGCACGTAGAGCACGCCGGAGAGCCCCGAGCCGATCTGGGCGGCCAGCCGGATCCGCTGGCTCTCGCCGCCGGAGAGCGTGGGCGCCTTGCGATCGAGGGCGAGGTAGCCGAGGCCGACCTGATCCAGGAACTCGAGCCGCCCGCGGATCTCCTTGAGGAGTTCCGTCGCGATCACGGCCTGCGTGCCGTCGAGGGCGAGATCGGAGAGAAAGGTCCGCGCGTCGGCGATGGGCAGCGCGCAGAGGGCGTCGAGGGACAGGGAGGCTTCACGCCGGGCCTCCGGGCCCGGTGCCGCGCGTCGCGACCTGCCGAGCCACTCCCGAGACGCCGTCGTGATCCGCACCGCGCGAGCCTGCGGCGAAAGCCGGGCGCCGCCGCACACGTGGCACGGCGTGACGCTCATGTATTTCTCGATCATCCGTCGGAGGATGCCGCTCTTCGCGTTGCGCCAGCGGTTGGTGAGGAGCGCGAGGATGCCCTCGAATTTCGTCTTCGCACCCCGCTCCGCCCGACCCCGCTTCCAGGCCAGCTTGATCTCGTCGACGCCCGTGCCGTTGAGCCAGATCTTCTTGAGGGGAGCGGACAGTTCCCGCCACGGTGTGTCGAGGAGCGTGCCGGGCGGCAGCTTCTTCCGCGCCTCCGCATGGGCGGCCACGCCGTTGAAGAGCCGCCGCATCCACCGCGGCATGTCCCGGTAGCCGCCGACGAGCGCGAGAGCCCCTTTGCGCAGCGACTTCTCGGGATCGGCGATGATCCTGCCAGGATCGATCCCATAGATGTCGCCGAGCCCATCGCATGCCGGGCAGGCCCCCTGGGGGCTGTTGAAACTGAAGAGCTGCGGCTCGGGCGTGTCGTAACTCGTGCCGCACGACGCACACGCGTAGCGGCTGGAGAGCACGAGGTCTCCCTCCGGGCTCCCTTTCCCCTTGGGAGCGGCCCGGGGTGCGGGTGCTTGTCTCGGTTCGTCCGCGGCGCTCCCGCGCGGCCTGCGGCCGACCGCTTCCCGCGGCAGCGGCCCCTGCTCCTCCTCCGCCACGATCACTCGTCCGCCACCGGTGCGCAGGGCGAGTTCGACGGCCTCGGCCAGGCGACTGCGGGTGTCGGCGGCGGGCACGAGACGATCGACCACGACCTCGATCGTGTGCTTGAGGAGCTTGGCGAGCGCCGGCGGCTCCTCGACGCGGCACACGCTTCCGTCCACGCGGGCCCGCGTGAACCCCTGACGGACGAGGTCGGCGAACAGGTCGCGGTGCTCGCCCTTCGCGTCGCGGACCAGCGGGGCGAGGATCAGGACGCGGCGGCCGGCGCGGGCCGCGAGAATCCGCTCCACGATCTGGTCGCGGGGTTGCGCCTCGAGCACCGCATCGCACGATGGGCAGTGGGCGGTGCCGATGCGGGCGTAGAGCACCCGGAGGAAGTCATGGATCTCCGTCATCGTCGCCACGGTGGATCGCGGGTTCGTGCCGGCCGACTTCTGTGCGATCGAGATCGAGGGCGAGAGCCCGGTGACGCTGTCCACGTCGGGACGCGGCAGCTGGCCGAGGAACTGGCGGGCGAACGTGGAGAGGCTCTCGACGTAGCGGCGCTGACCCTCGGCGTAGAGCGTGTCGAAGGCGAGGCTCGACTTGCCCGAGCCACTCACGCCCGAGAGACAGACGAGCCGGCCGCGCGGCAGGCCCACGGTGACGTCGCGGAGGTTGTGCTCGCGCGCTCCGCGGACGACGATCGGGGGGCTGTGCATGGCGGGGTGGCGCGTGATGCGAGGTGAGGTCAGCCCGATTGTAGCGCGTGGCGGGGTGCGGGAACCGTGTCGCTGGACAGCCTGCCACTGGTGCCGTACCATCGAAAAACCTGCGGGAATCTGCCGCGCGCGGCCCATTCCCCGACGGGGCGGTAGCTCAACTGGGAGAGCGCGGCGTTCGCAATGCCGAGGTTGGGAGTTCGATCCTCCTCCGCTCCATTTTTAGTGCTGCAGGGCCATCCATGGCCCGTGCAGCCTTGAGGAGGTGCGGCCCTCCGGGCCTGACGGGGATGGTTGGTCATCCGAATGGCCTGTGCAGCCCCTGCCCAGCGCCGGGACACGGGAGTCGCTGACCCGAGGCCGGTGACTCATGGCTGAGAGCGCGGTGATGGCATCGGGCCCGGCGGCGGATCCTTCGACGGCGCTCATGCTCCGCGTGCGCGACGGGGATGCCGGGGCGTTCGAGCAGCTCGTGGCGGCCTGGCAGGATCGGCTCGTCACGCTGTTCCTCAATCACACCGGCGACCACGCGACGGCCGAGGATCTCTCGCAGGAGGTGTTTCTGCGGGTCTATCGGGCGCGGGAGCGGTACGAGCCCACGGCGAAATTCACGACCTGGATCCACACCATCGCCACCAACGTGGCCCGTGATCTCGCCCAGCGACACTACAAGCGGCGGGAGAAGGGAATGCCGGTGAGCGCGGCCGCATCGTCGAGCGCGATCGGGCTCGATCAGCTCGCCGTCGCGGCCAGCGGCCTCATGCCGGCGCGACAGGCCGACCGCGACGAATTGCAGGGCGTCGTCCGCGCCGCCGTGGCCGGGCTGGCCGAGCGGCAGCGGATGGCCGTGCTGCTGGCGAAGTTCGAGCACTGCTCCTACGAGGAGATCGCCGCCGCGATGCAGCTCACCGTGCCGGCCGTGAAGTCGCTCCTCTTCCGGGCACGCGACCAGCTCAAGGCGGCCCTGGCCGCGTACGTCGGGGAGGAACGGCCATGAGCGGCTCGTCGCCCGAGCGGTCCGCAGCCGACGCCCCCGGCCCGCCATCCGAGGCGCTCTCCGAAGTGTGGGTGCTCCTCGACGAACTGCCGCGGGCCGCCGCATCGCCGGTGCTCACCGCGACGACGATCGAGATGGCCGCCGCGACGGCGGCCGACGCCCGGCCGGCAAGCGGGGCGCGGTCGATCCTCCGCCGGTGGCTTGCGCCCGCTGCGGTGGTGGCGACGGCGCTCGTGGGCGGACTCGTGGCCGGCCGCGTCACGGCGCCGGATCCGGATCGCAGGCTGCTCGAACACCTCCCGCTGGTGCGGCACCTCGACCTCTTGCGTGAGGCGGGCTCGGTCACGTTTCTCGAGGAAGTGTCCGGCAGGGGCGGGCCGCCGCTGCGGATCGCACTGCGACAGGGGCCCGCCGCGGCCCGGCAAGACATGACCGAGCGCACCAACGCGCTCGCCGACCTCGACCGGCTGCTCCAGGCCGATGCGGCCACGCGCCGCAGGTTCGTCGCCGATCTGCCCGTCGAGGAACGCGCCGAACTCGACCGCTCCCTCCGCACGTTCGCCGCGCTCTCGGGCGCCGAGCGGAAGACGATCGCCGCGGTCGCCGCCGCCCTCGTCGATGCGACGCGGCCCGAACTGCAGGCTGCCGCGCTCGACTGGCATCGGTGGCTCGCCTTCAGCCGTCCTGAGGATCGTGACGACATCATCGCCGCGTCGACCGACAAACGGCTCGACTGGATCGACTGGTATGCGGCCCGCATCGAGGGCCGCCTCCGACCCGGCCCGGCCGACCGGCCACCCGGCGCACGGTGGCCACCACGGGGCGAGCCCGCAGGCGGGCCCGATGCCCGGTTTCGCCGACCGCTACCTCCGCGGGGCGAAGGACCTGAGCCGCGGGACCGACCGGAGCGGCAGGGTCCGCCCCGCGCGGTCACGCCGGATGCAGCGCCGCCTCCGCCAGAAACTCGAGCACCGCCCGGTTGAAGACGGCAGGTGCCTCCAGCGGCCGCCCACCGCCGCGCACGGGGCAGGGCCGTGATTGCTTCCCCGGGCAACGGGAGCCCACGAAGACCCCGCCGCGCGCCGACGGACGCCCCGGGCCCGATTGTGAGTGCCATGAAAAGCCGCAGTTTACC
>CAIXGY010000113.1 GCA_903919035.1 uncultured Planctomycetaceae bacterium | reverse complement strand
GGCAGGATCTTTTGTCTGGGCGCCGACGAGCCGGGCGCCGGCAGCGGCGGCGATCTGCTCCTCCACGGCGAGATCATCGAAGGCGTAGTCCGTGACGACGATTTTCATGAGGAACTTTCTGCGAGTCCTGGGATGCGAGGCGGTGAAACGACGTTCACGACGAAGCCGAGAAGGAGGCCGTCAACACCGACCCTCATAGTAAACTGTCGACAGTTTACGAACAACCCTGAGTGGCGAGGGCCGCGTCGACTTCGGCCCGGCTCGGGCAGCCCAGCCGGCCGCCGAAACGGCCGCATTTGAGCGTTGCCGCGACGCAGGCGAACATGGCGGCCATGGCTAGCGGGCGACCCTCGAGGATCGCGAGCGCCAGCGCGCCATGAAACACGTCGCCCGCAGCCAGCGTGTCGACGGCGGCGATCGCGGGCGCTGCCACGTGGCGGATGGCCTCGCCCTCCACCCAAAAGTAGCCCGCGGGCCCGCACGACGCACCGACGTGCCCGGCGTGTGTCGCGGCGACGGCTCGCAAGGCGGCGGGCACGTCGCCCATTCCCGTGCAGGCGAGCAGGCCGGCATCGGAGAACACGGCGTAGTCGGCCAGCGGCACGAGACGGCGGAGGATTTCTGGCGGTGCGACGTCGCCGTCGATCATCGTGGGAATCCCCCGCGCCCGCGCGGCTCGCAGGGCGGCCTCGGCACCCTCGGGCCAGCGGGCGTCGCAGTGCACGATGGCCGCACCTTCGAGCCTCTCGAGCGGCAGCCAAGCAGCCGCGGCGTCGAGCATCGGATCGTGGTAGGGCACGACCAGCCGCTGTCCCGTGGCATCCACGATCACGGCCACCTGCGACGATCGGCCCCCCGGGACGGTGCGGATGCCGGAGACATCGAGCCCCTCCGCCGCCAGCGATTCGCGAATGAACGCGCCGTCGGCGTCGTCGCCCACCCGTGCCCAGGCGGCGGCGGTCCCTCCCAGCCGCGTAAAGGCGCAGGCGGCGGAGATCGCCATGCCGTCCGCGACGCGGCACATCCGGTCGGCCAAGGCCTTGGCAGGCAGGGCCGGCACCGTGGCGACACGGAAGATGCCCGTGGCACAGGCGCCACCGACCGCGATCATTCTGGGAGGGGGCGCGACGGCCATCAGGCACCTGTGGGAACGTGCTCAGCCACTGCGGGCCTGTCGGACCAGTTCGCGGACCTCGGCCACGCGGCGGGAAACGGCCGCGAAGTCACCGGCCGCGATCCGGGCCGGCTGCATCAGTTCGCCGCCGATCCCCACGGCGCAGGCGCCCGCCTTGAACCATGCCGCCAGCGCCTCGGCCGAAACTTCGCCGATGCTCGTCGGCAACAGTCGCGTGGCGGGTGATGGCCCCAGGATCTGCTTGATGAAGTCGGCTCCCCCGGCGGCCCGGGCGGGAAACAGTTTCACGATCTCGGCCCCCATCTCCTCGGCCGTCGCGATCTCCGTCGCCGTCTGGCAGCCTGGCAGGTAGGCGATGCGGCGCCGGTTGCAGAGCCTCGCCACGCGTTCGTTGAACGACGGGCCGACGATGAACTGCGCGCCGTGGGCGATGTAGATCGCCGCGGTCGGTTCATCGACGATCGAACCCGCGCCGAGGATCATCCGCGGCAGGTGGCTGCGAGTGTGGGCGGCGGCAGTGCAAAAGGCATCGAGCG
>CAIXGY010000112.1 GCA_903919035.1 uncultured Planctomycetaceae bacterium | reverse complement strand
GTGACGATCTGGCTGCCTGCTCCGCCCAGCCTGCCGCCGCAGCGGCCGACCTGAGCCGATCTGGTCGTGACGGGCAGCCCGTCTGGCAGAAGCCTCCGTCGCTGTGATCTCGTTGCCGAAACCCTCGGACGTGGCGTCGCTGGTACCGGGCAACGAGCTCAAGGCTCCTCCGGCTTCCGCCCGCCGGGCTTTCCGGCGCGTGGGGCGGCGCCGCAGTCGCTTGCGGCGGCGGTAACTGGACGGGCCGCGGCGGCGGGTCGTACCATCGGTTGCATGACGCCGAATGCCATCGCCGCCAAGGATGCCCCCACCCAGCCGGCAGACGGCCAGCCGGCTGGTGAGACGGTGCGCGTGCTCGTGGTCGACAACGATATCGTCCACGCGCGGACGATGGGTGAAGGACTGTCGCGACTGGGCTACGACGTCACCGTTGTCGGCGGTGGCGGCGAGGGAGCGAAGCGACTCGATCAGGAGTGCTTCGATGTCGTCGTCACCGACTTGATGATGAACGACATCGGTGGCCTCGAGATTCTCGCACGCGCGAAGAAGTCTTCGCCCGCGACGGAAGTCATCGTCGTCACCGGCCACGGCACCATCCCGTCCGCCGTGGCAGCGATGCAGCAAGGAGCCTTCAACTACCTGCAGAAGCCGCTCGATCTCGGCCACCTGAGGACTGCCTGCGAAAAGGCTTCGGACGGGGTGCGGCTGCGGCGTCAGAACCTCGAACTCAACCGGCGGCTCGATGAAAAGTTCGGCTTCGAAGGGGTCGTGGGCTCGAGCCCGCAGATGCTGGCCCTCGTCGAGCGGCTGAAGCGGATCGCGCCCACCGACGCCACGGTCCTCGTGCAGGGGGAGACGGGCACCGGCAAGGAACTCGTGGCCCAGGCCATTCACCAGAACAGCCCGCGGAAGAGCAAGCCCTTCGTGGCCCTCAACTGCGCGGCGCTCTCCGAGAACATCCTCGAGAGCGAGCTGTTCGGTCACGTGCGGGGCGCGTTCACCGACGCGTCGAGCGACCGTGTCGGCAAGTTCGAGTATGCGAACGGCGGCACGCTGTTTCTCGACGAGGTCGGCGACATGCCGATGGCCACTCAGATCAAGCTGCTGAGGGTGCTGGAGTCGGGCGAGATCACTCGGGTCGGGTCGAACACGGTCGTCCGCGTGAACGTCCGGATCCTCTCGGCCACCAACCGGAATCTCGAGGATGCGATCGCGGCGGGCTCTTTTCGCAGCGACCTCTACCACCGTCTCAAGGTCGTCACGATCGCGATCCCGGCCCTGCGCGACCGGTCGGGCGACATTCCGCTGCTGATCGAGCATTTCACGAAGCAGTTCGCGAAGCGTCACGCCAAGACGATCAGGGGTGTCTCGCTCGCGGCCCGCGTCAAACTCGGGTCGTATCCCTGGCCCGGCAACGTCCGCCAGTTGCGGAACGTGATCGAGAGCATGGTGGTGGTCGACTGCGATGAAACGCTCGACGTGGACGACCTGCCGGTCGAACTCGATCCGGGAACGGCCGGCACCGCGCCGGCCGCCGGCGAGGCCACGGGCGGCATCGCGGCCCTCGTGGGCCGGCCGCTCGAGGAAGTCGAGAAGATCTTCATCCGCGAGACCCTGAAGCTCACCGGCGGCAATCGCGAGCAGGCCGCCGCGCTCCTCGGCATCGGTGAGCGGACGCTGTATCGCAAAATCAAGGAATTCGACCTCTAGCCACATGCCCCGCATTCACTTGCTGCCGACGTCGGTCGTGAACCGGATCGCCGCCGGTGAGGTGGTGGAGCGACCTGCCAGCGTCGTCAAGGAACTCCTCGAGAACGCCCTCGATGCCGGGCCTTCACGGATCGACGTCGCGCTCGAGCAGGGAGGCGTGGCGCTGGTGCGGGTCGTCGACGACGGCGGTGGCATCGAGCCCGACGACCTGCCGCTGGCCGTCGCGCCCCACGCCACGAGCAAGCTGCGGGCGGCCGAGGATCTGGAGCGCATCAACACGCTCGGCTTTCGCGGCGAGGCTCTCGCGAGCATCGGCGAGGTGGCCAGGCTGTTGATTCGCTCGCGTGTACCCGGCGGCGACGGGGCGATGCTCGAGGTCGACGGTGGCCGCCTGGGCGCGGTGGCCCCGCACGGCGGCGCCCAGGGCACGACTGTCGAGGTTCATCAGCTGTTCGGTAACGTGCCGGCGCGGCGGTCGTTTCTGCGATCCCCACAGACCGAGTGGTCCCACGCCTCCGAGGCGTTCGTGCGGACCGCCCTGGCCCATCCGGGGGTCGCATTCTCGCTGATGCACAACGGCCGGCGCGTCCACGACCTGCCCGCAACCGACTCCTGGCGGCGCCGCATCGGCGACCTCTTCGGCGCCGCGATGGCAGAACGGCTCATCGAGGTCGAGGCGGCGGACGGCGACGTGTCGGTCCGGGGATTCGTGGGCCGGCCAGAGGACGACGTGGCGGGCACGAGGCTCCAGCACCTCTTCATCCGCGGTCGGCCGTTTCGAGACCGTTCCATCCTGCACGCCGTCCAGGAAGCCTATCGCGGGCTGCTGCTGTCCGGTCGTCAGCCGATCGTGTTCCTGCGCTGCCAACTCCCTGCCGAGGATGTCGACGTCAACGTCCATCCGGCGAAGATGGAAGTGCGGTTTCGCGACCCCTCGCGACTCTACCGGCTGGTGCTCGCGGCCCTGCGGACGCGGTTCCTGGCTCCAGACGCGACGGCGACCCGACTCGTGCCGCCGCGGGCCGTCGAGCCTTGGTCTGGCGCTCCGGACGAGGCCGCTCCGCCTCCCCCGTCCCTGTTTCGTGAGGCCTCCGCCGGTGGCGGGCCTGGGGGCATCGGGGGCGGTGCCGTGACGTCGGCCCCCGCGTGGCGTCCCGCCGTCGCCGCGGCGGCCGTGCAGCCCCGCGGGGCGTGGGAGGTCGCCGCGCCGGATCTGCCGCCGTCGCGAGATGACGAGTTCGCCGTCCAAATGCACGACCGCTACATCGTCGTGGAGAGCGCGGACGGTATCGAGGTGATCGACCAGCACGCGCTCCACGAGCGGATTCTCTACGAACGCTTCAAGGCGGCCGTCGCAGCCGGGGGGCTCGAGGTGCAGCGGCTGCTCGTGCCGGAGCGTCTCGATCTCGGTCCGGGCGAGATGGAACTCATCGACGACCATGCGGCGACGCTCGAGCGGGCGGGGCTGACGGTGGAACCGTTCGGCGGCTCGACGGTGGTCGTCACCTCGAAGCCGGCGCTCGTCGGCCGCACGCCCGCGGTGGAGATCGTGCGGGAAGTGCTCGACCGGCTGACCGCCGCCACGGCGGCCGGCGGCGACCCAGCCCTGCTCGTCGACGAAATGCTTCACGGTCTCGCCTGTCGCGCTGCGATCAAGGCCGGCGACTCCCTCTCCCAGTCGGAGGTCGACGCCCTCGTCCGCGACCGGCGGGCGGTTCGGGAGTCGCATCATTGTCCACACGGCCGACCGACTTCCCTGACGCTGTCGCGGCAGGATCTCGATCGGCAGTTTCGCCGCACCTGACCGGTATTCCGGAGTTCATCCCATGATCTGCGTCAGCATCGGCCGCGGCCGCCATCGGCACGTGATCGCCGAACACCGCCATCTCACGGAACAGGGCATCAAGCTCGTCGAGTTGCGGCTCGACTACATCCAGGGCACCGTGCAACTCCAGCGGCTGCTCAAGGATCGCCCCGGGCCGGTGATCGTCACCTGCCGCCGGTCGGCCGACGGCGGCAAGTGGGAACACTCCGAGGAGCAACGGATGGTTCTCCTGCGCACCGCGATCGTGGAGGGCGCCGACTACGTCGACCTCGAGGACGACGTGGCGGCGAAGGTGCCCCGCTATGGTGCGACGAAGCGCATCATCAGCCATCACGACTTCGCGAAGACACCAGCCGATCTCACCCACCTGCACCGCAGGATGGTCGAGATGGACGCCGACATCGTGAAGATCGCGACCATGGCCAATCACCCACTCGACAACCTGCGGATGCTGGAACTCGTGCAGTCGAGCCGGGTGCCGACCGTCGGCGTGTGCATGGGTGAAATCGGCGTGCCGACGCGGATCCTCACCGGCCGTGCCGGCGCGCCCTTCACCTACGCGACGTTCAACGAGGATCGCGTTCTCGCTCCCGGACAGATCGGCTGGCAGCAGATGCGAGACGTGTACCGCTATGACACGCTCACCCGGGCCACGAAGATCTACGGCGTGGTCGCCGATCCCGTGGCGCACAGCCTGAGCCCGGTGGTGCACAATGCCGCGCTGGCGGCGGCCGGGATCGACGCCGTCTATCTCCCCTTCCGCGTTCCCGCCGAGCAAATCGACGAGTTCCTGTCCCACGCCCGCCGCTGGCCGCTGGCGGGCCTGAGCGTGACGATCCCGCACAAGGAAGCGGTACTGAAGCACAGCAATCGACACGACGATCTCGTCAAGTGGATCGGAGCGGCGAACACACTCTCGTTCGGCGCCGACGGGATCGCGGCCTTCAATTCCGACGCGACCGCGGCCATCGAGAGCCTGGAGGCGACCCTGGCCGAACAGGAGTCGCAGGCGGCGCCGGGCGGGTTCGGCGTCAAGACCGCGATCGTGCTCGGGGCCGGCGGCGCCGCCCGGGCCGTGGCCTTCGCGCTGCGTCAGCGGGGCGTGGAGGTGACGGTGGCTTCGCGCACGCTGGAACGCGCCCGAAAGATCTCCGGCGACGTGAATTGCAAGGCGGTCGACTGGGCACACCGTTACCGCGTGCCGTACGATTGCATCGTGAACGCCACTCCCGTGGGGATGCATCCCAACGTCAACGAGACGCCCTACGACAAGCAGCACCTCAAGAGCTACATGGTCGTCTTCGACACCGTCTACAACCCGGAGAACACGCTGCTCGTCAAGGAGGCCCGGTCGATTGGCTGCAAGATCGTGACGGGCGTCGACATGTTCGTGAGGCAGGCTGCCATCCAGCATCGGATCTGGCACGGTGTCGAACCGCCGACCGATGTGATGCGCGAGGCGCTCAAGCAGGCCACCGCATCGGCGAAACAGCGCGGGTGAGACGCACGATGCCCCGGATCACCCTCGTCGGTTACCGCGGCACCGGCAAGTCGACGGTGGCGGCACTGTTGGCCGCACGGCTCGGCTGCGGCTGGCTCGATGCCGACGCTGTCCTCGAGGAGCGTCTGGGAACCACCATCGCGGCCTTGGTTCGAGAGCGAGGCGAGGCGGCATTCCGGGAGGCGGAGACGGCCTTTCTGCGGGATCTGCTCGCGTCCGACGTCGGTGTCGTGGCGACGGGCGGTGGAGTGGTGCTGCGGCCTGAGAACCGCGAGCTGATAAGGCAGGGCGGCGGGGCCGTCGTCTGGCTGACCGCGCCGGCCGACGTGATCCGCAGCCGCCTGGCATCCGACCCGACGACGCGGGAACGGCGGCCGGCGTTGTCCGGGAACGACCCCCTCGCCGAGGTCGATGCGGCACTGGCGGCGCGGGAGCCTCTCTACCGCGCGGTCGCCGATGTGGTTTTCGACACGTCGGTCGAAGTCCCCGAGGAGGTGGCCGGGCGGATCGCTGGCTGGGTGTCCGGTCGTGGGAAGACGAGCGCCCCGGAGAGCCCGGCATGACGCCCGCAGTCGAATGGATCGTCTGGGCGCTGCCGGTCGCGGCCTGCTGCGGAGCGTTCGTGGGCTGGTGCGTGATCCGGGTGGTCGGGCGACTCGTCGAGCCCGGACCGGCCAGGGCGTCTGGAAACGACGGCCGCGGCTCCTCGGCGCTCGTCGTCGCGTTCGCCGCCGCAGCTGCCGCGCTGTGGTGGTGGGAGGTGATCGCCCGCGGACAACTGCCTGGCCCCGCGTCCGCCGCCGTGCCGATCGCCACGCTCGTCTGGCGGTGGGCCGGCCATCTCGTGCTCGGGGGGCTGCTTGCGGCCGCATCGTGGATCGACCTCCGCGATCGCGTCATCCCCGACGGCGTCACGCTCCCAGGAGTGCTCCTCGGGCTGGTCTGGGCCGGCCTGCGCCCCGACACCCTCCTGCCGGTCGTCAGGGCGGTGCCCCGGTCGTTCGCGGCGCCGTTGGTGGCGGCCGACGTGCTCGCGGTCGGAGGTCCGTTGGGTGGTGCCGAACTGCCCTCGTGGCTGGGTGCCTCGCCGGCGGCCGGCGGGTTCATCGTGGCGGCCCTGCTGTTCGTCGTGTGGTGGCTCGGATGCACCGCGCCGGCCCACGTCGCGAGTCCGGGCTCCGTGTGGTTCGACCCGCGGCTGCCGGTGCTGGCGATCGGCCTTGGCGGCATCGGAGCCGCCTGGTGGCACGGTGGCGATCACTGGGTGGCCCTGGTTTCGGGGCTCGTCGGCATGGCGGTCGGCATGACGGTCGTGTGGGCCACGCGCATCGGCGCTTCCCGGGCCCTGGGGCGCGAGGCCGTCGGCTTCGGTGACGTGACGCTCATGGCAGCCATCGGCGCGTGGCTCGGCTGGCAGGCGGTGCTGCTGGTGTGCTGCCTCGGCGTGTTCGTCGGGCTCGTGCACGGTCTCGGTCAATTCATCCTCGCCCGCGACAACGAGTTGCCTTTCGGCCCGAGCCTCTGTCTCGGGGCGGCGATCGTGGCGGTCTGGTGGAGGCCGCTCTGGGAGTGGTTCGGGCCGGCCTTCGCACGGCCCGGAGAGATCGCCGCCGTGGCCGCCGCCGTGATCGTGTTGACCGCCCTGACGCTCGCGGCGTGGTGGCGGTTGCGGGGCGGGAGAGCCGCCTAATCGCCGGAAAAGTCCGGGGTTGTCCCGTCGCCCGGAGCCCTCGTACGATCCGCCCCTCAGGCATTCGCCCTCGAGGCATTTGGATGACCAGCCGCGCGCGTATCCTCGGAGTCGGCCTCGCGCTCGCCGCGCTGTGGATGCCCGGCTGCGCGCAGAATCCGTTTCGCACGGCCCAGCCGGCAGCCCCGCCGACGCTCGATCCACCGCCGGGTGTGGCGGCTCCCGCCCATACGTTGCCCGGCGGTGGCCTGCCTTCCACGCTGCCGTCATACGCTGATGTCGATGGCCGGCAACTCGACGGAATGCTCACCCGCAGCCACCAGGAATCGCAGCTCATGCAGACCGAGATCTCGGCGCTGAGCGAGCAGTTGGCCAGCACGTCGGCGCAACTCGCCCAGGCCCGGGCCGCGGGCCTGCCGCCGTCACGTCCGACGTCCGACACCGACAACCCCGTGACCAGCCCGGCAGCGATGCAGTCGGCGGCCACTCAACTCGCCCTTCCGGAATTGCAGCCCCGGTTCGACGGTGCCGTCGTGCGCATCGATGTGCCCGC
This sequence comes from uncultured Planctomycetaceae bacterium, assembly GCA_903919035.1. Lineage (GTDB taxonomy): Bacteria > Planctomycetota > Planctomycetia > Pirellulales > UBA1268 > QWPN01. Next base: position 16,663 of record CAIXGY010000112.1, on the reverse strand, counting down.
CGACCGGATTTTCGAACCCGGGACGGCCAACCTCCTGCCGGCAGGCGCTGCGGCGCTCACGAAGATCGCGGAGGAGGTCGACCGGGTCTTTCCCGGCCACTACGTGGGGATCGAGGGGCACACTGATACCGAGCCGCTCGTCAACGCCTCGTGGGGCTCGCCCCATCAGCTCACGACGGCGCGGGCGGCGGCCGTCTTCGACTATCTGACCTCGCGGACCACGCTCCGCGAAGGGCAGCTGTTTCTCGTCGCCCATGGCTCGAATCATCCGCTCGTGTCCAATGCCACACCTGCCGGCCGAGCCCGTAACCGCCGCGTGGAACTGGTCGTCTACGCCGAGCGCAGCGCGGCCGAGTGACCCGTGCCCACCGCCGTGACGCCGGGTACAATCCGGTCATGCTCACGATCGTCGACTACGGCAGCGGCAACCTGCGCAGTGTCCAGAAGGCGTTCGAGCGGCTCGGCAGCCCGGCGCGGATCACCGACGACCCGAACATGGTGGCCGAGGCCGACCGACTCGTGCTTCCGGGCGTGGGCGCGTTCGGCGACGCGATGCGCGAACTCACCGCCCGGGGGCTCGTGGAGCCGATCGTGGCCCACGTGCATGCCGACCGGCCGTTCTTCGGCATCTGCATGGGGCTGCAACTGCTCTTCGAGACGGGCTGGGAGGGCGGGTCGCATTCCGGGCTCGGCCTGCTGGCCGGCGACGTCGCCCGGTTCGACCTGCCGGCCGGACTGAAGGTGCCGCACATGGGATGGAACACGGTGTCGTGGCGGAATGGCGGCTGTCCGGGCCGTGCCGTGCCCGAGGGGGCGTGGTTTTACTTCGTCCACTCCTACCATGCCCGACCGATGGATGCGTCGGTCGTGGCGGCCGTCAGCGACTACGGAGGTCCGTTCTGTGCCGCGGTATCGCGCGGCCGGCTGTTCGCCACGCAGTTTCACCCGGAGAAGAGTCAGGCGGTGGGCCTGGAGCTTCTCGCGGCGTTTCTCGCCGCCTGACCCATTTTCCCGCGGAGCCCGCATGGAACTCTGGCCGGCGATCGATCTGCGAGGTGGCCGCTGCGTCCGCCTCGCCCAGGGCGACTACACCCGCGAAACCGTGTTCGGCGAAGATCCCGTGGCGAACGTCCGCGAGTTCGTGGCCGCGGGTGCCCGCCGCCTCCACGTCGTGGACCTCGACGGGGCGAAGGATGGCGTGCCGACACAGGCAGCGCTCATCGGCCGCATGGTGGCCGCCGCCGGTGCGCCGGTGCAACTCGGGGGTGGCGTGCGGTCTCGGGAGACCGCGGCCGGGTATCTTGCCGCCGGGGTCGCCCGTGTCGTGATCGGCAGTCTCGCGATCGAGCGGCCCGAGGTGCTCGAAGCCTTGGCCCGAGAGTTTCCGGGCCGGATCGTCCTCGGCCTCGACGCCCGCGAGGGCCTCGTCGCCACCCGCGGCTGGCTGGAGACGAGCACGCTGCGGGCCGTCGACGTGGCCCGCCGTCATGCCGACCTCCCGCTCGCGGCGATCGTCTACACCGACATCGCCCGCGACGGCATGCTCTCAGGTCCCAATCTGCCGGCACTCGCCGACATGATCGCCGCCACGCACCTCCCCGTCGTCGCCTCGGGCGGCGTCTCCTGCGCCGCCGACATCCGCCGCATCGCCGAGACGGGCGCCGCTGGCTGCATCGTGGGTCGCGCGCTCTATGACGGGAAAGTGACGCTGGCGGAAGCACTGGAAGCGGCCGGCCCCGGCGCCTAGGGAGTCCCGGGGCTGCAGGCGAGCCGGCTCCATCAGGATGAGGCGGCTACTCGCCCAACCCGGCTTCGGGGCCGCTCGCACCCCGTCGCCTTTCCTCCATAATCCGAGGAAGGCTCGGGGTCGCCCGTGCCCTCGAGCCGGCGTAGGTGGCTAGCGTAGCCCGGAGGGCAAAGCGCAGGCACCTTCGAGTGAGCGAAGGGCATGGATGCCCGAAGCGAACGTCCGAGCGAGAGGGCATGGGCGACCTCGAGCCGGTTGGGCGAATCGACGAACGTGATCCCGGAAGCCGGCTTCGGGGAACGTCCCTGAATTCGCCAAGGATTCATCGTGTACCAGCGCCGGTCATGCGGTGATTTTGGTTGCCTTTTCCGGTCGAGGGGCCGGGGGGTCGGGGGCAGGCGAGGCGAGGTGGCGTATCCTCGCCTCCGCAGTCGGGTCTTTCGCCGTCCCCCGGCCGCCTCGGGCCGACAATAGTTCCACGGTCTCCGAGCGCGTGTTTGCCGGGGTTTCCGCACGCCCGTACCATCGAGTCCATGGCCACCGACGTTCGCATCAAGGAGCAGTTGCCCGAGCTCACCCGGAGGATCGTGGAGACCTATCAGGACGTCCCCACGATCCACTACCTCGGCCACTGCCCGCTGCCCAACTACGAATCGATCATCGCGGCCTGCGAGGATCTCAAGGAGATCCTCTACCCCGGCTACCGGCGGCGGGAGAACCTCCACCTCGGCAACGTCACGTACCACGTGGGCGACCTCGTGGATGGGCTGCACGACAAGCTCACGACGCAGATCGGTCGGGCCCTGCGACACAGCGTGGCCGCTCGGCAGGCTGCGGCCGACCAGGGCATCGACACCTTGGAGATTCCGGAGGCGGCCCGGCACTGCACCGAGGAGGCCGACTTCGAGGCACTCGGCCAGGCCAAGGCGGTGGAGTTCCTGGAGCGGATTCCGGACGTCCGCCGTGTGCTCGCCACCGACGTGCAGGCGGCCTTCGACGGCGATCCGGCCGTACGGACCCTCGACGAGATCATCTTCTGCTATCCGGGGCTGGAGGCGGTCACGATCCACCGGCTCGCCCATCTGCTCCACCGTCTGCAGGTGCCGCTGATCCCGCGGATGATGGCGGAATGGGCGCACGCGCGGACCGGCATCGACATCCATCCTGGGGCCACGATCGGCGACCACTTCTTCATCGACCATGGCACGGGCGTGGTGATCGGGGAGACCTGCGAGATCGGCAGCCGGGTGAAGCTCTACCAGGGGGTCACGCTCGGCGCGGTTTCGTTCCAAACCGATGGTGACGGCAACCTCGTCCGCGGCACCAAACGGCACCCGACGATCGAGGATCGGGTGGTGATCTACGCCAATGCCACCGTGCTCGGCGGTGCCACGCGGATCGGTCATGACTCGGTGATCGGCTCGAACGTCTGGCTCACCCGGTCGATCGATCCGCATACGACGGTGGTGTTGGAGAAGCCGAAACTTCGCATGCGCGGCGACGCCCCCGAGCCCGAGGCCGACTGGCAGATTTGACCTCACGGCTGCGGCTGAGCAGCTTTGCGGTGGGCGAAAGCCTCCGTCGCTGTGGACCCATGGCTGAACGTCCTACGGTGTGGCGTGTCGATCGGATCCATGGCTCCAAGGATCCTTCGGCTTTCGCCCACCGCGAAGCCCGCCCACCCTTGAAGCCTCGTACGCCGACAGGCGAGACAGCGCGTCTCGGTCAGGCTCAGCGGCCGCGGCCGGCGGCGCGGACCAGCGCCCGGGCTGCGTCGGCCGCTTTGTGGCGGGCCGCGAGGGCCTCGTCACCGACCGCCTTCGTGGACGTCAACTTCTCGAGATCGGCCCGCGCGGCCGCGATGTCGATCTTCTCGGCCGGGATCGCCCGCTGGGTGATCACGGTCACCGTGTCGTGGCTCACCTCGACGAAGCCGCCTTCCACGAACACGCCGCGAACTGCGTCGGCCGCCCCTCCCTGCTCGCCCTTCACCCGAACCTCGCCGGCCCCGAGGCGGCCGATGAACGGGGCATGGCCGCGGGCCACACCGCGGCCGCCGTCGAAGAGCGGGAGCGTCACCGACCGGCACTGCGTGTCGAGCCCCGTGGTTTCGGGCGTGACGATGACGCAGCGGATCGCACCGGAATTTTTTTGATCGGCCATCGCGGGTGTGTTCCTCGACGTGCGCTGTGGTGTCGGATCAGGCCTTGGCGGCCATCTTCTTGGCCTGCTCCTCGGCCTGCTCGATGGCACCGACGTACATGAAGGCCTGCTCGGGCAGGTGGTCCCACTTGCCGTCGGCGATCTCCTCGAACGACCGGATCGTGTCGTCGAGTTTCGTGATCTCACCCGGCTTGCCGGTGAACACCTCTGCCACGAGGAACGGCTGCGACAGGAACCGCTCCATGCGGCGGGCCCGGTGCACGACCATCTTGTCTTCCTCGGAGAGTTCGTCCACGCCGAGGATGGCGATGATGTCCTGCAGTTCACGGTAACGCTGGAGCGTCCGCTGCACGCGGCGGGCGACGCGGTAGTGACGCTCGCCGACGTACTGCGGGTCGAGGATGCGGCTCGACGAGGCGAGCGGGTCAACCGCCGGATAGATGCCCTTCTCCGAGATGGAACGCTCCAGATAGAGGAAGGCGTCGAGGTTGCCGAACGCCGTGGCTGGCGCCGGGTCGGTCGGGTCATCGGCCGGAACGTACACGGCCTGCACGCTCGTGATGGCCCCCTTCGACGTGCTCGTGATTCGCTCCTGAAGCGCGCCCATCTCGGTGGCCAGCGTCGGCTGGTAGCCCACGGCGCTCGGCATGCGGCCGAGCAGGGCGCTCACCTCGCTGCCCGCCTGCGAGAAACGGAAGATGTTGTCCACGAAGAGCAGCGTGTCGGCGCCGGTCGTGTCACGGAAGAACTCGGCCATGGTCAGGGCCGAGAGGGCCACGCGGAGTCGGGCCCCCGGCGGCTCGTTCATCTGCCCGAACACCATGCACGTCTGCTCGATGACGCTGCGGCCGGTGTCACCGATCTTGGCCTCCTGCATCTCGAGCCAGAGGTCGGTGCCCTCGCGGGTCCGCTCGCCGACGCCCGCAAACACGGAATAGCCGCCATGGGCGCTGGCGATGCGGGCGATGAGTTCGGTGAGGATGACCGTCTTGCCGAGGCCGGCACCGCCGAACAGGCCGGCCTTGCCGCCGCGGACGAAGGGCGTGAGGAGGTCGATCACCTTGATGCCCGTCTCGAAGAGTTCGGTCTTCGTCGAGATCTCGGTGACCGGCGGCGCGTCCCGATGGATCGGCCACCGCTCCTTGGTCTTCACCTCTCCCCGGCTGTCGATCGGCTCGCCGAGCAGGTTGAACACGCGGCCCAGGGTTTCGGGGCCGACCGGCACGGACAGCGGTGCCCCGGTGTCAGCCACCGCCTCGCCGCGGATGAGCCCGTCCGTCGAGCCAAGGGCCACGCAGCGGACCTTGCCGCCGCCGAGGTGCTGCTGCACCTCTCCCACGAGGTGCAGCTTGACCCCCTTCTTTTCGCTGTCGATGCGGACGGCGTTGTAGATCGCCGGGATCGCATTCTCAGGAAACTCAACGTCGAACGTGGAGCCGATGACCTGGGTGATGCTGCCGTGTGCCATTGAGTGTCAGCCTGTCTCGAGAAGGAAGAGGAAGGACGTTTTGCTACCTGAAAGATTCCATGGGATCCGGGGTGCGGGCGATCCGCGGCCGAAGGTCCGCAGCAACGACGCCGAGAGGCCCGGTCTCGATTGCGGTTCCTATTTTTTGAGGGCTTCGACTCCGCCAAGGATCTCCATGATCTCACCGGTGATCTGGCTCTGCCTGGCCCGGTTGTACTGCCGCGAAAGGCTCTTGATCAGCCCGCCGGCGTTTTCCGTGGCCGCCTTCATGGCCACCATCCGCGCCACTTGCTCGCTCACGGCGGCGTCGAGGAAGCATTTGAAGAGCCGAGACAGGAAACTCGCCGGCAGGATCTCCTCGAGAATGGTCTCGGCGGAGGGATAGAAGTCGTAGGCGTCACTGGCGAGCTCTGCCTTCGCCGGCGCGTCGGAGGCCTGCGGGGCGGCCAGCGGCAGCAGCATCTCGGCCACCGCCTCCTGCTTCGCGATTCCGTGGAACCGCGTGTAGACGACGTCGAGCCGATCGATCTCCCCCGCAGCGTAGGCCGCGAGATAGGCCTGCCCGATGGGGGCCACCGCCGCAAACTCGGGCTTGTCCTCGAACGTCGTGTAGGTCTCGGCGATGTCCACGCCGCGAAACTTCAGCGCCGAGATGCCCCGCTTTCCCGAGACGGCCACGTTGGCGGCCACCCGCTCGCTCTTCCACTGTCCGAGAAGGGCGACCGACTGTCGCACGACGTTGGAGTTGTAGCCGCCGCACAGGCCGCGGTTGCCGGTCAGCACGAGCACGGCGGCCCGCTGCGTCGGTCGCACCGCGAGGAGCGGATGGGTCACGCTCGCCCCGGCCTGGGCGATGTTGCCCATGATCTTGGCGAGCTGCTTCGTGTAGTCGCGGGCGGCGACGGAGCGATCCATCGCCTTCTTGAATCGGGCGGTGGCGATCAGCTCCATCGTGCGCGTGATCTTGCGGATGTTCCTCACGGAACGTCGGCGACGATCGAGGGCGCGTGCCTTGGCCATGGGTCTTCAGGTCGTCCGGTGCGTGTCGATCAGCGGCCCGCGAGGGCCGGCTTCTTCTCCTGCTTCGTCGCCGCCGCGGCCCGCTGCCGCTTGAACTCGGCGATCGCCGCTTCGAGCTGACGCTCGCTCTCGGCGTCGAGTTCCTTCGACTGGTCGATCTTGGTCCGCAATTCGGGCACTTGATCGCGAACGAAGGTCAGGAAGCCCTTCTCCCAGTCGGCGACCTCCTCCCGTTTGACGTCGTCGAGGTGGCCGCGGGTGCCGGCGTAGATGCTCATCACCTGGTCGACCACGTCCATCGGGGCGAACTGGCCCTGCTTGAGCAACTCGACCATCCGGTAACCGCGATCGAGCCGCTGCTGGGTGGCGGCGTCGAGGTCGGTGCCAAGTTGGGCGAAGGCTTCGAGTTCACGGAAGCTCGCAAGATCGAGACGCAGACCGCCGGCCACCTTCTTCATGGCCTTCGTCTGGGCCGCACCGCCCACGCGCGACACGGAGATGCCGGCGTTCATGGCGGGACGCTGACCTGCGAAGAAGAGGTCGGGCTGCAGGTAGATCTGGCCGTCGGTGATCGAGATCACGTTCGTGGGGATGTAGGCCGACACCTCGCCTTCGAGCGTCTCGATGATCGGCAGGCTCGTGAGCGAGCCGCCGCCGAGTTCCTTCGAGAGCTTGGCCGACCGCTCCAGCAGGCGACTGTGGGCGTAGAACACGTCGCCCGGGTAGGCCTCGCGTCCCGGCGGCCGCCGCATGAGCAGCGACAGTTGGCGGTATGCCGTGGCCTGCTTCGACAAGTCGTCGTAGACGATGAGCGCGTGTTGGCCGTTGTACATGAAGTGCTCGGCCATCGCCGTTCCCGAATAGGGGGCGATGTACTGCAGCGGCGCGGCGGTGCTGGCGCCGGACACGATCACGGTCGTGTAGTCCATCGCGCCATACTTGCGGAGCGTGTCGATGGCCACTGCGACCGAGGAGTCCTTCTGGCCCACGGCCACGTAGAAACACTTCACGCCGCTGTTCTTCTGGTTGATGATCGCGTCGATGCCGATCGCCGTCTTGCCCGTCTTGCGGTCGCCGATGATCAGCTCGCGCTGGCCGCGGCCGATCGGCGTCATGGCGTCGACCGCCTTGATTCCGGTCTGCAGCGGCTCGCGGACAGGCTGCCGCTCGGCGATGCCGGGGGCGAGCCACTCGACGGGTCGCCGTGTGTCGGTGACCACGGGGCCCTTGCCGTCGAGCGGGTTGCCGAGCGGATCGAGCACCCGGCCGATGACGGCGTCGCCGACCGGCACGGAGAGCAGCCGACCCGTGCTCTTCACCTCGTCGCCCTCGGTGACCTTCAGGTAGTCGCCGAGGATGATCACACCGACCGAGTTTTCCTCGAGATTGAAGGCCAGGCCCGTGATCCCGCCGGGAAACTCGACCATTTCGCCGGCCATGACGCCGGACAGGCCCCACACCCGCGCGATGCCGTCGCCGACCTCGAGCACGCGGCCGACCTCGCGGACGTCGATGCCAGACTCGAAGCGGTCGATCTCCTCACGCAGTACCGAGGCGATCTCGTCCGTATTGAATTTCATGGATGCTCCTCTGCTTCAGTTGCCGCCCGAGCCGGGAGAGGCTCGTGGCGACGGAGTGGTCGTAGATGGTGTCTTCGACGCGGACGACGAGACCGCCGATGAGGGCGGGGTCGACCGTGAAGGTGGCTGACAGTGTGGCGCCGACGGCCTTCTCCACCTCGGCGACGAGGCGAGCCCGCTCGGCGGCTTCGACGGGTGTGGCCGTCGTGAAGACGGCCTGCTTGCGGCCTTCGAGCGAGTCGGCGAGCCGCTCCGCGGCCACGACGACGTCGGCGAGCACGCCGAGTCGTTCGTGGCGGGCGAGCACCTTGAGGGCGTGGATCGTCGTCGGCCGCAGCCGGCCGCCGGCCATGCGGTCGACGAGGGCTTCCTTCCGCTCGACGGCCACCTTGGGAGACGCGAACACGACGGCCGCCTGCGGCACCTTCGGCAGGACGTCGCGGACGATCGCACCGAGCTCCTCGATCACCTCGCGGCGACAGCCCTGCTTGTCGGCCGCCTCGACGATCGCCTGGGCGTAGACCTTCGCCACGCGGTCGGCACCGATGTCGACGCGGAGACCTGCTGCCGCGGCGTTCTGGTTGGAAGGCTGGTTGGTCATCGGGGTCGGGTCGCGTCTCGCCTCAGTTCACGCTCGGCCGGCTGGTGATCGACGCGACCGAATCGCGGACGAGCCTGGCCTGATCGTCGGTGCCCAGTTTCTCGCGGAGGAATTTGCCGGCGACGGTGACGGCCAATTCACCCGCCTTCTCGGCGATCTGCGCGAGGGCGTCGTCCTTGGCGAGGCCGATCTCCCGGGTGGCCCGGGCCTTCTCGTCGTCGGCGGCCTTGCGGGCTTCGGCGATGATCGATTGCCGCGTGGTCTCCGAATCGCGGCGCGCTTCCTCGAGCATCCCGCGGACCTCGTCGGCCGCCTCGGCGAGTCGCCGCTCGTAGGACGCAAGTTGCCGCCGGGCTTCCTCGTGGGCCGCGGTGGTGGCCGCGATCGTGTCGGCGATGCCCCGTTCCCGTTTCTCGAGTCCCTGCATGATGGGCTTCCAGGCGAATGCCGTCAGCAGTCCGAGCAGGCCGAGGAACACGGCGAACGACCAGACGGCGAGATCCGTCTGAAACCACTTGGGGCTCTCGAAATCCTTCTGCGACACGCCAGGAGGCGGATTGTGGCCGATCTCCGGCGCGTGGTGACCGTGGGCACCGTCGGCGTGCGGGCCGGCCGCCTCGACAGCCGCACCGCCACCGCTGAACGCCAGGACTGCCAGGACCGCGGCACACGCCGCGAACGATCGGGCGGCGGATACGAGTCGACAGGCGAACATCTCGAAAGGTCTCCGCTGAGCGGTATCGGGGACGGAACGTGGGTCGCACCCCGGTTGGGGAGAAGCGACGGGCCTGGCGGCCTCGCGGGCGTCGGACCCGCGAGGCCGCCGCAGGACGCAGGCGATCAACCCTTCTGCGAGCAGATGAACAGCGCGTAGAAGGTGAAGCCTTCGATGAGAGCAGCAGCGATGATCATCGCGGTCTGGATGCTGCCCGACACTTCGGGCTGCCGCGACATGCCTTCGTAGGCTGCCGACGCCAGTTTGCTGATGCCGTAGGCGGCGCCGATGACGACGAGACCGACGCTGAACGCCGAGGTCAGGTCGATGAGCGACCGCCCGCCGGCAGCCTCCTGGGCCGATGCGACATCGGCGAACACGAACGTGAGGGCCACGGCGGCGACGGTGGCGAGCGTGCGGAACGAGAAGAGCGAACGAATCATGACGCTGTCAAACTCCGTGAATACGAGGGACCGAACGGGCGTTCGGCGATGGAAGGAAAACCGGAACGAGAACGGTGATCATGGGTCGCGGCAAGCCTAATGTTGGTGAACCGCCGCGCCAATGAAGAGTGCCGAAAGAAAGGTGAAAATGTAGGCCTGGAGGAAGGCGACGAACAGTTCGAGCACGCTGAAGAGCGTGCAACTCACCACGCTGATCACGGTGACCGTCGCCCACATGCCGGTCGAGTAGGCGGCTGCGGCCGAGATCAGTCCCATGATGCCCAGCAGCACGAGGTGGCCGGCCACCATGTTGGCGAGGAGCCGCACCGCGAGGATGAGATGCTTGATGCACAGGCCGAGCATCTCGATCGCGAAGATCATCGGCTTGAGCAGCAGCGCCAACGGCAGCGGGAGGTCCATCGAGGGCACCTGGTTCGCGAAGAAGCCGAAGAACCCGAACTTCGCCATGCCAGCCACCACCACGGTGAGCAGGGTCACGCCGGCCAGCGCGAGCGTCACGGAGAACGACGCCGTGGGTGATCCGGCCCACGGCACCATGCCGAGCAGGTTGCAGCCGAGGACGAAGAAGAAGAGCGTGAGCAGGAGCGGCACGAAACGGTCGCCGTCGTGGGCCGGATGGGCGTGCGACGCCACGTGGCCGTGCGTCTCGTGGCCATGCCCTTCGTCGTGGGCATGATCTCCGTCATGGTGGTCGTGACTGTCGATCGCGGGTCGGGCGATCTGGTCGCGCACGAACAGAACCATCGCCTCGAGCAGGTTGGTCAGCCTGCCTCGCGGCGGAGCGCCGGAGCGGAGTTTGCCGGCGAGCCGCGTGAACAGCAGAACCATGATTCCCGCGACCACCAACTCCAGGATCATGTACTTCGAGATGCCGAAGCCCGACTTCACCGCGAAGAGGCTGTCGAGTTCCGCGAACGGCTGCGGGATCAGGATCTTGCCGTCCATCGCCGCGTTGAACTCCGCGACGTCCGTGATGTCCGGGCGACCGTCGCGGAGGAACTGCGGCACGTCATCGAGCGTCTGCCAATTCTGCCGCCACATCGCCTTGGGGACTTCGAAGAAGTAAGCGTCCTTGAGGTGGTAGATCGGATTGTGGTCGGACATCGGGCGGCTGGGTTGGTCGTGGTGAAGTGGCCGGCAGGGCCGGCAGTGTCGGGTATCGACCGCCGAACGGTCAAACCCCGGGCGGACGTGGCGGCGCCGAACCGGTCGTTTGCCGGATGGGCGGCGGCCCTGTCCGGCTCCCCATGATGTCCAGAAAGATCGCGGTCGCAAGCAGCGCGAGGTAAAAAATGACGAGCAGCGAATCGGCCCCCGCCTGCCGGAGTTCCCCGCCGCCTGTGGAGAGCCAGGCAAGCCCCGCCAGCGGAGGGGCAATCCGCAGCGTCATGGCCATCAGGCCGCCGCCTACGGCGGAGGCGGGAGACGCCCCCGTCCGCGGGGAGGCCTGCCGGCCGGCGATGCTGCCGACACCCGCGACGGCCGCGGCGAACACGGTCGCCGCCACGCGTCGGGGCTCCCGCGGCCCCCAGGCCAGGGTCAGGCCCACGGCGAACGACAGGACCGCGAGCAGGATCACGCTGCTGCCGAGGCGGCCGGCCCATCGCGGGGTGCGGGATGGCGACGTGTTCACGGCGCCCTCCGCTTTCGACCCAGGGTTGCCAGCCATGCAAGGGCGGCCACGAACCCGATCACGAACCCGGCCGGCCCGATCACGCGGGTGCCGAACCTCTCGTCGAGCCAGCCGCCTGCGACGCCCGGGACGAACATGGTGAGGCCGATGGCGATGATTCGTGACGCCCAGGAGAACGCCTCGCCGATCGGAGAGCCTGACGAGCGGCGGGGCATGATGAATGTCGCAGACTGTGAAAGCAGTCCGCCGCCTCGGGATGCGGTGACTGCCGAGCGTCGAAAACGTCCATGGATGGCTTCTGCCGCCGATCATTAGGATAGCGAACGTCAGAGCCCATGCCCCCGGAACGCCGTCCGTGCCACACCGCAAGCGCCGCCGGCGCCGCCCGCGCCACCGCGACCTCGCCGCCTCGATCGCCGCGGCCACGCAGCCCTCGGGTTCGCCGGCCACGTTGCGGCTCGTGGCCTGCGACGGGCAGACGACCCACGAGTCCACCGTGCAGAAGGTCGAGGAACTTGCCGCCGCCCGGGCGAAGTGGCCCGTGATCTGGGTGGACGTCGAGGGGCTCGATGATCTCGCCACCATCCGCTCGATCGGCCAGATCTTCGACATCGGGGACCTTGCCCTCGAGGATGCCGTCACGCCCGACGAGCGGCCCAAGATCGAGGTCTTCGGCCGCCAGGTGCTCATCGCCGTGCGGATGGCACGGTCCGACGGCGAGGCCATCGTCACCGACCCGATGGCGATTTTCCTGGGCGAACGCTCCGTGATCACGTTTCACGACCGCACGAGCCACGATGGATTCGAGGGGGTTCGGCAGCGGATCCGTCAGCACCGCACGCGGCTCGGCGAACTCGGAGTCGACCACCTGTGCGCCCTGCTGCTCGATGCCGTGATCGACGGGTATTTCCCGGTCCTGGAGCGGTTCGGCGACGCGCTCGAGGCCATCGAGGAGGAGGCCCTCGACAACCCGTCCCGCCAGTTGCTCGGCCGGATCCACGACGTCCGCACCGATCTCATGACGCTCAGGCGCGCCCTCTGGCCGACCCGCGACGTGCTCCACGCGCTCGGCCGCGAGGCCACGGCCTTCGTGGGCGAGCACGCCCGCGCCCACTTTCGCGATTCCTACGACCACACGATGGAGTTGCTCGATCTCACCGAGGGCTACCGCGAGATCGGCAGCGACCTCCGCGACATCTACCTGGCGAGCATCAATAATCGGATGAACGACGTGATGAAGGTGCTCACGGTGATCGCCACCGTCTTCATGCCGCTGACGTTCATCACCGGCTGGTATGGGATGAACTTCGACACGCAGTCGCCGTGGAACATGCCGCTGCTCACCTACCGCTATGGATCCTTGGTGGCGGCGGCCGTGATGCTGGCGACGACGGTCGGCATGGTGGTGTTTTTCTGGCGTCGTGGTTGGCTGCGCCGCTGGCACTGACTTTACGGTGGGCTCGGGCATCCTGCCCTTCCCACCTGACGTGCAGCCTGCGGCGAAGCCGAGGTTTGCCCGCCCCGTTTCACCGACTGCGACGAGCGCGCGGTTTGAGAAGACGCGGTCGTGGAGGTTGCGGCTGGTTGCGGGGCCGCTGGAGACCAGGGGCCGAATAGCGGCCCGGCGGGCCGATCTCGTCGCGATACTGCCGCTCCGTCGCTGGTCCGGGATGGCCCGGACCGAATTCCACGATGCCGAAGTGCGGATCGGGAAACTGCCAGTCGTTCTGCCCGCGGGCCGACCGCGATGCGATGAAAAACAGCGCAAGGAGCAATGCCGTGAGCGGAAAGACGCGGTTCATCGATCGATCCTCGCTGTGACCGAACCCCTACCACGCCAGGCAGCCGCACAGCCTGTCCCACCACGACGGTCGTGGCGGATCGCAATCGGCCGGCACGACCACCACCTCGTACGTCGGCACCCGCTCCACCTTCTCCGCGCCGGCCTCTTTGTACATCCGTTTCTTCACGTAGACCTTGCCACACGGCGGGGAGCAGCGGCACTCGGGGTCGGGCGCGTGCCAGGAGTCGCGGCCGCGAGCGCAGGCATATTCGCACTTCAGCGAATACGTCGACTTGCCCGGTGTCTTGCGTTCTTCCCACGTCGCCTTGCAGGCGGGGACGCAGCGCGGGCAGCCGCCGGTGCAGCCGCAGAAATCGCCGGCGAACACGCGGGCGGCCACGGCGGCTCCGATGGCGAGGCCCGAGAGAACGAGTCTGGATCGATCCATGCCGGATTCCTCCCCGGAGAATGTCAGAAGTCGAAGGCCAACCGCGTGCCGAAGCCGTGGATCCAGCCGCTGCCGTCGTAACTCGTGCCAGGCGTGCCGTCCTTGTTCCAGGGCGTGCTGGCGAAATCACGATAGGTGCAGTCGTAGTTGAAGTAGACCCGCGCGTTGGGATTGAGCAGCCAATTCAGGCCGAGCGTGCAGCCATTGAGGACGCCGCCATTCACGCCGCTGTCGTCGAGGCAGAGGTAGTTGTAGCGCAGGCCGACCTGCCAGGCGCCCTCGCTCACGCGGAGCCGGCGGCTGCCGCTGCCGTCGCGAAATGCGTAGAAATTGTTGTGTGGAACCGGGCGGTCGAAGCGGTATTCGAGTTTCGAGTAGGTGCGGCTTTCGCCGGTCAGAAAGTAGAGCACCTCGGCGTATCCGGCCTGGTAGTAGACGGTGCCGACCTTTGTGCCGGGTGGCGGCTGGAAGCCGTTGGTGGCGTAGGGGCCCGCGTTGGTCGTGCGAGCCTGGTAGAGCCAGGAGCCGAAGTACTCCGACTGGAACGACCACGGACCGTTGTTGCCCACGAACTCGAGGCCGATCATGTTCTGCCACGAGCCGGCGAGCACGCCCGTGTCGGCGTAGATCGAGTTGAGCGGGCCGGGCGGTCCGTTGCGGATGCTGCCGCGGCTGCGGAACCGCACGGCCGAGACGGCGGTGCCGATGGGCTGTCCGGTGGCCGGGTCGAAGGCCAGGTATTGCCGCCGCGGCTCCATCGTGCGGCCCGACATGGCGAGATGCAGCAGTTTGCGGCCCTCGTCCTCGAACACGGGCAGGTAGACCAGTCGCCCCACCGTCATGCTGCCGCCCGAGGAATTCGAGTAGGCGAATGGATTCGACGTGTTCTTGAACTGACCGATCTGCCAGCCGAGGTTCCCCTCCTCGTTGCTGTTGAGGATCTGGATGCCCGGAAGGAACCCATTGTTGAACGGCCCCTCGAACGCGTCCTGGGCGAACGAGCGCTCCATGAAGTTGAGCCAGCGGCTGCTCGTGAGGTGCTCGTAGCCGTAAGGGTCCTTCTGGTTGCCCACGCGAATGATGCCCAGCCAGGGCACCTCGCGAACCTGGAGCCAGAGGTCGGTGACGGCCGTGAGCGGCCCCGAGTCACGCTCCGTGGGGAACACGGCGTTGTTGACGTTGATCTGGTTGGCGAAGTCGTATTCGCAGGCCCAGTCGTAGAGCTCGTACATTCGACCCTCGATGCGGAACCGCGCGCGACGCAGGTCGACGGTGTCGGCGAGCGATGGGTCGAGCCCGCCCTGGTCGGGCCGCTGCCATGCATTCGGGCCGGCCGTGAACGCCACGGCATCGACCTGGGTGCGACCGCCGATCTTGACGCGGAAGTCCTTGTGGGCGGACTCGGCCTGAAAGGCGTCTTTCCAGGCCGTCTTGAAGTTCTTGTCGGAGCCGACTTCATGGGGTTCCGCAGGCTTCTGCGGATCGCGGACGGGGGCTTCGTGTTCCGGGTCCGTCGCCGTCGGGGCAGTCGTGCTCGGAGCGGCTGCCAACGCCGGGATCTGCTCGGCGGTCCCATGATGCCCTTCGAGGGCCGCGAGCCGCTGCTCGAGTGCGGCGACACGCTCGCGGTCGGCGTTGACGGCGTCGGCGACTTCCGAAAGCGAGTCGAACGAGGTGGCGACGGTCGGCAGCGACAGGCCGGGGGCGTCGGCGGTTTCCACCACGGCGATCGAGGACGTCGGTGCCGCCGAGCGCGCCGGGGGTCCAGAGACGCTGGCTCCGCAGGCGACCAGCGCCGGAACCCACGCGGTCCATCGCCGCGCCGCGGCATGCCAGGCAGTGGCTGTTGGATTCCTCGTCACGGCAGACCCTCTGTGATCGTCACAATCGGAAGAATCGTCAGCCGCCACGGGCCCACTTGCCGAAGACTTGATGCCGAGGCCAGGTTTTCAGGCGGTGCCGTCCGCCGCGCGCCGGACCGGGCAAGGCTGGCAAGGCCGGCAGGCAGGGCGGTGTTCGCGCCCCAGGGGGCGACGTCGGCGTATCGCGGGCAGTCGTGATCGGCCGCCGGCGTGCGGCGCGTCCCACGCTCACGGTATGGCGGCGTGGTCGTCCTCGGCCGCGGACCCGCCCTCGAACATCGCGATGTCGGTGGCGAAGGGGCGACTGGACACGGTGAGCTCTCCGCTGAACGGGTAGCCGAAGAGTGAAACGAGATACATGTTGAGGCCGATGATCAGCGCGGTGAGCGTGGTGAGAAAGCGTTGCAGGCTCACGCTCTGCGTGGAAAACAGGCCGCCGAACAGGATCGTCACGGCGCCGCCGACGATGAGGGCCACCCATTCGACAAGCGGGATGCCCGCCTGTGCGGTGCCGATCCGCTCGCGTCGGCAATCCCAGACCTGGCGGATCTGGTCGAGCAGCATCGGGTAGATCGCCTTCTGCGACTCGGTCACCGGCTCGAAGCCGTGCAGCGCGTGCGAGAGCGCGATCGCCGTGCGTCTGGCGGCGACGCTGGCCTGACCCTTCGCCATGAGCGGCCACTCGTCGTCGATGAGCTGGCGGGCGTAGGTCTTGCACCGCTCGCGGATCGCAGTTTTCTGCGGTTCGGGAAGTTTTTCCGTGAGCAGGAAGAGGTCGGCGAGTGAGTTGGACTCCTGCTGGACGACGTCGACGGCTTTCTCGAATCGCACCAGTGCGTCGACCACGACGAGGCCCAGGAGCACCGCGTAGAGAGTGCCGACGATGGAGAGCAGGTTGCCGGTGAGGTCGTGGGCTTGGTGGAGTTTTTCCTTGGCGTAGAGCTTCCGCGCGACGGCCACGAGGATCAGCGAGGCGACGATCCCGCCGAGGATGATCAGCACGCCGTTGCGGTAACCGTGAACTTCCATGGACGCGTCAGGCTACGCCGGGCGAGCCTTCGAGCGGCTCATCGAGTGCGGCCCATTGGGCTTGTTGGGCACCGTGACCTGGAAGCCCCTCGGCGCGTGAGAGGAAAAACTGGGGAACTAGGATTCGAACCTAGACTAACTGGTTCAGAG
>CAIXGY010000111.1 GCA_903919035.1 uncultured Planctomycetaceae bacterium | reverse complement strand
GGGCAGACCTGAGCCGGTTGGGCTCACAGGTCGGCTGCCAACGAGATGCCCCCCTCCGCGCGAGGATCACGTGGAATCCGTATTCGTTGGCTGCCTTCCCGGAGGCCAGCCCCGATCTCGGGCAAGTTGGTCCACCGGCGGCCTGAGGGCCTCCTTGGGGACCTCGGCCGCAGTTTGTCCCATCCCCTGGCCGGAATACCGGCAATCGCCCTTCAAGAAGACTGGGGATATACTCGGCCCGACAGATAAGGATTTTTTTACGGCAACGCCTCACCCTGTTGTAACCCAGCAGGGAATGGCAGCCTGGAAAGCACTGTTTTTTAAGGCGTTTCGGAGGGTAAGCGAATGGCTAGCGGCCACACTGGAAATGTGGTGCCGGGAAACCGGTTGCGGGTTCGACTCCCGTGCCCTCCGCTGCTTCACAACCGCATCGCCATTGCGGCCGTCTCTGGTTTCACGCCCGGGTCCGATGACGCGGTGGACGGTTCTGGAGTACACGCCGCCTGCTGGCGCCCCGGGGCCTGACGCGGCGCGATGGCAGTCCTGATCGACATCAAAAACGCCTGCAAGCGGTACGGCGACCAGGTTTTGCTCGACGACGCCTCCGCCACGCTCACCGACGACGGGCGGATCGGGTTCATCGGCCGAAACGGCGCCGGCAAGAGCACGCTCCTGCGGATCATCCTCGGCGACGAGGAACTCGACTCCGGCGAGATCGTCCGACACCCCCGGCTCCGGCTCGGCCACCTGCGGCAGCACGATCCGTTCCAGCCGGGCGAGACCACGCTCGCGTTTCTCCTCCGCGACAGCGGGAAGCCCGAGTGGAAGTGCGGCGAGGTGGCTGGCCGCTTCGAAATCAAGGGGGCGGCCCTGGAAGGCCCCGTACACGCCCTCTCCGGCGGCTGGCAGACCCGGGTGAAGCTCGCGGCCCTCCTGCTCCACGAGCCGAACCTGCTCCTCCTCGACGAGCCGACCAACTTCCTCGACCTGCGCACGCAGATCCTGCTCGAGCACTTTCTGCGCGACTGCGACGAGGCCTGCCTCGTCGTGTCGCATGATCGCGCCTTTCTCATGGCGACCTGCGACCGCACGCTCGACCTTTCCCGCGGCAAGTTGTCGATGTTTCCGGGCAAGGTCGACGCCTTCCTTGCCAATCAGGCCGAGCGGCGGCTCCACGCCGAGCGGGCCAATGCCGCGGTGCTCGCCCGGAAGCGCGACCTCGAGGACTTCATCGCCCGCAACAGGGCCCGGGCGTCGACGGCCTCGCGGGCCAGGTCGAAGAGCAAGGAACTCGAACGACTCGAGGTCGAGGAGCTCACCACTGCCGAGCCGACTGCGGCGATCGCCTGCCCGGCCGTGCAGCCGCGACAGGGGCCGGCGGTCCGCTGCCGTGACCTCGCGATCGGCTATCCCGGCGGCGTCGTCGCCTCCGGGATCGACGTCGAAATCGTCCACGGCTCGCGGGCCGCCATCGTGGGAGACAACGGCCAGGGCAAGACGACGTTTCTGCGGACGCTCGTCGATTCCCTTTCCCCGCGGTCGGGCCACGTGAAGTGGGGCTACGGCTGCGAGATCGGCATCTACGCCCAGCACGTCTACACGAGCCTGCCCGAGAGTGACACGGTGCTCGGCCACCTCGAACGGCAGGCGGCCGTCGGCACGAAGTCGCAGCGGATCCTCGACGTGGCCGGTGCGATGCTGTTTCGCGGCAAGGCCGTGGAGAAGCGAGTCGCCGTCCTGTCCGGCGGCGAGCGGGCCCGGCTCTGCCTGGCGGGGCTCCTGCTCGGCTCGTCCAACGTGCTCGTGCTCGACGAGCCGGGCAACCACCTCGACGTGGAGACCGTCGATGCCCTCGCGAAGGCCCTCGTCGCGTATCGCGGCACCGTGATCTTCACGAGCCACGACCGGGCGTTCGTGTCGGCCGTGGCTACGAACGTGGTCGAGGTGCGCGGCGGACGAGTCGTGAATTATCTCGGCGACTACGCGGCCTACCTGGCGGCCCTGAATCGTGAGATCGACGCCGAGGACGAGGCGGCCGGACGGAGCACGCCCCCGCGCGGGGCGGATGGTCGCAGGGCGACGGCTGACGCCCGTGGCGGTTCACAGGGGACGAAGTCAGCCGCCGGGCGGGAACGCGAGCTCCGCCGGGAGATCGGCACGCTCGAACGCACGATCGCGAAGCTCGATGCGGAACGCCGGAAACACAACGACGGTCTGCTCGCCGCGACGGATCCCGCCGAGGCGGTGCGGCTCCACGAGGCGGTGACGAAGGCCGCGGCTGAACTCGCCACCGCCGAGGATCGGTGGCTCGCCTTGAACGAGGACCTGGCGAGGCTGGACGCCGACTGATCGTGACCCTCACGTCAGCCAGTCGAGGCCGAGCGGCCGGCGGAACGACGCCGTGGGAAAGAAGCGGTTGTGACGCCGACCGTCGGAGCCGGGTTCGAAGTCGCTCGCCACCGCGGGAATCAGGAGGGGCCGCGTGCCGAAGCCGCGGGTCTCGAGAAACGCCGCGCGGTCGAGCAGTTCGAGCGGCAGCTCGAACACACCCGGCAGGTCCGGAAAACGATCGTCGACGTCGACGAACGCCCTACCCCGCAGATTGGGCGGCTGGTACATGAGCACCCACCCGTAGATGTCGACGCGGACTCGCGAACCGCACGCCGGCGGGTCTACCGCATTCGGTCGCAGGCCAGCCGCCGGCAGCCCGTCGAGCGGGTCGGCGAGCACCACGCCGACCCGGGCGGTGAGCCCGCGATCTTCGAAAGAGCGAATCACGCTGGCGACGCCGCCTGGATGGGCGGGGGTCCGGGGGCGCAGTGGTCGATCGCCGTCGAGATCGACGATCCACCTCTCGGACTGGGGTGTTTTCCACAGAATTGCGGCCCCGGTGACCATGGGGCGATAGCAGCGGCCGCCCTGCGTTTGGGCTCCGCCCGACACGAGCCTTGCAAATGCCTCGATGAGCCTCGGGGCTGAGTCCATACGGTGTTTTCCTCACGCTACGGGTGTCGAGCGAGCCGGCACAGTAGCAGGGACTGTGGACAACGTTGGTCCACGAAATACCCACGTGCGAGGGGGGCATCGTGGCGGTGGTCGCGGCCTGCCGGTGTGTCGCGCCGGGGGGCGAAGGTAGCCTTGGCGAATCCCTGCCACGCAGTCGTCCGTTCCACCACCGCGAGCATCGCGCCGTCATGGACTCCATCAGCCGCCACGAACAGTTGCTCCGCGTCTTCAGCCTGATCGACATCCTGTTCGGGGCGCGGCACCCGCTCACCACGGCCGAATTGAAGGAGCGGTTGCGGGCCCGCGGCGTGATCGACGAGATGTCGGACAAGAACATCCGCCGCGACGTCGACTTCCTCCGCAACTTCGGCTACGCGGTGAACAGGACGCAGCGGCGTTCGCCCCGCGGCACGGTCTGCGCCGCCTGGTCGATCGAGCCCGGCAAGGGGGCCGACGAACTCGTGGCCCCGGCCGTCACGCTTGCCGAATTGCTGTCGCTCGCGGTGGCCCGCGAACTCCTCGCGCCACTGGCCGGCACCTGCTACTGGCGGGGCATCGGGCAACTCATGGCGAAGATCGAGAAGGTGGCCACGCCCGAGTTGCTCGCCTACGCCGAGGCACACAAGGACGGCCTCGTGATCCATCCGAAGCCCGCGGCGACCAAATATCGCAGCCGCACGCTCAACGCCGTGAACCGTGCGATCCGCCGGTCGCTCGAACTGGAGATCCGCTACACGAGCCTGGCCGACGCCAAGCCGCGGAAAACGGCGATCCGACCCGAGGCGCTCGTGGTCTACGACGGTGCCATCTACATCGCGGCCTACCGTGTGCCGAAGCCCACCGGTAGCCGGCGGGGAGCCACGGACGACGCGATCCGGTTTTACAAACTCGACCGCGTCGCCGACGCCCGCGTCACCTCGCGCACGTTCACGCGGCGAGCCGAGCCCGTGGAGGATCTGCTCGGCGACAGCATCACGATCTACCGTTCGGCGGTGAAGCCGCGGCGCTATCGGATCCGGATCGACGCCTCCCGGGCTCGGTGGGCCCGTGAAAAGCCGTTCCATCCGAAGCAGAAGGTCCGCTCCACGGCGGACGGCGCAGTGATCCTGGAGATCGAGCGGGCCTGGGACGAGGAGCTGATTCCGCAGCTCCTGGGCCTCGGCGACTCGGCTGAAGTGCTCGAGCCCGCCGACATCCGCGAGCGACTCGCCACCGAAGCGCAGCGGATCGTCGATCGCTACGCCGGTCGCTCGGGGCGGCTGCCGGCTACCCGCGGTTCGCGGCCCGCGTGAGGCCCTCGAGCCGCTCCTCGATGCCGGGGAGCAGTTGCTCCCAGCGGAAGCGCCACTGCCAGTTGCCCCATGGCCGGCCCGGCATGTTCATGCGGGCTTCGGTGCCGAGGCCGAGCACGTCCTGGAGGGGTACGATCGCCGTATTGGCCGGCGTCCGCAGGGCGAGGGCGATCATGTCCCAGTGGATCTCGGAACCGTCGCAGCCCAGGAACGAGCGGACACGGTGCCGCTCCTCGGCGATGGCCGCGGCCGGCCGGGTCGGGTCACGCTCGGGATCGCTGCCATACCAGCCCACCGTGGTGTCGTTGTCGTGGGTGCCCGTGTAGACCACCGTGTTCGCGGGATACAGGTCGGGGTGGTGCGACTGCCGATCCTCGCCGCCGAAGGCGAACTGCAGGATCCGCATCCCTGGGAAGCCGAGCTCGTCTCGGAGCGCGTCGACGTCGGGCGTGATGACGCCCAGATCCTCGGCGATGATCGGCCGCGGCCCGAGTGCGGCGGCGACTGCAGCGAACAGCCGTTGGCCCGGGCCGGGCATCCAGCGGCCATGTTCAGCCGTGGGATCCGCGGCGGGAATCTCCCAGTAGCCGGCAAAGCCGCGGAAGTGGTCGATCCGCAACACGTCGACGAGCGCGAAGGCGTGCCGGAGGCGGGCGATCCACCACGCGTAGCCCTCGGCCTCGTGCTCCTCCCACCGGTACAGCGGGTTGCCCCAGCGCTGGCCCGTGCGGCTGAAATAGTCCGGGGGCACCCCCGCGACCACGGCCGGTCGGCCGTCGGGCTCCAGCGCGAACAGTCCGGGGCGGCACCACACGTCGGCGCTGTCGTGGGCGACGAAGATCGGCAGATCGCCGACGATCGAGACACCGACCGCCCGCGCGCGAGACCGAAGCCGCGACCAGTGCTCGTGAAAGAGGAATTGTCCCACCCGCGCGTGCGCGATCGACTCTGCAAGCTCCTTCCGCGCGGCCGCGATCACACCCGGCTCGCGGCTGGCGACGTCGGCCGGCCAGTCGACCCACGCGCGTCCGTCGAAGCGGGCCTTCAGCGAGACGAACAGGGCGTAGTCTTCGAGCCACGCGCGGTGTTCCTCCACGAACCGCTCGCAGCCGCCGCGGAGGTCGGCCGAGGCCCGCCGGGGAAAAGCGGCCGCCACTTCGTGGAGCATGGCGAGTCGCGTGCCGATGACGTCGCCGAAAGCCACTGTGTCGTCAGGCAGCCGGGGGAGGCCGTCGAGCCGGTCGGCGTCGACGAGGCCATCTTCCCGGAGCGCGTCGAACGAGATCAGAAGCGGATTTCCCGCAAAGGTTGAGAGCGTCTGATATGGGGAATCGCCGTAGCCAGTCGGCCCGAGGGGCAACACCTGCCAGAGTTGCTGCCCCATTCGCGCGAGCCGCTCGAGCCACCGGTGTGCCTCGGGGCCGATTTCGCCGATCCCGAAGCGGCCAGGGAGCGAGGTCGGATGCAGCAGGATGCCGGCGGAGCGTCGGGCGAGCGGGCCGGTGGCGGAGGCGGTCACGCGGTGAGTCCATTCAGGAGAGGATGTGGCGGGCAGCGGCCCACTCGCCCACGGGGGCGGGCATGCCGTCCGACCGGATCCGCACGAGTGTACGGCATCGCCCGGCCGGGTCTGACCGCGACCCCGGGGACTGCGGCGACGGCCTTGGCAGGAGGCGCCGCGTGAATGAGAATCTGGCGCGGTCTGCGACCCGGCGGTTCACGATCCTCAGCGACCTTTCCCAGGCACACGGAAGCCCACGTCCATGACTCTCCTGTCGTTTCTGGCGTTCACGGCACTCGCCGCCTTTCTGTCGTTCATGCTCACCCGGGGCGAGGAGCGCGAGTCCTCCGACGGCTTCTTTCTGGGCGGCCGATCGCTGACCTATCCGGTCATCGCCGGATCGCTCTTGCTCACGAATCTGTCCACCGAGCAGATGGTGGGGCTCAACGGCGCGGCCTTCAAGGACGGCCTGTGCGTGATGGCCTGGGAGGTCGTGGCGGTCGTGGCGCTCGTGCTGATGGCCCTCTTCTTCCTGCCCAAGTTCCTCAAGGCCGGCATCACCACAGTGCCGCAGTTCCTCGAGAACCGGTTCGACGTCCGGACGCAGGCGCTCGCGAACATGATATTTCTGGCCGCCTATGCCCTGATCCTGATCCCCATCATCCTCTACAGCGGCGCGGTCGGGTTCATGCAGATGCTCGACCTCAGGGCCCTCACGGGGATCACCGAGCCGGTGAACGTTCTCGGCACCACCGTCCAGCCTGATACCGTCATCCTGTGGGGCACGGTGTTCATGATCGGGATCATGGGCTCGCTCTACTCGCGGTTCGGCGGCCTCAAGACGCTGGCCGTGCTCGACACGATCAATGGTGTGGGTCTGCTCGTGGGGGGCTTCATGATCGCGGCCTATGCCCTCGCCCGGGTCAGCGGTGGCGGCGTGCTCGAGGGCTTCCGGCAGTTGCAGGCGGCCAACCCATCCCACCTCAACTCCATCGGCGGCGCCTCCACCAGCGTGCCCTTCAGCACGCTCTTCACCGGCGTGGCCCTGCTCAACCTTTTCTACTGGTGCACGAACCAGCAGATCATCCAGCGGACCTTCGGGGCCAGCAGCCTCGCCGAGGGTCAGAAGGGCGTGCTGCTGACGGGGCTCCTGAAACTGCTCGGCCCGATCTACCTCGTGCTCCCGGGCATCATCGCCTACCACCTCTTCGCCAAGGACGGGATCACCAACGACATGGCCTACGGAACGCTCGTCCGCGAGGTGCTTCCCTCCCACCTCACCGGCTTCTTCGCGGCCGTCATGGTGGGAGCGATCCTGAGTTCCTTCAACGCCGCCCTCAACAGCACCTCCACCCTGTTCAGCATCGGCTTCTACCACCACGTGATCAATCCGCGGGGCTCGGAGGAGCAGGTGGTGCGGGCGGCGAAGGTGTTCGTGGTCTGCACCGCGATCCTCGCGATGCTCGTCGCCCCGCTCCTGGCCGGACAGGCGAGCATCTTCGCCTATCTGCAGGACATGAACGCGATCTACTTCATTCCCATCTTCGCCGTGGTGCTCGTCGGGATGCTCCACCCGCGGGTGCCGGCGTCGGCGGCCTTCGCCGCCATGCTGCTCGGAATCGTGATGATCGCCGTGAAGTACTTCGTGCCCGGGGTCGGACCGGTGGTGGATCGGGTCTTCTCCTACAACTTTCACTTCCTCGGCTTCGTGTTCGCGACCCTCGTCGCCTTGATGCTGGTCTGGGGCACGCTCGCCCCACGGGCCGAGCCGTGGAAGCTCGAGACGAACACTCCCATCGACATGACCCCCTGGAAGGGCGCACCCGTCGCCAGCCTGGCGCTGCTGGTGGCCGTGTTCGCGATCTACGCCAGTTTCGCGTCGTTCGGCGCGGCCCGATGACGAATCCCCTTGCGAGGGCCAGGCGGATGACCCGCGATTCCATGTATGTGCTCGCCATCGTCCTGGCCGTTGCCGTTCCGCACGCGGCATCGGGTGGGGAGCCGCCGGACTGGGAAAACCAGGCGGTGTTTCGCATCGCCAAAGAGCCGCCGCGGGCGGCGTCGGTCGCGTGTCCCGATCGTGATGCGGCCCTGGCGTCGCGGGAGGCCGGGTCTCCCTGGCGGATCTCCCTCAACCACCGGCCGGCCGACGGCGAGCCGCAGCCGATTCCGCACCGCATGGCCACGTACGTCGGTCCCTGGAAGTTTCACTATGCGGGCAGGCCCGCCGACCGGCCGGCCGACTTCTTCAAGCCCGACTTCGACGCCTCGGGCTGGGCCAGCATCCCCGTGCCCTCGAACTGGCAGATCCATGGCTACGGCGTGCCGATCTACACCAACTCCGAGTATCCGTTCGCGGCCGTGCCGCCCACGGTGATGGGCGAGCCGCCGGGCCACTTCACCAACCGCCCGGCGGAGCGGCGGAATCCGGTCGGCTCCTACCGCCGCACGTTCACCCTGCCGGACGGCTGGCAGGGAAGGCACACGTTCATCACGTTCAACGGCGTCGATTCGGCCTTCTACCTCTGGGTGAACGGCCGTCGGGTCGGCTATTCGCAGGACTCCCGCACGCCGGCGGAGTTCGACATCACGTCGTACGTCACACCCGGTGAAAACCTGCTCGCCGTCGAGGTCTACCAGTATTCCGACGGCTCCTATCTGGAAGACCAGGACATGTGGCGCATGTCGGGCATCTTCCGCGACGTGTATCTCTGGTCGTCGGCTCCCCTCCAACTCCGCGATCACTGGGTCAAGGCCGGCCTGCAGGACGACAACCGCACCGGCAGCCTCGCCGTCGAGGCGGAGGTGCGGAACCTCGGTGCGACCGCCGCCCAGGCCCGGCTCGGGTTCGAACTGCTCGACGCCGCCGGGAAGACCGTGGCCCGGGGGGAGGCCCGGCAGGTCTCCGTCGAGCCGCGCACCATCGAACCGAATACGGGCACCGCGGTGGTGTCGTTCGACCTGCCCGACCTGCCGGATGTCGCCGGCTGGACCGCCGAGACGCCCAACCTCTACGCCTACGTCTTCACGCTCACCGACGCCGACGACCGGGTGGTCGCGGTCCACGCGGGCCGCACCGGTTTCCGCCGCGACGAGATCAAGGACGGGCAGCTGCTCCACAACGGCCGCCCCATCCTCGTGAAGGGCGTCAACCGCCACGACCACAACCCGGCCACCGGGCAC
This sequence comes from uncultured Planctomycetaceae bacterium, assembly GCA_903919035.1. Classification (GTDB taxonomy): domain Bacteria; phylum Planctomycetota; class Planctomycetia; order Pirellulales; family UBA1268; genus QWPN01. Next base: position 10,681 of record CAIXGY010000111.1, on the reverse strand, counting down.
TACGTCACCGCCGCCGACATGCGGGCCGATCTCCTGCTCATGAAGCGGGCCGGCATCAATGCGGTCCGCACCGCGCATTATCCAAACGATCCGGTGTTTCTCGAGCTCTGCGACGAGCTCGGCTTCTACGTGATCGAAGAGGCGAACATCGAGAGCCACGGCATGGGCTGGGGACCCGACGCGAATCCGATCGCGAAGGATCCGGCATGGGGGCCGGCCCACCTGGATCGGATGCGAAACTGCCTCGAGTCGGCCAAGAACCACCCCTGCGTGATCATGTGGTCGCTGGGCAACGAGGCGGGCGATGGCGTGAATTTCCGCACCATGGCCGACTGGGTCCACGAGCGAGATCCGTCGCGTCCGGTCCACTACGAGCAGGCGCAACAGCGGCCACACGTCGACCTGTTCGCGCCGATGTACGCGTCGATCGCGGATAGCGAGCGCTACTGCCGCGCGGAGGAGAAAAAGCCGCTCGCCGAGCAGCGGCCGATGATCCAGTGCGAATACAATCACGCGATGGGCAACTCCTCCGGCAATCTGGCCGACTACTGGGAGTTGTTCCGCCGCGAGCGGCTCCTCCAGGGGGGCTTCATCTGGGACTGGAAGGACCAGTCGGTCTGCGCCGCCAAGCAGGCGGCCGACGCCGTCGAGGATCGCGGCGGTCGCGGTCACTCCACGCACCTGATGGGCTCGCTCTCCGAGAGTGAGGGGCTCTATGGCGGCGGGCTCGTGGTCCAGGCCTCCGATGCGCTCGATCTCACGTCCGCCGTCACGGTCGTGGCCGAGGTCCGGGGCAACTTCGGTGGCGTGAGCGGCCAGGGGGGCGGCGACAACGACCGCAACGTCTCCGCGGGCTATCCGATCGTCACCAAGGGCGACTCCGCATACGCGCTCGAGGTGGATGCCACGGGATCGCAACTCGTGTTTTCCGTCGTCACCGACGGGCGGCATGCGGTTCGCGCGCCGCTGCCGGAGACCTGGCGGTCGGCATTTCACGCGGTTGCCGGCAGCTACGACGGGAGCCGGTTGAAACTGTTCATCGACGGCAAGGAGGTGGCGGCTGCGGACTGCTCCGGGCCGGTGGCCACGAACGACCACGACCTGGGCGTGGGGCTCAACCTCGAGGTGCCCACGCAGCGGTTCTCCGGCTCGATTCGCGGGGTGCGGGTCTACGACGTGCCCTTCGAGCGGGTGACGGCGGCCGGGTCCGACGCGACGCCGATCCTCGACCTGCGCCCCACGGAGGATGCCCGCAAGCCCAAGACGCGCCGCATGCTCGCCTACGGTGGCGACTTCAACGACCAGCCGAACCAAAGCTCGTTCTGCATGAACGGGATCGTCCGCTCCGACCTCACGCCGTCGCCGCAGTTCGCCGAGGTGGCGAAGGTCCACGAGGACGTGCACGTCGAGGCGGTGGACGTCGGCACGCCGGTCGTTCGTCTGGCCGTCTTCAACGAACGGTTCTTCCGCTCCCTCGACGATGTCAGGGCCTCGTGGAGCCTGCTCGAGAACGGCTCGGTGGTGGCCCGGGGGCCGGTCGCACTGCCGGCGATCGCGCCCCAGGCTCGGCAGGAGGTGACGATCGCCACCAACCACCGGCCGACGCCGGCCGCCGAATACCTGCTGCGGGTGCGGTTCGACCTCGCGGCCGACACGGACTGGGCTGCGGCGGGCCATCCGATCGCATGGGGCGAGGTGTCACTGCCGTGGGGACGGCGGACGCCGACGCAGCCGGCCAGCGCCTCCGGCACATGCGACGTCACCGAGGGCGCCGATCGCGTCACCGTTCGCTGCGGCGACCACACGGCGACGATCGACACGCGCACGGGCATGCTCGAATCGTGGCAGGGACCGCAGGGGCCGGTGATCGTCGCTCCCTTCCGCTTCGATTTCTGGAGGCCGATGACCAACAACGACGAGGGTGCCGGCTACCAGCGGTCGCTGCTCGTGTGGCGGAAGGCCGGGCCGGATGCCCGGGCCGAGTCGGTGACGACGACGACCCGCGACGGCGTCGTCGACGTGCGCTCGGAGATCCGGATTCCGGCCGGTGACACCACGGCCACGGTCGTGTGGTCATTTCACCCGTCGGGCCAGATCGCGGTCAGCCCCACCGTCCGCCCGCGGGGCAGCCTGCCGATCGTGCCGCGCATCGGCATGCGCTGTGGCATCGCCGCCGCCATGTCCGACTGCACGTGGTTTGGCCGGGGGCCGCAGGAGAACTACGAAGACCGCCGGGCCGGCGCGTGGACCGGCGTTCACTCGGGCGCGGTCCCGTCGTTGTTTCACCGGTACACCGATCCCCAGGAGGCGGGCCTGCGGACCGACGTCCGCTGGCTCGAACTGGCGGGAGGCACGCCCCGCCGCTCCCTCGGCGTCGAGGCCACCGGCGACCACCTGCTCGAGTGCGCCGTGATCCCGGTCACGACGCTTTCTCTGGAGGCGGCCCGCAATCCGATCGATCTCGTGGAGACCGACGAGTTCGTGCTGCGGATCGACCATCGCAACACCGGCGTCGGAGGCACCAACTCCTGGGGCGAGCAGCCGCTCGAGCGCTACCGGATCCAGCCCCGCGGCGACTATGCGTGGTCGTTCCTGCTCTCGCCCCGACCCCGGTCACCGGCGCCTGGAGCCGCTAGCGCCGGCCCCTGATTCCCGTTCCCCTCCGCATCCAACACGACATGCCCACGCTCATCCCTTCCGTGCCGCTCGCCGACCTCGCCAAGACCGCCGCGGAGGGGCTGCGCGGGGCCTTCGGCCGCGAGGTCTCACTGACGGCCGCCGCGCCGGGCCGCGTGAATCTCATTGGCGAACACATCGACTACTGCGACGGCTTCGTGCTCCCGTTCGCGCTCGACCGCTACGTCGTGATCGCGGCCGCCCTCAACGGCGGCGACGCGGCGCGGATCGGCTCGACCGAGGGTGAGACCGTGACGATCCCGCTCGCGGCGCCCGCGACCCCCGGACAACCCAAGTGGGCCAACTATGTGCGGGGCGTGATCCGGGGCTTCCAGGATCGCGGGATCGCGATCCCCGGCTTCGACGCCTGGATCGTCTCGACCGTTCCGGTCGGCGCGGGCCTGTCGTCTTCGGCGGCGCTCGAATGCGCGACCGCGACGTTGCTCGAGGGCCTCGTCGGCCGCCAACTCCCGCTCCGCGACAAGGCCCTGCTCTGCCAGAAGGCGGAGCACGACTTCGCCGGAGTGCCCTGCGGCATCATGGACCAGTTCGCCTCGACGTTCGGGATGGCCGACCGGCTCGTGCTGATCGACTGCCGATCGGGTGAGCCGACGCTCGTGCCGTTCTCGAACCCGAATCTGACGGTCGTGATCGCCAACACGATGGTCCACCACGAACTCGACGACGGCGGCTACGCCGCCCGCCGCAAGAACACCGAGGACGGCCTCGCGGTCATCGGCAAGCCGTCGTGGCGGGATGTCACGCCGGGCGAGGTCGAGGCCGCCTGGGATCGGCTCGGCGACCCGGTCAACCGGCGTGCGCGGCACGTCGTCGGGGAAATCGCCCGCACGGCGGCCGCGGCCCGGGCCCTCGAGGCCGGGGATTTCGCGGCGCTTGGCCCATTGATGGCGGCGAGCCACGACTCCCTCCGCGATGACTTCGAGGTGTCATGCCCCGAACTCGACACCATGGTCGACATCGCCCGACGCATCGGCATCACCGGCGGGGTGATCGGCGCCCGGATGACCGGCGGCGGATTCGGTGGCTCGACCGTGACGCTCTGTGACAGCGGTCACGCCGAGGCGATCGCCGCCCGACTCCACGCCGACTACCGCGCAGCCACCGGCGTCACGCCGGAGATCTTCGCGTCCCGGCCGGCGCGGGGCGGACATGTCGTCCGATAATGGCTAGCCCGGTCAATGGCACTTCCGCAACGGTATGCAGGCTGATGAGCGACGCGTGAGCCTGGGCAGGAGCGGCCCGGGCGCCCGGAGCCGGTTTCTCGAAACGCCCCTCACCCGCCGGAGCCTGCGTTCACCCACAGATTCTGCTGACGAGGCCCGGAAAAGAAGCGACTCGAAGACAGTCCGCGCGGTGCGTCGCGTGGACGGGCGTTTCCGCGACCGTGGTGGCGCCGAGGAAAGCGCAGTGGTGGCCCACCGTCGCGGCCAGTACTGCGGCTATGGCTTCGGCACCGAGATGTCGAGCACCTGGGCGCCGCCGGGGCATTCCCAGGCGAAGGAGTGGGGCGGGAAGATCTCCTTTCCCTCGGGCTGCGTCTCCGACTTGTTGAGGCCGTCATAGCCGTAGACGATCACCTGATACCCGCCCTTGGGAACGCCCCCCGCGACCTCGCCCGTGAGGTAGTGGCCGTCCTTGATCCGGGCCATGCCCTGGAGCCCCTTCGGATTCGTTTTCAGGTCGGGCTGGAACATCACGCTCCCGTTCGGCACAGGCTGGCCTGCGAAAGTCACCGTCCCCGACACCGCATACCGGGTGGGCCGCCGTGGCCCGCAGCCGACGAGCGTCAGACCACACAGCAGAATCAGCCCCGGCAGAAGCCTCGTCATGTCGTCTCTCATCGTTATGCGCTCAAGCTCGGGCCGCGCCGGCACGCGGCCATGGAGCGGCGAGCACTCGCCGATACCGGCCCTCATGGCGTCGTGGCAATGTCGCCACCGTCCGCACTGCTCAGCGTCCACAGCGTGGGCAGGTCGAGCATGTCGGAAAAGGCCCGTGCGCTCGCGTCGCCCATCACGAAAACCACGGTGTTCGGATGAAAGCTGGCGAAGGGGTACGCATTGTAGAAGGTGTCATCTGGCCGCTGCGCATTGAGGGCAAAGCGGACGTTCTTGCACGAGGCGGTGCCATCGTTGCGGGTTTGATTCAATCCCCGTACCCAGTTGGCGCCGTCCTGCGTCGGCACACGCGCCCCCGTATTGTTCGTCTGCGACAAGAGTTCGCCCACCATCAGCGTTTTCGACAGCCCATCGGAGAGCGCGCTGATCCGCCTGGCTGCAAACGACCCCAGCATGCCCTGCTGGGCCAAGCCGCCCATGGTGCTGGGGGAGGTGCCATTCAGGACGGTGGTGGAAATCTTGTATCTGGAGGGCGATGCCAGCCTGTCGTCGGGGCCTGCCACGCCGCAGTAGTGCGAACCATACGTGGTCTGCCTGGGATTCAGGCAGCTCGATGAGTGCGTGGCTTGCTCCGTGTTCGCCGGAGCGCTCGGGCAGAGGAAGCCACCGATCTTCGTCAGCGCATTGCCGCTCTTCAACTTCCCGGGCGCGCCGCTGTTGGCACCGTCCAGGCCCGGACCCTCGTTGTGGGATCCGGCGAGGAAGTGAAATTTCTCGTACAGAGACCCCTGTTCGATGAAGGGAAGGATGAAGACCCGCCAGCTGACTCCGCTCGTTTGGTCGGCCCCCGGCGGCAATCGGCCGGCCTTGGCCGAGGCATACGCGTGGATGCCGAGCCCGAGCTGCCTCAGGTTGTTGGTGCAGGCGATGCGCCGCGAGGCCTCCCGCGCCGCCTGGACGGCCGGCAGCAACAGGGCGAGGAGAACGCCGATGATCGCGATGACCACCAGGAGCTCTACAAGCGTGAACCCTCTCGAAACGCCGCGCCGTTCGGAGGAATGGCTGAACCATGGGTGGCAGCCGAGATGTCGCATGAGACCCACGACATGGGAATGATCTCCCGTGGCCGACCGTCGAACACCCCGGCGCGTCCACCGGTCAGCCGGCTGGGCAAACGGCATGCATGCCCGGGACGAAGAATCGATTATGTGACTCATGTTCGACTCGCTTGCCGACCCCCTTGCCCAGATTCCTGAAATACCACGCTCAATGAAGTCTACAACGAGTCGGCCAGTTCATGCAACACGTTTCACTGACCGCGCCGAAAAATCGGCCGAACGGCCGGGATCTCTCTTGCGTCGCTCGCCTTGATGCCGACGGGGGTTTCAGCCGGAGCCCTGGCGGGAGTCGCCTGACGGGTTCCTCCGCCTCGACAGCCGTTGGCCCCCAGCAGGAAGCCACCGTGGACCGTCTGGGCCGCTGGCGGGCCCGGGCGGAGGGCGTCAGTGAGGCCGTCATCACGGATGAAGAAGGCGTCGCTGCCCGACGAGTGGCCTTCTAAAAACAGGAGTCGTTACCATCCACGTCGATGCTCAGCAGGTCGATTTCCATGGGCGTGCCATGGGCCATGAGCAGGGGCTGTGGGGTGTCGCGAGTCAGCAATTCCCGCTCGGCCCGCGTGAATCGGCCGCCGACCGCCGCCGCGGCGCGGTGGGTGCAAGGCGACTTCAACGACTCGAACGGCGTGACGCTGACCGACATCACGCTGCTGAACAACACGGGTCTGTACAGCCAGGGTTCGTCCCTGCCGGCGGCCCCGGCGGGCCAACTCTCGCTCACCCGCCTGCGGATGCGTGGATCGACATCCCGCGCTACCGATTGCTATCGCTGTGCCCCCAATGCAGGTAATATATCATCGTGACGCGGCAGGGGCAGATCCTTCACGGGCAATGGCGGCACGACATCTCCATGGGGGCACCAGCGATGAGGCATCATGCGAACCCTTCGGCATTGGCCGCCTTCGCCGTACCGGCGGCCGCCCTCTGGCTCGCTGCCGCCCTGCCGGCCGCGGCCCAATACACGATCACGACCCGCGACACGGGGATCGACGGCGACAACTTCCAGAGCCACAACCAGAAGGTCGTCTACCTCCAGGGCGGCGTGATCTTCGCGTCGGGCTACGCGGGCCAGAACCAGATCGTGCGGCGCAGCGGCGATGGCGGCGTGACCTGGTCCACGGTCCTCAACGACGCGCTCACCGGCACCGTCAAGGCTGCCTCGGTAGAGACCGACAACTCGGGCAACGTCTACGTGATCTTTCCCAACGACGGCCCCAATACGACCGAGTTTCGCAAGTTTGACTCGGCGGGTCAGTTGGTGGTCAGCAGGAGCTATGCCGGCGCGAGCAGCGTGTCGAAGTTCTCGTCGTGCTACGACCCGATCCGCAACCGCATCTACCACGCCACGCAGGGGGGGCTTTTGGTCACCTACGACACCAACGGCAACGTGCTCAGCAACCGGCAGATCTACGTCAACGGTTCGACGGCCAGGACGCAGTACCCGACGCTGTTCGTGGATCAAGGCGGCGTCCTCCACTACGGCCAGACGACCGTGGGTTCGACGAGCGAGAACACCGGCGTGGGCTACGAGACAATCCGCTACGTCCGGTCGGCCGACGGCGGCTCGACCTGGACCAACATGGCGGGCACGGCGATCAATCTCGCTGCCAACGACTGCGATACCAACGGCCCTTCCACGATGATCAACACGCTCACGGAGGCCGACTACAACACCTGGCTCTCCAACATGCACGTGATCAACGGCAAGGCCCACTTCGCCTATTTCACCCGCAACCCGGCCGATCCGAGCGTGCTCCCCGTGGTGCCGCCCGTGATCACGCCCTACCAGGTCTACGCGCGTTTTGACTCGTCCACGGGCGGCAAGGACATCTCCACCAAGGACAGCCTCCAGGGCGAGACGCTCGAGGTTCGCTCGATCGCCTCGTCGTTCGCGTCGGATCCCGACGACCCGACGTCTCCGCTGTTCGTCGTGGGGGGCAACGGACCGGGTAGCGGCTCGGATCTCGACGGCACGCGATTCATCATCCTCGAGAGCTTCGACAACGGCCAGAGCTGGCACGACCACGGCATTTCGGCGACCTCGGAGAATTACGCCGGCCTGAAGAACTGCTCGTTCTTTCGCGAGACCACGCCCGACGGCAAGATCGTGGGCACGTTGGGGGCATTTTTTCCCACCAACGTACAGGTCCAGTATTTCAGCGCTTCGACGGGCTACCAGTATTTCGACGCCGTCGATGTGCAGGGGGGCGGCGTCCAGGGGGGCTCGGGATCGGCGAGTGCCGCCAACTTCGCGCTCGACCACAAGCAGACGCTCGGCCGCGTGAGCCGGACGCAGGGCGACAGCGTGCTCTTCAAGGTCGATGCGACGAAGACCTACACCTACTCCACGAGCGGCAGTCAGGCATATCGCCACTGGGTCGTGGACAACGCCAACGTGGTCACGGCCGACTTCACCGCCAGCGGCACGCAGACCTTCTCGGGCAACGTGATGGTGCAGGGCACGAGCACGCTCACGTGGAACACGCAAAACCTCGCCATCGAGGGAAAGCCCGATCTGTCGATCTCGAACGGCAGCACCATGCGGTTCAACGGCAACGCCACGACGTCGTCCACGCTGTCGTTCACCACGCTCGGCCTCGGCTCGGGCGGCAACCGCTTCGAGACCACCAGCGGCACGGCGCCGCTCGCGATCTGGGTGAACACGCTCGGCGGGAGTTCCGACGACGTCGTTTCGCTGGGCAACACGACCACCCTCCGGCTCTCGGCCTCTTCAGGCCAGACCTACGACGGACAGCTTCAGGGCACGGGTGGATTCATGAAGGACGGCGCCGGCAAGGTGACGCTCTCCGCCAACAACACGATCACCGGCACGACCACGGTGAACGCGGGGGAACTGGCGGTGGGGGCGAGTTCCACCACCGGCACCACCGGCGGCGTGGCGGGCCCGATCGCGATCGGCGGCAGCGGCACGTTCAGTTACACCCGTTCCAACAATGCCACGTTCACGAATGCGATCTCCGGCTCCGGCGTGTTTCGCAAGTGGGGCGCGGGGGACGTGAGCCTCGCCGGCACCAACACCTTCTCCGGCACGATCGACGTCCGCGAGGGCAAAGTCGCCCTCACGAGCGTCAATAGCGAGGACGGCGCGGCTTCCGCGGCCGTCTCGGCGGGAGCCTCCCTGTCAATTGGCGATGCCTTCGTCGGCGGGACCGCCACGATCGGCTCCCTCTCCGGGGCCGGTGCGGTGAATCCGGCGTGGGGGCAGACCGTCGGCATTCGGACGCTGCAGATCAATCAGGGCGTGAACCAGACGTTTTCGGGGACGCTGGCCGATTCAGTGGGCTCATCGGGCAACCGGGTGCTCGCGGTCATGAAGTCGGGCACCGGCGACCTCACCCTCACGGGTGCGAACACCTACACGGGCGCCACGACCGTGTCGGCGGGCACGCTGACGATCGGCACGGGCGGCTCGGTGAATTCGGCGGCGCTGCTGTCGATCGCGAGCGGCGCGACGGTGAATTTCTCGCAGAACGCGTTCAACGCCTTCGGAGCCACGCAGCAGTCGGGCACGTGGTCGATCGCCGGCACGCTGCGGGCGACGACCGCCCAGGCCAACACGGTGGTCGCCAACTTGTCGCTCGCGGGCGGCACGATCGACAGCACGGGCGGCAATGCGGCCGACTACGGCACGTTCTTCGTGTCCGGCAAGACGATCACGGCGAACGGATCGGGCAACACGATCAGCGGCAATGGCCGGATGGGCGTTCAGGGCACGGTGACGCTCGCCACGCCGCTCGGCGCCGACACGCTCACGGTGTCGGCTGGGCTCGGCTCGGCCACGGCCAACGGCAACTCGGGCGGCATCGCGAAGACTGGCGCGGGCACGGTGACGCTGTCGGGTTCGAACTCCTACACGGGGGCCACGACGATCAGCGGCGGCGTGCTGGCCCTCGGGAGCGGAAATGCGCTGCCCGCGTCGTCCGCGGTGACGGTGTCGGGCGGCGGGTTGAACATGAATGGCAACTCCAACACGGCCTCGAGCCTCGCGATTTCGAGCGGCTCGGTGTTCGGCGGCGGCACGCTGACGGCCGCGAGTTACGGCCTGTCGGGCGGCACGGTGGCCGCGAGCCTCGGCGGCGGCACGCTGACGGTGACGGGCAACTCCACGCTCTCGGGCGTGGCGGGGGCCCTGACGGTGAACCTGAATTCCGGCACGCTCACGCTCTCGAGTGGCGGACGGCTGGCGACCGCGGCGGCGGTGAGCGGCTCGGCCGGGGCCGCCCTGGCGCTCGGCGGAGACGAGACGATCGGTTCGCTCTCCGGGGCGGCGAACGTGGCGCTCGGGGGCAACTCGCTCACAATCGGCGGCGGAGCGAGCACGGCCTACGCGGGCGCGATCTCCGGCGGCGGGGGCTTCACGAAGGCTGGCGGTGGCGTGCAGACCCTGACGGGGGCCAACACCTACACCGGCCCGACGAACGTGTCCGCGGGCACGCTGGCGCTGGGCGCGGGTGGATCGATTCGATCGTCGCCGCTCGTGAAGGTCGAATCTGGCGCCACGCTCGACGTGTCGGCCAAGTCGGGCGGCTACGCCGTGCCTGCGGGCCAGGCGCTCGCCGGCACCGGCACCGTGGCGGGGCGCGTCGTCGTCGGAGCCGCAGCCACGCTCTCGCCCGGCGCGAGCCCCGGCACGCTCACGATCACGGGCAGCGCCACGCTCGGCTCCGGTGGCAACTACAACTGGCAGGTCTACAACGCGGCGGGCACGGCCGGCAGCACGACCGGCTGGGATCTCGTGAGCGTCGGCGGCGTGCTCGATGTGGCGAGCACCTCCGCCGACCGGTTCAATCTGAACCTCTGGAGTCTCGCAGGCGTCGGGCCCGACGTGAACGGCAGCGCCCTGAACTTCAATGCGGCGACCAGCGGCACGTGGCGGTTCGCGACGGCGGCCGGGGGCATCACGAATTTTGCCGCTGACAAGTTCTCGATCAACGTCTCGGCCACCAACGGCACGGGCGGCTTCACGAACTCGCTTTCCGGCGGTACGTTCAGCCTCGTGCAGTCGGG
>CAIXGY010000110.1 GCA_903919035.1 uncultured Planctomycetaceae bacterium | reverse complement strand
GTCCTCGCCCGTGGCCGGGTCGCGGGTGAAGGCCACGCCGGTGGCGCAGTCGTCGCCCATGTTGCCGAACACCATGCTCTGCACGTTGACGGCGGTGCCCCACTCGTCGGGGATCTTGTACTTGCGGCGGTAGAGGATCGCCCGCTCGTTCATCCAGCTGCCGAACACGGCGCCGACGGCGCCCATGAGCTGCTCGAACGGATCCTGCGGGAAGTTCTTGCCGGTTCGCTCCTTGATGAGCGCCAGGTAGCGGCGGATCAGCTCGCGGAGGTGCTCGGCGGAGAGGTCGGTGTCGTGGTGGATGCCGAGTTGGTGCTTGAGGCCCTCCATCACCTCCTCGAACGGCTCGTGCTCGTTCTCGTGCCGCTTTTGCACCCCCATCACCACGTCGCCGTACATCTGAATGAAGCGACGGTAGGAGTCGTAGGCGAACCTGGCGTTACCCGTCGCCTCGGCGAGCCCCTTCACGGTCTCGTCGTTGAGGCCGAGATTCAGGATCGTGTCCATCATGCCCGGCATGCTGTCGCGGGCACCCGAGCGCACGCTCACGAGCAGGGCGTTCTTCATGTCGCCGAACTTCTTGCCCGTCTCCTTCTCCAGGAGCCGGACATAGGAACGGACATCGTCCTCGAGGCCGGCGGGAAACTTCTTCTTGTTCTTGTAGTAGTCGATGCAGACCTGGGTCGTGATCGTGAATCCCGGGGGCACCGGCAGGCCGATCTTGGTCATCTGGGCGAGGTTCGCCCCCTTGCCGCCGAGCAGCGACTTCATGGTGCCGTCGCCGTCGCACTTCTTCGCCCCGAAGTAGTAGATCATCCGGCCCGGCTTGCCCCCGCCCGAGGCCTTCGTGGCGGACTTCTTGGCGGCGGACTTCTTCCGGAGCGAGGTGGCCATGGGCGGAACGATGCCTTTCGTGGGGGGACGGGAGGGAAGCGGCATTTTTTGCCGGAAAACTCGCCAGAATCTACGTTCGCCGGGGGGCAGCGTCAAACCACCACCCGCGGCGGTTCCCGGCTGCGGGTTTCGGCGGCTCGGAGCCACCCAGACCCCGTCGCCGGACGTTCGCTGCGGCCTTCCCGCGCTCGGGCCGACCCTTCACCGCCGACGCGGTCACGCGCCGTGCCGAACCGTCTCGCAGCGCGCCGCCGTCACTCGTGGCGACCGAACCAGCGGGTCATGATCCGCTCGATCGCGCCATCCTCGCGCATGTCGAGGATCGCCGCATCGACGGCCTCGCGGAGCGGGCTGCCGGCGGGCAGCCCCATCCCGAAGTCGAACGACTCGAAGATCGGCCCCACGAGCACGAGGTCGTGGCGGCCGGGGCGGGCGACGAGCGCGGAGAGCTGCATGGTCTCGGACACCACTGCATCGATCGCGCCGGCCGCCAGCGCGTCGAGCGCGTCGTCCAGCCTGGCGAACTCCCGCGGGACCGCGCCGCGGCTCCGAAGCACCTGCACCGTGACGCTCAACTCCTGGCAGCCGACGACGCGGCCGGGCAGGTCGCGAGGTCCACGAATCCTCCCCGTCATCCGCTCGGCCGTCATCGACGCCGTCAGCAGGCCCGTGAAGGTGGCGGCGAACACGATCCCGCCCACCATCCACGCGAACGCGATGACCCGGCCGAGGACGCCATCGACGTGCTTGTCGTCACAGCCACCGGTCACGATCGTCGAGGCGATCCACCACACGGCCTCCCACACGCCGCGGGGATAGCGGTCGGGGAACGACTTGGGATTGTGGCCGCGCTCGAACCACCACAGCAGGTGACCCGACAGCACCGCCAGGCCGAGCACGGTCGCCACCAGGCCCAGCAACTGCCGCCAGGGCAGCCCGCGCAGCGCCGCCCACACGCCCGTATCGTGGGTCTCGCGGACGGCGATCCGCAGTCCCGAGTGCACCACCGAGTGCGTGAGGTCGAATTCCCGCTCCCGTTCGGCAGTGATCGCCAACGGACCGAGCGCCACGTCGGCCGTACCGGCCTTGAGGGCCAGGAGTTCCTCCGTGAACTTGTCCGCGTGGATGAATGACGTGCGACGGCCGATCCGCTCGGCAACCTCGTTCCACAGGTCGACCATCGCGCCGCTGGGGTGGTTCCCGGACCATTCCATGGCCGCCGCGAGCGGCGCGGCGATCACGCGGATCGGCGGCTGGGAGCCGGCGTCCGGCGGGGCGTCGGCGGCCTGCACGACACCTCCCGCCACCAAACCCACGGCGGCGACGAGGAGCCGCATGTCAGACCCACAGGCCACCGTGCGGGTGCCGCTCACTGCTCCATCACCTCGGCTTCCTTGGTCTTCGCGAGGTCGCCGACCCGCGCCTCGAACTTCTTCGTGAGTTCCTGCACGTCCTCCTTGGCCGACTCGACGTCGTCCTCGGTCATCGTGCCGTCGGTCTTCTCGGTGTCGGCCGCCTTGTTGGCGTCGCGCCGCACGTTGCGAATCGCCACGCGGGCCTCCTCGGCGAGCTCCTTGATCCGCGCCGACATCTTCTTGCGGACGTCGGTGGACAGCGCGGGGATCGTGATCCGGATCACGCGGCCGTCACTCTGCGGATTGAATCCCAGGTCGGCGGCCTGGATCGCCTTTTCGATGTCCTTGATCGTGCCGGGGTCGAACGGGCGGACCACGATCTGGTTGGGTTCGGGCGCACCGACGCTCGCCAGGGCCTTGATCGGCGTGGGCGAGCCGTAGACCTCGACCTTGAGGGAATCGACGAGGCCGGGATTGGCCCGTCCGGTGCGGATCCCCGTGAGGGAATGGCGGAAAACCTCGGCGGCCTTCTCCATGCGCTCCTCGGCGTCGAGCAGGATGTCGTCGGCAGGCATACGGCGAAACTCCTTGGCACCCGGGCCGCCCGCACGGACGCGGGACGACCCGGAATTGTGTCACGCCGCCCGCGGCAGCGGCAAGCAGGATCCTTGCCGGCTTCACGTCGGGTCGTCGCCGTCGTCCGGCGTTGCGACCGGGTCGTTGCCGTCGCCGATCGTGCAAAACCAGCGGAGCACGGTGACGTCGGTGCCGACCTCGACGGCCGCGACGTGACCGTCGAGGAACGCGAAGTTGACGATTCCCGGATGCCGACCGCCGAACGAACGGGTTCCCTCCTCGTCGGGGCCGGCCGCGAGCCCACGGACGGTGTCGCGAAACAGGGTGGCGGGGTTGTCGGCGGCGAAGAAGGCCGTGTCTCCCTGGCGGTAGTGCACCATCTCCGACGGCCATGCCGGATCGACGGGGGGCAGGTGCCGCTCCCCCACGGCGAACGTCTTCGAGATGCCGTCGGTGATCTGGGCCGCCCGCACCTTGGAGAAGGTATGGATCGGGCCGGCGCGGAGCGGATCGCACCGGCCGGCGATCGAGGCGTAGACGAACGAGGCCCCGGCGTTGGCCGCGAAGTCGCCCCCCGCCGCCACACCGGTCACGACGGGCGGCTGGTCGTTCTCGTCGAAGTTGCGGTCGGCGGCTGGCCCGCGGCGACTCGGACAATAGTAGAGCGACACCGGCGTCCGCATCGCCGTGGCATTGCGGCCATCGTAGACCCTGGCCGCCGGGACGAAGGCCTGGAAGATTGCGTCCTCGCCGACGAAGGGCAGCAGCCGAAACGCCCACGACGCGCCGAGCTGATCTCGTGAGCCGCGGCCGGTGGGATAGGCCCGCGTCGCGGACTCGTGGCTCGCGACGGCCAATCCCACCTGCCGGAGATTCGACTGGCAGGCCGTTCGCCGGGACGCCTCGCGGGCCGCCTGAACCGCCGGCACCGTCAGGCCAAGCAGCAGGGCGATGATCGCCACGACCACCAGCAGTTCGACGAGCGTGAACCCATGCCGGCGCGGACACAGCATGTCGGGGCTCCCGGGATTGATCCGCGTTCGAGCCGCGCCGGCATCACCCGCCCGCGACCGACCCCCGCGCGTCGGGGCGTTCGCTCACCAGCGTGCCGATCCGCTCGCCGGCCACCGCCCGCTCGATGTTCCCCTCCTTCCGGTAGTTGAACACCAGGATGGGCATGCCGTGCTCCATGCATTGCGAGATCGCCGTGGCATCCATCACCCGCAGATTCTGCTCGCGAACCTGGCGGCAGGTGAGTTCACGAAACAGCACGGCATGGGGATTCTTCTCAGGATCCTCGGAGTAGACCCCGTCGACCCGCGTGGCCTTCATGAGGATGTCGGCCCCGAGTTCGAGGGCCCGCTGCGCGGCGGCCGTGTCGGTGGTCACGAACGGGCTGCCGGTGCCGGCGGCCAGGATGACGATCCGTCCCTTCTCGAGGTGCCGTCGCGCCCGCCGCCGGATGTAGGGCTCGGCCACGCCATCCATGCGGATGGCCGTCATGAGCCTCGTCTGGGCACCGAGGGTCTCGAGCGCGTCCTGCAAGGCGAGACCGTTGATGACGGTGGCCAGCATGCCCATGTAGTGGGCCGTGGCCTCCTGGATCGCGTTGTTGCCGGCCGTGAACGAGCCGCCGCGGAGGATGTTGCCGCCGCCGATGACCACGGCCAGTTGCACGCCCCGTGCTGCCGCCTGCACGGTCTGGCGGGCGATGTGGACGACCTCGTCCATCGAGATCCCACGCTCACCCGCCCGGGCGAAGCTCTCGCCGGACAGCTTGAGGAGCACCCGCTTGTAGGGGCCGCTGGTCATCGCCGCCTCCCGATCACGCTCGCGCTGACTCGCCGGCTCGGGCCGCCCACTCACCCGCCCAGCTTCCAGTTCGCCACGGATTTCACCTCGAGCCCCGCCGACTTCGCGAACTGGCCCACGGTCTGCTTGTCGTCCTTCACGAACGGCTGCTCGAGGAGCACGCATTGGCTGAAAAAGTTCCGCAGCCGACCCTCGATCATCTTGGCGATGATGTTCTCGGGCTTGCCCTCCTTGCGGGCGGCCTCGCTGAGGATCTCCCGCTCCTTGTCCACGACAGCCGGATCGAGGTCCTCCTTGCGGACCGCCTGGGGAGCCAGGGCCACGACGTGCATGGCGATGTCCTTGCCGACGTCAGCGGCATTGGGGGCGGAGGTGTTGCCGGCGATCTCGACGAGCGCGGCCTTCGAGCCGTCGTGGTGCGCGTAGCCGCCGCACGGCGAGTCGATGCGGACGATCCGTGAGAGTTCGAAGACCTCCCGCATCCGGTTGAAGAGATCGTCCTTGAGTTCGGCCAGCGTCTTGCCCGGATGGGCCTGGCTCTTCTGGGCGAGGAGATCGGCCGGTGTCGCGGCGCCCGGCCCGAGGGCGAGCGTCGCGGCGATGTCGTTGCAGAGATCCTTGAAGTCCTGGCTCCCCGCCACCGGCGGGCTTTCGCACTTCAGTTCGATGATCGCACCCACGCCCTTGGCGGGATCGGCGTAGACGGCGAGCCGGCCGCAGGACGTCTCGCGGTCGGCGCGCAGCGACTGGGTCTTGATGCCCTGCTTCCGCAGCCATTCGACGGCCTGAGCCGTGTCGCCGCCGCACTCCTGGAGCGCCTTCTTGCACTCCATCATCGGCAGCCCGGTCTTCTCGCGGAGCCCCATCACGGCGGCAGCGGTGATCTCGGCCATCGGTTCGTCTCCTGGGTGGATGGAAAATACAGGCCGGCCGCGGCAGCCCCGCCCCGGCGGTGATCGGCTCCGACGCTCGATGCCGCATCAGGTTGCGGGCTTGGGCACCGACCGCTTGGCGATCATCGGCCGAGCCTTGGGCTTCGGCTTGGCGGCGGCCTCGCCACCACCTTCGGCACCCTCGGCCGTCGCCTGCGCCTCGACCGCGGTCTGGGCCTTGCCCTCGAGGATCGCGTCGGCCAGACGGGCCGAGACGAGCTCGATCGACCGGATCGAGTCGTCGTTGCCCGGGATCGGCAGATCGACGAGATCCGGATCGCAGTCGGTATCGATCAGGGCCACCGTGGTGATGCCCATCTTGCGGGCCTCGCTGACGGCGTTCTTCTCCTTCTTGGGATCGAACACGACGAGGCACTCGGGCAGCCGGGCCAGCGTGCGGATGCCACCGAGGTTGCGGAGCATCTTGCGGTGCTCGCGTCGCAGCGACGACTGCATCTTTTTCGAATAGCTACCGAAGGCCTCCGACGGCAGCAGCGCCTCGAGTTCCTCCAGCCGCGCCAGCCGGTTGCGGATCGTGCGGAAGTTGGTGAGCGTGCCCCCGAGCCACCGCTCGTTGACGTAGGGCATGCCGCACCGGGCGGCCTCGCGAGCGACTGCCTCGGCGCCCTGCCGCTTCGTGCCCACGAACAGCACGAGGCTGCCGGAGGCGGCGACTTGCTTGAGATACTTGCGGGCGCGAAGCAGGCCGCGGATCGTCTCGCGGACGTCGATGAT
This sequence comes from uncultured Planctomycetaceae bacterium, assembly GCA_903919035.1. Classification (GTDB taxonomy): domain Bacteria; phylum Planctomycetota; class Planctomycetia; order Pirellulales; family UBA1268; genus QWPN01. The sequence continues at coordinate 8,260 of CAIXGY010000110.1, read as the reverse complement.
GTGGATGAGGTTACGCCGGCCGTGGATGTAGGGCCGCATCTTCGGGTTCCAGCGGCTGGCACGATGGCCGTAGTGGACACCCGCTTCGATCAGTTCCTGGGCCAGGACGTTCGACACGCGCACGCTCTCGGGAGATGGGGGACGGGACGAAATACGGAATCCCTCACACTATCGGCTTTTTTTCCCGTCTGTCAACGCGGGCCGGGCCGAGCAGGCCGCGGCTTGAATCGCCTCGATTGAGCAAATTAGACTCGCCCCTCCCGGCCGGTGCCGCGCCGGGCCCGGATCCCGCCGCGGCACCCGGCCCCGCCTGTCATGCGCCACGTCCTTTCGGCCACGGTCCAAAACGTCCCGGGCGTGCTCGCCCACGTCTCGGGGATGCTCGCATCCCGGGGCTACAACATCGACAGCCTCGCCGTCGGCGAGACGGAGGATCCGCGGTTCTCCCGCATGACCTTCGTGCTCCGCGGCGGCGACCGGGTGCTCGACCAGGTGCGTCGCCAGCTCGAAAAGATCGTGACCGTCGTACGGGTCGACGACATCAGCTCCCGCAACTACGTGGAGCGCGACCTCATGCTGATCAAGGTCGCTGCCGCGGCCGGGACCACCCGGACGGAGGTCAAGGAACTCGCCGAGATCTTTCGGGGCCGGATCGTGGACGTCGCCCCGGACAGCGTCATCGTGGAGATCTCCGGCACCGAAAAGAAGCTCGAGGGCTTCATCGATCTCATGCGTCCCCGCGGCATCCTCGAGCTCGTCCGCACCGGCCGCATCGCGATGGTGCGGGGTAGTCTGCCGACCCGCGAACTCACCGAGGCCGCCGACGGCGGCCGGCCCGCCGACGCCGCCGACGCCACCGACTCGCTCGCCTGACGACGCCGCTTTCGACCGCCCCTTTTTCCCCGGAGCATCCCGTGCCCGCCACGATCTACTACGACGCCGACGCCGACCTGGGCGTTCTCAAGAACAAGACCATCGCCATCATCGGCTACGGCTCGCAGGGCCACGCCCAGGCGCAGAACCTCCGCGACAGCGGCCTGAAGGTCGTGGTCGCCCAGCGGCCGGGCGGCCCCAACTACGATCTCGCCAAGAGCCACGGCTTCGAGCCCATGAGCGTCGAGGACGCGGTCAAGCAGGCTGACGTCGTCAACATCCTCCTACCCGACGAACTCCAGGGCGACGTCTACCGCACGAGCATCAGGCCCAACCTCAAGAAGGGGGCCGTGCTCATGGCGAGCCACGGCTTCAACTTCCACTTCGGCCAGGTGGAACCGCCGCCCGGCCACGACATCCTCCTCGTGGCGCCGAAGGGCCCCGGCCACCTCGTCCGCAGCGAGTACGTGAAGGGGGGCGGCGTGCCCTGCCTCATCGCCCTGGGGCCGAACACCTCGCCCGAGACCAAAAAGATCGGTCTGGCCTACGCCAAGGGCATCGGCGGCACCCGCGGCGGCGTCATCGAGACCACGATCGCGGAGGAGACGGAGACCGATCTCTTCGGCGAGCAGGCGGTGCTCTGCGGCGGCGTCTCGGAACTCATCAAGGCGGGCTTCGACACGCTCGTCGAGGCGGGCTACCAGCCCGAGATGGCCTACTTCGAGTGTCTTCACGAGATGAAGTTGATCGTGGACCTCTTCTACCAGGGCGGCCTCGAGTACATGCGGTACAGCGTGTCGAATACCGCCGAGTACGGCGACTACACCCGCGGCAAGCGCATCATCACCGACGAGACCCGCGCGGAGATGAAGAAGATCCTCGAGGAGATCCGTTCGGGTCAGTTCGCCCGCGACTGGATCCTGGAGAACCGCGGTGGTGCGGCGATGTTCAAGACGACCCGCCGCCGCGAGCGCGAGCACAGGCTCACGGAGACCGGTCGCCGGCTCCGCAAGATGATGAAGTGGATCGACAGCAAGGAGGTCTAGTTCCACGGCCGCGGTGCCATCCATGGCCACCGCGGCCTTGGGCAGCCGGAGGCCAGGCCCAGGTTTGCGGGGCTGCCGCCGCGACCCGAGGTCGTTCCGGCCGGAGACGAGGTCCGCCCTCCTGGCGGCCCGTCGGTTATGCTTCCGGCGAATCGCAGAGGATCATTCGATGACGCCCGAGGAATACGACGCCCGCAGGCTGTACGGCGAACTCCAGCCTGGCGACCGCGTGGAGGTGATCCACGGTGTGACCGTGGGTTCGAGCGCCGCCTGGAGCACGACGACGGTGGGGAAGGTGCTGCGGACGGAGCGTCGCCGGCACGGCCTCCACTTCCGCCGCCAGGGTGACGACAAGGTCTACAGCGACGTGCTGATTCTCGCCCGCGACGACGGCGAACTCACCACCGTGACGATGGACGAGTTCACACGCTTGCGCAGACTCTGAATCCGCGTCAGGCCCGGAGGGCCGGGTGGACACCAGCGGGCGGAGGCCCGCCAAGCGAAGACGAGCACGACGCTCGGGCTTCGCGGAATGCTCCCGAGTTCACACGGACCCCACGTGATCCTCGCGCGGAGGAAGGCATCTCGTCGGCAGCCGGGCCGCCGTCGCGGCGGCGTGGGTCGCGGTCGGCATCTTCCGCCGGCATCGCGAGCCGGGCGGTGTGGCGGCCGTCGTGCGGGATGCGGGCCGACGTGGGACACGGCTGCGGGATCGTCGTTCGGTCGCCGATGGTCCGGGGTGAGGGTGCCCGGAAGCAGCTCGCGCCGCCACTTCCCTGCCGCATGTCGCGTCGCTCGCTGCCCCTGACGGCCTCCGTATCCGTCCGCTTGACCGTGCCCACGAGCTCCATGAGGGCGGCCTGCTCGTCGGGTCTGCACGTAAAAAACGTCGGCACCACCCGCCGCGTGATCACGAACACGTGCCCCGGCGACACGGGGAACGAATCGAAGATCGCCAAGTAGAGATCACTCGCGCAGACCCACTCCGCCTCGGGGATGTCCAAAAACGGCGAGGGGGCGGCCGGCGTCATGGCCGGCAGTTTACGACCCGGAGGGACATCCTTGGTCCCGTGGTCGACTCTACGCTGTCCGACGCGGGACAGCCGCCGTGGCCTCGCCGATCACTTCCTCGTCCGGGAAGAGACCGCGGTCTTGTTTGGGCTCAGCGGGCCGCGGAGCCTCGCTGGTGACCATGTCCTTGACGACCTGAGCTGATGGCAAATCGTGCCAGGCCACACCACCGCGGCGAACGAGTTCCTGATTGCCGATCGGTGACTCACCTCCCGCCCGAACGAAGATGGGAAACCAGCGGTACCGATTCAACTGCTCGATCGCTCCTGCCCAGGTACCTCCCGTCTCGGGCTCGCATTTCACCACAAGGCCGCGATCCGCCAAGGCGTAGATGAGTTTGTTGCGACCCATCGCATGGCCGACGTTGAACCGGGCCGCGGGATCGTAGGGACTCACGAGCGCGAGCCGCCCGTCTGCCAGTGGGCCGCGGTTGGATGCATCGAGGGCATGCTTTGCCAAGGAGTCGGCAAGCACGCTGCACCCACGGCCGCCCGCATCGAGACAGCCGCTCATCGCGGCGGTGTCGATTCCACGGGCTCCTCCCGAGACGACCGTGATGCCGGCTTCGGCCGCCGACCGGCCTACCACGCCCGCAAATCCCAGAATGTCTTCGGTGACCTCACGCGAACCGACCACGGCGAGGCCTCCGGTTACGAGCAGGTTCGGATCACCGCAGCCGTACAGCACCGGAGGGCAATCGTCGTGGAGCCGCGTCTTCCACCGCTTCGGATAGATGGCGTCGGCTCTGCTGATCACCCAGATCGCCCGTGCGTTCCAGCGCTCCACCGCCTGGCTCAGAACAAAGCCTCGGCCAAGCAGTCCCTGCAGCCGCTCCCTCGGGGCGACGGATTCACAGTCGGCGATCGTGGCTTCAGCAGCCGGCCCGATCATGTCCGCAGGCTGCCGCCCCATATCTCGCAGCCGCTGCGCCAGCCGCTTGTATTCACCCGGAGTGAGGGTCTGAGCACGTGGCCCATCACGCCCCGTGATCAGCGGCGCCGTCAGCATGAGGATCGCCTGCGTGTTCGCAGAGAGTGGCTCGATCATGATTCCGGACCTGAGTTCGCGAGGGCCAGGGGCCACACCGGGCCACTACCGGCTTCCCGAAGCAGCCACGCCGCAACGGTCAACGTCCACCGTGAATCAACGATATCGTCCACGAGTAGCACCGGTCCAGTTGGCATTGCAACTTCGCCCACAACGAGCGATCCATCGACGTTACGGGCTTGGAATGTGCTGTTTTGCATGGTCTTCTGCTCGGGTCGATCGGCCGTTTTCACGAGCACAGGGTGAAACGGGATCTCGAGTGCGGCGGCCAGCCGTTCCGCGAAGTCGGGCACGAGCGTGGGATGACGGAGGGAAGGCACACAGGTCACCCAGGCGGGGCTGGGATCCGGCTTCCATTCGGAAATGAGTTTGACGCAGGCCTCGACGAGCTCGTCGGCGAATCGACCGTCACGATACTTCCCCTGACGGACACGATCTCCCCAGCCGGCGTCGGCCCAGGCACAGAGCGCCCGGCCGCCCATCGCTTGATGGGAGACGGGAATCTTGCCCGTCAATCCATACTGCGGCATTCCTCCGGTGGGCCACATGAGCCGAGCCTCGAACGGCAGGTTCGTACGTCTGAGAAATGCGATCGCGTCACGGATCGTGAGGTTGTCGGCCTGCTCCCGGAGCGCCGGGCGGGATGGCGCGGGAACAGAGCCAGGCTCGCCGTCGAGCGCGGTGATGAGAAACTCCATGTGACTGCCGTAGGGAAGCCCCACATAGACTTGCATCTCCTCCTGTTCAGTGCGCCGCAACGCCGTGAGCCTCTCCGCGCGCTCCCAGAAGGCGGCCGACAAGGGTGCCGCGGTCAGCCGCCAGCGGGTTTCGTCCTTCACGAGAGGTGCCGGTGACTCGAGCGAGAGAAGCGAGAGCGTCTTCTCGATGCGAGGCCGCTTGACGTTGACTCGGTCGGCGATTGCAGGCACGGAGAGACCTTCTGGAGCGGCAGAGAGCGCGTCGAGAATCGCCCGAACCTCCGCATGCGTCGGAAACGCCGACTCGATGAACCAGTCGGTGATCTCGTCTTCCTCCTCGCCGCTGAGCAGCACGCCATAAGCAGAATCGATCCCACGGCCCGCCCGGCCGACCTGCTGATAGTAATGAACCACGGATCCAGGCTTCTGGTAGTGGATCACGAAGGCCAGGTCCGGTTTGTCGAAGCCCATGCCAAGAGCCGTCGTGGCCACGAGCGCTTTGACATCGTTCACCAACAGGGCGCGTTCACATTTTTCACGCTCCGCCGGCTCGAGATCGCCGTGATACGCGAGGGCATTGATCCCGCGCTCCCGTAGCCACCGCGCCACGAGGTTGGCATCGCGGACAGTCAGTGTATAGACGATCCCGCTGCCAGTGAGTGTCGGCAACCTCTCGGCAAGCCACGCGAGGCGCTCCGCCTGACTTGGAAGACGGATGGCCTGGAGCGCGAGCGAAGGGCGGGCCAGGTCGCCGCGGATCACTTTCAGGTCCGGCCCGAGAATGGTCGCCAAATCCGCCATCACGCGATTATTGGCCGTGGCGGTTGTGGCGAGGATCCGCATATTGGCCGGCATCGCACGGGTCGTTCGCTCGATGAGCCGGTAGTGCGGGCGAAAGTCGTGGCCCCAATCCGAAATACAGTGCGCCTCGTCAATCACCAGGAGCGACACGCGCGGTGCGATGCGGGCAAGGACCTTCGAGGCAAAACGCTCGTTTGCCAGTCGCTCCGGGGAGATCAGAAGAATGTCGACTTCATCTCGAGTGATGCGTCGCTCTACCTCTTTCCAATCGGGCTCGTTGTTGGAATTGATCGTAGCCGCCCGAACCCCCATGCGCTCGGCCGCCTCGATCTGGTTGCGCATCAATGCCAGCAGAGGCGACACGAGGAGCGCAGGTCCCGAGCCAGCCTCTCGAAGAAGTTTGGCAGCGATGAAGTAGACAAAGCTCTTGCCCCAGCCTGTCTTCTGCACGACGAGTAGTCGCCCCCGGCCATCGACGACGTGCCGAATGGCTTGTTCCTGATCTGGCCGAAACGTCGCCGACGCGTTGCCGGAGCCGATGCGAAGCAGGCTGAGGGCGCGGGCAGGATCGTACAGTGAGTCGTGCATGTCTTATTTTCCTCTCTTCGGGAATTCAAACGCGGGCTTGCCTTCCGGACCGACCGTAATCGTTGCCTTGAATGGCCTGTTCTTTTTGCTGCGAAACCCTTCGAGCACCTTTGTGCGGCCTTCGGTGATCAACTGCACGACCTCGACTTTCGTCACGGTGCGGCTGCACCATAGCTTCCTTAGCGCAAACCCACACGGGGGGCTGTCCCCCGTCGCATTCACGCAGACGTAGCGGCTCGGCTGCTCGTGCACAGCGCCGCCGCAGTGGCGGCAGACGCCGATCTGCGGGTGCTCGGCCGACAGTGGCTCGTTGCGATCATCGATGAAGACCTCGTAGCGATTGGTCTCAGCGATCCAGCGAATGCAGGCCGGATACGTCTTCCGCGTCTTCGGGCTGAAGAACCCGTCCAACGGGCCGACGACGCCGTGCGTCAGGAGCGTCTGCAGCTCGTCGGGATGCAGATGCCGGCCGCGGATGATTTTCGGGATGCGTACCGAGCCGTCCACGGTCTCGTAGTCGTGCGGGAGCTCCCGGAAGGGGTGGTTCGTGCCGGGCAGCCGGATATGCGGCAGCTCCTCGAGCACGAGATCCGCGGGGGCCGTTACCGCCCGCCTGGTCAGCTCCTCTGCCAACCTCCGAATGTCGGACGTGAACGCAGCCATTCCGCCGGAGCCTGCTTCGATGGCTCCCAGTCGGGCCTCCCACTTACCTGTCATCTCCGGGCTTGTGAGTACCTCGAGTTGGAGCTTTTCCAGGAGCTTCTTGAGGGCCATGGCCTTGGGCGAGGCGTTGAGCTCGCGGCCCTGGCGGACGAGATAGCCATCGTCAAGCAGCTTCTTGATCGTCTGGGTGCGGGTGGCGGCCGTGCCCAGCCCCGAGCCGCGCATCGCTTCCTGGGCCTCCTCGTCTTCCACGAGCTTGCCGGCTGTCTCCATCGCCTTCACGAGCGTGCCGTCCGTGAAATGTGCTCGCGGCGGCGTGGTCATCCGCTCCTCTATCGCAACCGCCGTGATTTCCGCGGATGTGGCAGCGCCTTCACCTGGCCCGACCGGGAGGACTTCCGCCGCCTTGCCGTCGACCGCTCGCCAGCCCGGAACCCGGATTGAGCGGGTGACCGCCACGAAGGTCTCATCTGCCACGGTGAACGTGAGTGTGTGAACGATCGTCTCCGAGGGGGCCAGAAATGCGGCGACGAATCGACGCAGGATAAGGTCGTAGATCTTTTGCTCGTCTTCTCGAAGCGCGGGCAGATCGCCCGGCAGCTCGGCCGGGATGATCGCAAAATGGTCGCCGACCTTGTTGCTATCGAAGACACGCTTGTTCGCCGGATCGACACCTCTGGCGAGAGCCTCCCGTGCAGGGTTGGAAAGCTCCGGCACACCGGCGGCGATCTGCGCCAGTCGCTCCTGCACCATCTCCACGTCGTCCTCGGGCCGTAGGTGCTGCGACTCGGTCCGCGGATACGTGATGAGTTTTTTGTCGTAGAGCGATTGGGCGATCCGCTGTGTACGGTCGACGGTGTATCCGTAGAGACTGCTGGCCTCTGACAGGAGATCGTTGAGCTTGAAGAGCATCGGTGGCTGCTTCCTGTCCACCCGTTCGTGGCTCGCGATCGCGGCCCGTTGCCCGGAGACTTTGTGTGCGATGGCCTCGGCCCGGGCATGACTGCCGATCCGCCGGCCCTGATCGTCGCCTGCGTCGCCGCCGCGACTCGTCCACACGGCCTCCACGATCCTGCCGTCGGCCAGCGTGAACGAGCCGGTCAGCAGCCAGTAGGCCGACGGCTCGAACCGGGCGATCTCGAGATCCCGCTCACACACCATCATCAGCGTCGGCGTTTGGACGCGGCCGGCGGAAGTCTTCGTGTAGCGGCCGGCCTGTTGAAGGATGCCAGTGAGCGCCTTCGTCAGATTGATGCCGATCCAGAAGTCGGCCAGTGCCCGGCAGGTGGCGGCGTCGGCCAGGCCCTGCACCGCCGCGGCGGGCCGCAACTCCTCGAACGCCCGCCGAATCGCAGCGGTCGTCATCGACTGAAGCCAGAGCCGCTGCACGGGCTTCTCGCACCCGGCATGCTGCATGATCTCCCGGAAGATCAACTCTCCCTCACGGCCAGCGTCGCAGGCATTGATCACGCC
>CAIXGY010000109.1 GCA_903919035.1 uncultured Planctomycetaceae bacterium | reverse complement strand
GACGGCGTGGCCGCGTTCAAGGCCCTCCACAAGTTGGCCACGGCCGTGCCGGCCGGACAGGAGGAGCCCGAGTTCGTCGTGGGCGCCCGCAAGCTCCCGCGGCGGCCCTGTCGGGTCGCGGCCCGCACTGCCGGCAAGAGCGAGCAGGTGATCGTGCTCCTCGGCGCCGTTCTGCCGACCCCGGAGCGCCGGCCGATCAAAAGCCTCGTGGCCGCGGCCCTCGGTCGTCTCGTGCCGTCGTTCTTGAAGCGCACGCCGCCGCCCCCGGAGCGCGATCCGTCGTTGCCCGTGGTGGCACTCGAGGCCACGGGTGCGGATGCGGCGTCGCGGCAGTCGGCGATCGTGGAATCCGAAGGCTACGCGACCGCGTGCGACCTGGTCGCCGCCGCCGTGCGGGATCGGGCCGGCGAGATCCGCATCGAGGCGGGGCCGCAGGGGGTGAGCCTGCAGTTCGACGTGGATGGCGTCGCGGCACCACCGCCACCACTCGAGCGCGCGGCGTTGGCCGCGGTGGCGGGTGTCTGGAAGGCCGTCGCGGGCCTCGATCCGCAGATCCGCGGTCAGCAGCGGGGGAAAGTGACCGCGGTGGTTCAGGGCAAGCCATGGGCCTGCTCGGTCGTGGCCGCGCGCGGGAGCGGCGGCGAACGGATCGAGTTCGTGATCGAGCACATGCGGCCCAAGTTCAAGACCCTTCCCGAGGCCGGTGCCGACGAGCAGATCGCACGGCGGGTCCACGAGTTTCTGCTGCTGGAAAGTGGACTCGTGATCCTGGCGGCGCCGCGCCGCGGCGGCCTGTCGACGCTCTTCGACACGGTGATCAACTCGGCCGACCGCCTCATGCGGGACTACGTGCTTCTGGAGGACGCGACCACCCCGCGGCCGGAGGTCCAGAACGTGAAGCCCGTGCGCTGGGATGCCAAGGCCGGGGTCACCCCGGTGGCGGCGCTCGAGTCGGCGATGCGGGACTATCCCCACGTGGTCACCGTCTGCGACCTCGACGACGCGGAACTCGCCAAGGCGCTCGTCGAGCGAGCCGGCGACGGGCGACTCGTGATCGTCGGCGTGCGGGCCGACGACGCCGTGGATGGCATCGCCCGACTCGTGGCGCTGGGCGTGGAGCCCGAGGCGATTTCGCGGGTGCTCCTCGGGGCGGTCGGAGTACGGCTCGTGCGGAAACTCTGCCCGAAGTGCCGGCAGGAGTATTTCCCGGCGGTCGAGATGCTCACGCGACTGAAGATCGATCCGGTGGCCACGCCGACCCTGTTTCGGGCGGCGGCCTCCGGCTGTCCGGTGTGCACCGCCACCGGCTACCTCGGCCGCACCGCGGCCTGCGAACTGGCCACGGGTCCCACGCTGCGGTCCCATCTCGCCAAGGGCGCCGACCCGCAGGTGCTTCGCCAGGCGGCCGTCAAGGACGGGATGGCGACCGTCCAGCACGACGCCGTCGCGAAGGTCGCCCGCGGCACGACCTCCGTCGAGGAGATCCAGCGGGCCTTCCGCCGGGCGTGAGGAACAGTCCCGTGGACGACGGCTCGGGCAGCGGAACCGACGGCGCCGAGGTCGCGGGCTACCGGCCGGTCAGTGTGCCGGCGGTGGCGGCCGCTCTGCTCGGCGTCGTGTCGGCAATGGCGCTCGTGAGCCCCGTGTTCTGGGCGGTGCCGATCGCGGGCGTCGCGGTGGCGGTGGCGGCGCTCGTCGATGTCGCACGGCGCGACGCGCCGAAGGCGGGCCGGCTCGTGGCGCTGGCGGGCCTCGGCCTGGCGCTCGGCTTCGGCACGCAGGCGATCGCGGGAGCGGCCGTCGGCGAATGGCTGGCCCGCGGCCGCGCCGAGTCGGCGGTGCGATTCTGGCTCGAGACGATCGCCGCGGGTCGGCTCGACGACGCCCGCAGCATGTGCGACGGCGACGCGGCGCCGTCGGTCGCCCGCCTGGCCGCCAGCGGCGCCGGTGCGACGCCCGGCGTGCGGTATCACGGTCGCGACGACGAGTTCGGCGGTCGGGTGGTCCGCGTCACCGTCGGGGACTGCGCCTTCGACGTGACCATCGGCGTCGCATCGGGGCCTGAGGCCGCGGAACTCG
>CAIXGY010000108.1 GCA_903919035.1 uncultured Planctomycetaceae bacterium | reverse complement strand
GGAGCAGGAGGCGGCCACGCTTGCGAAGTTAGCGATCGATCTCGACCGGCCGGTCGACCCGGCGAAGATCGTCCAGACGGCTGTGTTGCCCGTGATCGGTGAGACCGACAAGAAACAAGTCGGCCTCTACATGCGATATGGCAGGCTCTACGTCATGCATCAATGGAGCGAGCAGGGAGAACGGCTCGGCCCAAACGCGGAACACTTCATCGTTGCTCCGGAGCCGGACGGAAAGCAGGTTGCCATGGCGCGGCCTGATGCCGGCGTGATCGTTGACGGGAATTCGATCGAGCGGGATTTGCAGACGATGCTTCGTCGATTTCCGTCCGAGGCGTGGACGATCGCCGTCGTGGTTTATGCGGACTCGTTCTCGCAGTTCCAAACGGTCAAGGCAACGCTCGTCTCCCTGGGCTACGAGTACGAGCCGATTCATACGGGTGTGGATGACCCCGTTTCGGATCGCGGCGGTACCGCGCGCGCCCAGTAAAGGATGTCATGCGCGAGTCGGTTCGTTACCACCGTTTTTGTGGGAACCGCTTCTTCGTCGCGGCGATGGTTGACTCAACGATGATCCGGCCGTTCTGCAAAGATTGACGCCGGCAGGAAATTTTCCGTGACGGTATGTCCGACGGTTGCAATACGGTGACGCATCGGTCATCTTTGTGACCGTTTTGTCGCGGCACTTGGTGTCGTACTTGTTTTTCTCGCGATAGATCAAAATCTATGAAGTTTGTCACGCAGTGTATTTCGGGAGTCGTGCCCCCGTCAGTCGCCGAGGCGACTGTCATGACCGTCTGGCCGTCGGTGGCGGCGACCGGTCTCGGGCGTGCGCTCGGAAGGCTCTATGGCCTCCAGGGTGGTGTCGGCCCGCTGTCGGTTGGCCGCCTCGCGCTCTTGGCGACGATACCGCTCGGTCTCGGGCTCTATCTCTCGATGCGCCTGCCGTGGGCCATCAGGCGCTACCGGCTCACCAATCGCCGGGTCGTCGTCGAGCGCGGCGTGAACCCGGTCGTCGAACAGTACGTCGATCTCGATCGCTTTGATGCGATCGACGTTGTCGTGCAGCCCGGCCAGGCCGCATATGCGGCCGGTGACCTCGTGTTCCGCCGTGGGCAAGTGGAGACGCTCCGACTCCAGGGTGTGAGCCGGCCCGAGTCGTTCCGACGCACGTGCCTCGAGGCCCGGCAGGGCTACGTCGCGGTCGCTGCGCTCCAACCGCAGCCGGTGGGGGCTGCCTGAGCCGCTGAAGCCGCGTGGATCGGGCCTCCCTCACCCCGCCCCTCACGCAGGAGCAGAGAGGCAGGACATTCACACCGCGCGGGTGCGGGGCACCGGGCCGCGGGCGGCGATCGCGGCACGGATCGACTCGCGGGCCGCTTCGTCGAGGTCGCAGGCACGCGCGCGGGCGTTTTCCCGCACCTGCTCGGGACTCGTCGCGCCGAACAGCACGCTCGTGATCCCCGGCTGCTCGGCCGTCCACGCGAGGACGAGGTCGGCCAGCGGCACGCCCAGCCGCGCGGCCACCGGCCGCAGGGCGTCCACGAAGTCGAGGTTCCGCTCGAACTCAGGGCCGTTGAAAAGCGGATACTTGTGGCGACTGTCGCTCGTCGGGAAGACCTGGCCGCGGCGCATCCGTCCCGCCAACAGGCCCTTCATCAGCGGCCAGTAGACCACCATCGCGATCCCCCGCTCGCGGCACCACGGCAGGGCCGTCTCCTCGATCTCCCGCTGCAGCATGTTGAAGTGCAGTTGGCAAGCCGAGAGCGGACAGACCGCGGCGAACCGAGCCATCAGGTCCACGCCCGCGTTGGAGAGGCCCACCGCCCGGGTCTTTCCCGCGTCCACAAGCCGTTTGAGCGCTCCAGCTGACTCCTCGATCGGCACCGCCGGATCGGGGCAGTGAAGATAGAGCAGATCGAAGTGGTCGGTGCCGAGCCGGGCCAGGCTCTCGTCCACCTCCGCCCGCAGCCGCTCCGGCCGTCCATCCACCACCTGCCGCCGCGGCGGATCCTTCGATGCGTCGGGCTCCCAGTGGATCCCGCACTTGCCCGCGATCACCACCGCGTCGCGCGGCACGCGGCCCGCCGGTGCCTCGGACGTCCAGCCCAGCGCCGCGCCGATCGCCCGGTCGGCCTCGCCCCGCTCGCCATAGCAATACGCCGTGTCGAGATGCGTGATCCCGGCCTCGAACGCCGCGCGGACCGTGGCCACCGCGGCCTCGCGAGTCACGCCCGCGCGGGTCATGCCCGCGAGCGGCCAACATCCGAGGCCCAGCGGGCCGACGGACACGGACGACGAACCGAGGCGGCGGGGGGTGGGGTTCATCGATGCTGGAAACCGTCTTCAGGCGGTCGCCGGACGACGTGCGGCGACAGGTTCCGGAAATTCGCCCGTCGCCAGGAAGCATGCGACGAGATCGGCGGTGTCACGCCTGAAGAGCAGGCCCGTGTGCCACGTCGGCAGGGCCACGAAGTCGTGAGGTGCTTCGGGACGCGTGCTCGACTCCGACACCAACGCGTCGTGCTCGGCGGCGATCACGCCCAGATCGAGATCGGGCGGCATCGGCAGCGTGTTTACGAGACTGTCGGTGGCGGTCGAGAGCTCCATCACCGGCTTCAGGAACCGGCCGAAGGTGCCGGCCGCCCGCGTGGCCACGAACGACCCGCGGTTCGGTGGCGCGAGCATCACCACGCGGCCGAGCTTCCGCGGCCGGTAGCGGTCGAGCGCGGCCCGGGCCACGATGCCGCCCATGCTGTGCGTGACGAGATGGAGCACAGCGAACGTCGGATCGGCGTCGAGTTGCTCGAGCCGCCGCGCGAACCGGTCGGCGTGGACGAGCAGCGAACAGGCGGGATTCCAGTAACCCCACGAGTTCGTCGCGTAGCCCCGGCGGTTCAGCCGTCCGCCGAGCGGGGCCATCATGAGGCGATTGGCGAGATAGCCGTGGACGAGCGCCACGCCGGGGAGCGGGCTCATGCGGGCCGTCCCACGGGCCGGCCGCCGGCCGGCATCTGCGGCCGCTGCGGGGCGGGGCAGCAATCGAGCGGGCAGACATCGTGGCTCGCGGGCAGGTTGCCGATCGCCGGCCGTTCGGCCAGACCCAAGGCCCGCTCCGCGATCAGGTCGCGCACCATCGACACGAACTCGGGGGCGGTGCCCACCGTCGCCGCGCGAACCATCTCCACGCCGAGTTCCCGGCAGAGGTCGGCCGCCTCCGTGTCGAGGTCGTACAGCACCTCCATGTGGTCCGAAATGAACCCGATTGGCGCGATCACGAGCCGCCGCATGCCGGCGGCGTGGCGGTCGCGGATCGTGTCGCAGATGTCGGGCTCGAGCCAGGGCTGCGTGGGCGGGCCGCTGCGGCTTTGCCAGACAAGCCGCCAGTCGGTCACGCCGGCCCGCTCGGCCACGAGCCGGCACGACTCCGTGAGTTGCGACACATACTTGCTGGTGTCGGCCATCGACATCGGGATGCTGTGGGCCGTGAACAGCACCGGCACGGAAGAGCGCACGTCGGCGGCGAATCGCCCGAGCGCCGCGCGGACGTTGGCCGCCATCGGCTCGACGAACCCCGGGTGGTTGAAGAACACGCGGATCTTGTCCACCTCGGGCGCCCGCGGGCCCACGGCCTCACGGGCAGCGGCGATGTTTTCGCGGTACTGCCGGCAGCCCGAATAACAGGAAAACGCGCTCGTCACGAACGCGATCGCCCGCTTCACACCGGCGTCGGCCATCTCCCGGAGCGTGTCGGTGAGCAACGGATGCCAGTTGCGGTTGCCCCAGTAGACCGGAATCCGTGGGCCGCGACGGTCGAGTTCCGCCCGCAGGGCTGCAAGGAGAGCCCGGTTCTGCTCGTTGATCGGGCTCTTGCCGCCGAAATGGTGGTAGTGCTCGGCCACCTCGAGCATCCGCTCGCGGGGCACGTTGCGGCCGCGAAGCACGTTCTCGAGGAACGGCATCACGTCATCGGGCCCGTCCGGCCCGCCGAACGAGACGAACAGCACCGCGTCGTAGGCGGATGGGCGGTCGGGGTCGGACGCGTCAGGAGTGGTCATCGTGGGAGAATGGATTGGCAGTTTCGATGGCTGGCGTCGCTGGATGCAACGCTCTGTCGATCCAGGCAACCCTCGGCGTTGCCTGCGATCGACAGAGCGGCACGAGGCCATGAATGGCTCGGGCCGCGGTACAGCAATGACCCCACGGGGATTCGAACCCCGGTTACCGCCGTGAAAGGGCGATGTCCTAGGCCTCTAGACGATGGGGCCGAGTGGCTCGGCTAAACCTGACCTTCGCGAGCGTACCCGAGAAACTGATAGGCGCGAACCGGCACTCCGGCCACGCGGGCGATCAGGCTTCGCCGGCCGCGGCACCGCCCGTCTCGGGTTCGCCGACCGAACCTGAGGCATCCGCGGATGCGGCCGGGTCGAGCGTCTCACCGCGGGCGATGGCCTCGAAGACCTCCCGTCGGTGGACGGGAACTTCCTTGGGTGCCTCGACCCCAAGGCGCACCTTGTCCCCACGGATTTCGACAACGACGATCGTGATGTCGTTGTTGATGACGATGCTCTCGTCTTTTTTCCGCGAAAGGACGAGCATGGGCCATTCCTTTGGCAGGGACCGTGACCGACACCTGAACTGTAAGGGTTTTCAGGCCCCGGTCAAGCAAATCGCGGGCCAACCCGTAAAAAAATGCGGGTATACTGCGGAGTTTGTGCGGAAAATCTGTGGCCCGTCTGCTGCCTTCTCGATCCGGTTGGCATCGGACACTTTCGGGCTCGCGGCCGTCGGCCGAGCGCGGAATCGCGGCCGCCGCACGCGCGGCTTGTTGGTCGGGAGGGCACTTCTATACTCTCGTCGTTTCCACGAGCCGTCGCGGGCGCCGGCTCCGCACCCGTCCCGGATCTGCCATGAGAGAGTGGTTTCGCAACCTCGTCACGGCCGTCCGCACGGTGCTCGAAGGCATGGCAGTGACGCTGCGGGTCTTTGGCAGCACCTACGACCAGAAGCGTCGCACGTTCACCGAGCACTTCCAGTATCCGGAACTGCCGGCCCCCGTGGCGGCCCGCTACCGCGGCTTCCACCGCTACGACCTCACCACGTGCATCGCCTGCGACCAGTGCTCGAAGGCCTGTCCGGTGGACTGCATCTATATCGGCAAGGAACGGGTCGAGAACGGCAAGGGCTTTCGCGTCAGCGGATTCACGATCGACTACTCGAAGTGCATGTTCTGCGCCCTGTGCGTGGAGCCGTGCCCCGTCGATTGCATCTTCATGGGCTCCACGCTCGACCTCTCCTGCTACAGCCGCGACGGAACCATCGTGGACTTCGCGCGGCTGCCGGTGGAGGTCGCCTGGGGCCGCTCCACGCTCAACCCCACCGCGGTCGCCGCCTCGAAGGTGATCGTCGAGCCGGTTCACGGCGGTCCCAACCAGTAACGTCAGCCCCCACGGCCTTTCATGCATCCCGTCCTCATTGCCGGATACGTGGCCCTGTTCGTTGCGGTCGGCGGGGCGTTTCTGGCCGTCAATCTGCTCGTCGGCTGGCTCGTGCGGCCACGGCTGCCGAACACGGAGAAACTCGAGGTCTACGAGTGTGGCGAGCCGACCATCGGCTCGAGCTTCGTGCAGTTCGACCTGCGGTTCTACGTGGTCGCACTGCTGTTCATCATCTTCGACGTGGAAGTGGCCCTCTTCTTTCCGTGGGCCACGGTGTTCGGCAAGGCCACGCAACTGACCGATCCGGCGTTGCAGACCGTGCAGGCCGACGGCACGCTGACTCCCGCTGCCACCGGCCTCTATCGCGAACTCGGGCTCCGTGATCCGGTCGCGCCCGCACAGCAGGGGCTGTATCTGACGCCGAAACTCGATGAGGCCCGGGCGATCGCCGCCCGTCGCGGTGAGAAGACCGAGGCGCAGGCCCTCGGCTCGTGGGCCGTCGCCCGTACCGGTTCGATGCTCGCCTGGACGGCGGTGGCCGACATGGCCGCGTTCTTCGCGGTGTTGCTCGTGGGCTTCGCCTACGTGTGGTACCGCGGCGACCTCGACTGGGTGCGGGCCGTGTCTGCGGAACGCGCCGCCTGATCCCTTCGTCTCCCGAGTGATCCACCCATGCGCGGCCCAGCCTTCCTAGAACAGCTCGAAGCCGCCCTTCCGGGCGCCGTCACCGGCACGAAACTCGACGCCCTCGACCCATGGGTCGAGGTGGCTCCAGAGCGGATCGCCGAGGTCTGCGGCTGGCTCAAGCACAAGAGCCCGGTGCGGTTCGATGCCATCGAGTGCATCACCGCCATCGACTGGTTCGAGCCCGATCCCAAGAAGGCCGCAAAAGTTGCGTGGCAGCCGCACTTGGAGATGGTCTACCACCTGTGGAGCACGGGCTCGCGGGTGAGCCTCGTGCTCAAGTGCTCGCTGCCGAGGTGGAAGGGGGACGTGCCCGGCCAGATTCCGGAGATCCCGAGCGTGACCGGAGTGTGGCGGTCGGCAGACTGGCACGAGCGCGAGGTCTACGATCTCTCCGGTGTCTTGTTCACCGGCCATCCCGACCTCCGCCGCATCCTCTGCCCGGAAGACTGGGAGGGCCATCCGCTGCGCAAGGACTACGAGATGCCGCTCGAATACCACGGCATCCGCGGTCGCTAGGTTCATGCAGGAAAAGTCCTCCATGCCTTCTCCTGCGTGGGCGATCGGAGGGAACGCCGAGTGTTCCCTCGATCGCCGGCATCGCATCCTGCGATGCCCGATGTGACTACACTGGTACATCTTCAGGAACACCAACCATGGCTTCCGTCGCCGACGACCCGCGGATCATCGAGTTCGACGTCCGCACCGACGAGATGCTCGTCAACATGGGGCCGCAGCACCCCAGCACCCACGGCGTGCTGCGGCTCGTGCTCCGCACCGACGGCGAGATCGTCTCGGAGATCGAGCCGCACATCGGTTATCTCCACCGCTGCGCGGAGAAGATCGGCGAGAACCTCACCCACCGCCAGTTCATCCCCTACACCGACCGGATGGACTACCTCGCCGCGATGAACATGAATCTCGGCTGGGCCCTGGCCGTCGAGAAGCTGATGAAATACGAGGTGAGCGAGAAGGCCCGTCACCTCCGCGTGCTGATCTGCGAACTCGGCCGCATCGCCAGCCACCTCGTGGGCATGGGGGCTTACGGCCTCGACCTCGGCACGTTCAGCCCCTTCCTCTACGCCTTCCGTGAGCGGGAGAAGATCCTCGACCTCTTCGAGGAGGCCTGCGGCGCCCGCCTCACCTACAGCTACATCACCGTCGGCGGCCTCACGGCCGACCTGCCGCCGGGCTGGTTGGCGAAGTGCGAGAAGTTCCTCGACCAGTTCGAGCCGATCATCAAGGAATACCACGCGCTGCTGACGACCAACGCCATCTTCGTGAAGCGCACGGCCGCCATCGGCGTGCTCTCGCGCGAGATGGCGATCGACTACGGCTGCTCCGGCCCCGTGCTGCGTGGCAGCGGCGTCGACCAGGACATGCGGCGGGACGGAGAGGCGATCTACACGGCGATGTACGACGGCTACGCCTTCGAGGTGGCCGTCATGAAGGACGGCCACTACCCCCGCGACCACGAGTATCCACCGGTGCCCGCCGACGCGGTGCTCGGCGACTGCTGGCACCGGTTCTTCGTGCGGATGCTGGAGGTGGTGCAATCGATGGATCTCGTGCGGCAGTCGATCGACCGTTACGCATCCGCCAAGGGCACGATCGGCGAGCCGCTCAAACTCACCGAGAAGATGCCGGCGGGCGACGCCTACCTGGAGACGGAGGCCCCGAAGGGGCAGATGGGTTTCTATGTCGTCAGCGACGGCGCGGCGATCCCGTGGCGGGCGCGGGCCCGGTCGAGTTCGTTCTCGAACCTGTCGGTGGCCCCCGAGCTCTGCAAGGGCTGCCTGATCGCCGACGTGCCCGCGATCGTGGGGTCGCTCGACATCGTGATGGGTGAGATCGATCGCTGACTTCACGCTCGCGAAGCCATCCCTGGCCTTCGCGAGCTGAAGGCGGGCGGGGCACAGTCAAGGTGCGGGGCGCCCGCCGGCTTGCCGTCCGGGCGAGCCGCGCATCGCTTGAGTGGTCAGCGGCCCGTTGGCCGGCCGGGGTTGCCCGTACCATCTCGCACGGACGATCGCTGCGGGCATCCATGCCCTCCGCTCACTCGAAGGTGCCTGCCCTTCGCCCTCCGGGCTACGCTGGTCACCCATGCCGGCTCGACGGTACGGGCAACCCCTCACTGTGAGCGCGGAAAAATCGCCGATCGCCTGCCGGCACTTGTGGAAAGGGGCGGGGTAAGGCAAACTTCGTGCGATTTTTCACGAAGTCCGCCAACGCCCGGGAAATCCGCGGGTTCGGGCGACTTTGGACGCCGCGGCACGGTCGAACACGATGGTCGAATTCCTGTTCAACACGGCGCGTTTCCCGTTCTGGCTGGCGTGGACGGTCGCGGCCGTCGTGTCCGCTGTGCTGATCCTCAATGTGATCGCCGGCGGGGCGCTCGTCTTCATCTGGGCCGAGCGAAAAATCGCGGGACGCATCCAGGATCGCCTCGGGCCGACGCGAACCGGTGGCCGGTTCGGCTGGCTCCAGTCGGTGGCCGACGGCATCAAACTGCTGGCCAAGGAAGATCTGATGCCGGACGGGGCCGACGGCCTGCTCTTCCGGCTCGCTCCCTACGTCAGCTTCTGCGCGTCGTTCTGCGCGTTCATCTGCCTGCCGTTCGCATTTGACGTCGTGGGCCAGCGGCTCAACGTGGCCGTGTTTTTCGTGGTGGCCGTGCTCGGTCTCGAGGTCTTCGGCGTCATCCTGGCAGGCTACGCGTCGGCATCGAAGTGGTCGCTCTTCGGGGCGATGCGCGAGGCGGCACAGGTCGTGAGCTACGAGGTTCCGCTGGGCATGTGCGTGGTGGTGCCGGTCATGCTCGCCGGCACCATGGACATGGTGACGATCGCCGAGAAACAGGCGGGCTGGTTCTGGAGCTGGTACCTGTTTCACGACCCCTTCACGTTCGTGATCTTCTGGGTCTACGTCACCTGCGCGGTGGCGAGCGTGAATCGGGCTCCCTTCGACCTTGCCGAAGCGGAGAGCGAACTCGTCGCCGGCTTCCACACCGAGTATTCCGGCCTGCGGTGGAGCTACTTCTTCATGGCCGAGTACGGTTCGATGTTCCTCGTGAGTGCGATGGCGGCCGTGCTCTTCCTCGGCGGCTGGAACGGCCCGATTCCGGTGGCGACGCTCGCGGGGCTGTCCGAGGGCACCGGCGACACGGCCCACTACCTGGTCAGGCTCTTGGGGCTCGCAAACCTGCTCGGCAAGGCTACGCTCGGCGTGCTCGTGATGATGTGGATCCGCTGGACGCTGCCGCGGCTCCGCATCGACCAGGTGATGTCGACCTGCCTCAAGTACTGCACGCCGATCGCCGCGGCGATGTTCGCCGGTGCGATGCTTTGGCAGGTGGCGCTGCCGGGCGGACTGGTGGCCGGCCTCTCGCGGCCCGCCGGCGAGATCCGGGAGGGCTGGCTCGAGGGCCCGGGCGGCAAGGCCGCGGCAGCCCCAGCTCAGGCGACCGACGAACCCGCAGCCGTGGCACGGGTGGCTCCATGATTCCGACGCTCGCCGCCATCGACTGGCACGCCGTCTTTTTCCTCCTGTTTGCGGCCGTCGCGTGTGGCGGAGCGATCGCCGTCGTGGCGGCCGACAACGTCGTGCGGATGGCGCTCTACCTCGTGCTCTCGCTCGGGGCGACGGCCGGCCTGTTTTTCCTGGCGGGCGCCGAGTTCGTGGGCGCGATGCAACTCATGATTTACGTCGGCGGCACGCTCGTCTTGCTCGTGTTCGGCGTGATGCTCACGGCCCAGGCGCCCTTCGTGTCGATCAAGACGACGGCCGGTGACCGGGCCCTGGCGACGATCGTGGGCCTCGGGCTGTTCGGTTTGCTCGTGACGGCGGGTCTGTCGGTCGAGGCCTGGCGACAGCCCGGGTCGCACCGGCTCACCGAGCCGGCCGCCACGCCGATCGGGATGGCGCTGGTCGGCGTCCGGGTGGATGCGCCGCCCGCCAACGCGCCCGCGGCGGCGGTGAGGAGCGGCTACCTCCTGCCTTTCGAGATCGTGTCGGTCCACCTGCTCGTCGTGCTCGTCGGCGCGGCCTACCTCGCCCGGGCCAAGCGGCGGAAGACGCCGCGGGCGATCGAGGTTGCGGCGTCGGCCGAGCCCCCGACTGCGGTCGCGGAACACGCCGCGATCGGCCGCAGCGCGGGGCGTGCGGCCTCGGTGCTCACGGGAGGTTCCGTATGACCGGGCTTACCGTCCTGCCGCTGGCAACCCTCGTCGGCCCCGTGAGCGTGGCCCACTATCTCGTCGTGGGCGCGGTCCTGTTCGTGGCCGGTGTGGCGTGCATGGCGGTGAAGCGGAACGCCCTGGGCGTGCTCATGGGGATCGAACTCGTGCTCAACGGGGCCAACGTCAACTTCGTGGCCTTCGCGTCTCCCTATCTGCAGGCCGACGGGGCGCGGTCGCTGGGGCTCGACGGGCAGATCATCGCCCTGTTCGTGATCCTGCTCGCGGCGGCCGAGGCCGCGGTGGCGTTGGCCATCACGCTTAACTTCTACAACAACCACGCGACGGTCGACGTCGACCGCGCCGACGACCTGAAGGGCTGACGCACCACATGGATCCCGCCGTCCGCCTGCCGCTGCTCCTCGGGCTTGCGTGGCTCGTGCCGCTCGCGTCGTTCGTGGCCATCCTGTTCTTCGGCCCGCGGATGGGCAAGCACGGGAAGAATGCCGCCTGGGTGGCGACCGCGGCCATCGTGACGTCGCTGATGCTCTCGCTCATGGCTGCGGGAACGTGGCTCGCCGTGCACCCCGTGACGGCCCCGGCCCACGGGCACCACGGCGACGCCCATGCCGCTGCCGGGCAGGACGAGCACGGCGGCCATGCGGCGGGCCACCATGGGCACGCCGCGGACGCCCCGCCGGCCTACTCCGGCGACTGGTACACGCTCTATCAGGGCGGAAAGCTGAAGCTGTCCATCGGCTGGTACATCGACTCCCTGACCGTGCTCATGTTCGTGGTGGTGGCGTTCATCGCGACCTGCATCCACGTCTACGCGTCGGGCTACATGCACGACGAGCTCCACGACGTGACCGACCATGAGGTTCACCTCTCCACCGGCGGTCATCTCCACCGTCCCGGCCGGTTTCCGCGATTCTTCCAGGCCCTGTCGCTGTTCTGCTTCTCGATGTTCGGCATCGTGATCGCGGGCAACCTCGCGATGGTGTTCGTGTTCTGGGAACTCGTCGGCATCTGTTCCTGGTTTCTCATCGGCTTCTATTACGAGCGGAAGAGCGCCTCGAACGCCGCCAACAAGGCGTTCATCGTCAATCGCGTCGGCGACTTCGGGATGCTCATCGGCCTGATGGCCCTGTGGGGAGCCCTCGGCACGCTGCAATTCACCGACATGTTCGCCGCCGTGCGTCCCGCACCGGACCACGCGCTCGTGGTTCCCGCGAGCATGACCAACTGGCTGCTTTTTATCGCCGGCGTCGGCATCTTCTGCGGCTGCGTGGGGAAGAGCGCCCAGTTTCCGTTGTTCGTCTGGCTCCCGGATGCGATGGAGGGGCCGACACCGGTCTCCGCGCTCGTGCACTCGGCCACGATGGTGGCCGCGGGCGTCTACCTGGTGGGGCGGTTCTTTCCCGTGCTCTCCCCTGACGTGCTGCTTGTGATCGCCTACACCGGCGCGATCACGCTCTTCATCGCGGCCACGATCGCCCTCGTTGCGAATGACATCAAGCGGGTGCTCGCCTACTCGACGGTCAGCCAGCTCGGCTACATGATGCTCGCCCTCGGCGTCGGCGGCTGGGTGGCGGGTCTTTTTCACCTCGTCACCCATGCCTTCTTCAAGAGCCTGCTCTTCCTCTGCTCGGGGTCGGTGATCCATGCCTGTCACACGAATGACATGCGGAAGATGGGCGGCCTCGCCAGGGTCATGCCGTGGACGGCCTACACGATGCTCGTCGGGTGCCTCGCGATCATCGGCGCGGGCATTCCCTTCGTGATCGGCCTGTCGGGCTACTACTCGAAGGATTCGATCCTCGCCCAGGCGCTCTCCTTCGCCCAGGCCAATCCGCGGCACTCCGTCCTCTTCTACGCCGTCGCCGGTGGTGCCGCCCTCACGGCCTTCTACATGTTCCGGCTCTGGTTCATGACGTTCGCCGGTGAGCCCCGCGACCATCACGTCCACGAACACGCCCACGAATCGCCGACGGTGATGGTGGCCCCGCTCGTCGTGCTGTCGGTGCTGGCGGTCGCCGCCGGGTGGACGATCGGCACCTTCGGGATTGCGAATCTGCTCGAGCAGGCCCGCCCCGCCGGCACCGCCGAGGGGCTGACGGGCGGATTCGCCTTCGGGCAGACGCTCACGTATCCGGCCGAGCACCTGAGCCACGCCGAGGCGATCCATCGGGCCGCGACCTGGACGGCGTTCGGCACGGCGTTGGCGGGTGTCGCCCTCGCGGCGGTCATGTATCTCTGGCGGCTCGTGTCGCCGGACGTCGTGGCCACCATCTTCCGTCCGGTGTACGCGTTCCTCGCCGGCCGCTGGTACTTCGACGAGCTCTACAAGGCGATCTTCGTGGTGCCCGCGCTCGGGATCGCGCAGCTCGCCAGCGGTGCCGACCGGGGCATCATCGACCGGATCATCGACGGCCTCGCCTGGACGGCCCGCGGGCTCGCCGGCATCGACGCGTGGATCGACCGCACGCTCGTGGACGGGCTCGTGAATGCCACGGCCAATGCCACATGGAACGCCGGCATCGCCCTCAAGCGGCTGCAGACCGGCCGACTCCGGCAATACGTCGTCTTCATCGCCCTGGCCACCGTGGCCCTGTTCGTGCTCGCGAGCCTGTTCATGAGGGTCTCGCACGCCGGGTAGCCCCGGTTTTTTCGCACCCGCCCCGCAACCGCCTCCACTGCCACACGGATCACGTCATGACCGCCGACACGCTCGCCCAGCCCGCCTTCTGGCCACTCACGCTGCTCGTCTTCCTGCCGGCCCTTGTGGCAGCCGTGTTGTCGCTGCCGATCATTCCCAAGGCCCGCGAGGAGGCCGTTCGCTGGATCACGCTGGCGACCACGGCCGTGGTGTTCGTGCTCTCGCTCTGGATGGCCTGGCCGACCTTGTTTGGCGCCGCCGGTCCGGGCCAGTTCATCGTCGGTGACGCGGGTATGCAGTGCGTCGTGCAGCGGCCCTGGATTCCGGCCTTCGGGATCGAATATTTGCTGGGGGTGGACGGCATCAGCATGCCGCTGGTGGTGCTGACCACGTTCCTGTCGATGTGGCCGCAGCGGCCAGCTGGCCCATCACGAAGCACGTGAAGGCCTACCACGTGCTGTTCCTGCTCCTGGAGACGGGGATGCTCGGAGTGTTCGTGTCGCTCGACTTCTTCCTGTTCTACGTGTTCTGGGAGGTCATGCTCCTGCCGATGTACTTCCTCATTGGCATCTGGGGCGGGCCGCGCCGCGAGTACGCCGCGATCAAGTTCTTCCTCTACACGCTGCTCGGCAGCGTGCTCATGCTGATCGCGATCCTGATGCTCTACTTCACGAGCGACCTCAAGCAGCTTTCGCCGAGCCAGTTGCAAGCGGCGCACGTGATCGCCCCCGGGCTCGGTGAGGCCGGCACCGCCCGGGCGGTCGAGGCGATCCAGAGGCACGAGGGCCCGCTCCACACGTTCAACCTGCTGGCACTGGCCCAGCTCGGCCAGTTGCCGAAGTCGCCGTTCGCCGCCGTGAGCCTCTGGGGCATGAGCCTGGAGACGTGGGCCTTCCTCCTGCTGCTCATCGGCTTCGTGATCAAGGTGCCGGTGGTGCCGGTGCACACCTGGCTGCCCGATGCGCACGTCGAGGCCCCCACGCCGATCTCCATGATTCTCGCCGGCGTGCTCCTCAAGCTCGGCGGCTACGGCATCTTGCGGATCTGCTATCCGATCTGCCCGGGCGCGGGTCTGTCGTTGGCCTGGCTCGTGTGCGGCCTGGGCGTCGTGTCGATGGTCTACGGTGCCTTCGCGGCGCTGGCCCAGAAGGACTTCAAGCGGATGGTGGCCTACAGTTCGGTGAGCCACATGGGCTACGTCATGCTCGGCCTCGGCGTGTGGAGCGCGGTGGCCGCCAACGGTTTCAATCCCGACTTCTGGGCCCAGGGCGTGAACGGCGCCATGTTCCAAATGCTGGCCCACGGCATCTCGTCGGCCGGCATGTTCTTCATGGTCGGCGTGCTCTACGACCGCGTGCACCACCGCAACCTGGAGGAATTCGGCGGCATCTTCAACCGCATGCCCGTCTACTCGGGGCTCGCGGTTGCGGTGTTCTTCGCCGGCCTCGGGCTGCCGGGCCTGTGCGGTTTCATCGGCGAGGTGCTCGTGACCCTGTCCGCATGGAACTACAGCCGCGTGCTGGCCGTCGTCTCTGCGTTCACGGTGATCCTCACGGCCGCCTACATCCTCTGGGCCATCCAGCGGGTGTACCTGGGGGCCGAATACAAGGGGCCGCACGGCGATCACCTGACGCCGATTACCGGTCGTGAACTTGCGATCGCGACGCCGCTGGTGTTTCTCGCGATCCTCTTCGGCGTGGCGCCGCAGACGATCTTCAACTACGTGACGCCCTCCGTGAACCAGCAGGTGGCGACGCTGGCCGACTGGACGCGGGCCGTGAAGCCCGACGCCCCGGCGGCCCAGCCGCCGCTGGCCGGCACGGCGGCCGCGACTCCGATCCGCTGACCGCACCAGTCACAGGAACCCCACCGTGGATCTCGGCGCCCTCCTCACCGGCACGCTCTCCGACACGCTCGGCGTGTCGTTGCCGCACTTCCGCGTGGAGCTCGCCCTCGCGGCGACGGTCGTGCTCGTGCTTCTGTGCCGAATGCTGCCGGTGCTCCGCTGGCTGGATTCGGGGATCGTGGCCCTGGGGGGTGTGGCGTTCGCCACCTGGTATGCCTGGGTCGATTTTCGGGGCCTCGCGGCCGGCGCCGCCCCGGTCGAGCTCTTCGGCGGTCTGCTCGTGGTCGACTCGCTCACGTGTTGGATCCGGCTCCTGCTGGGTGGCTTCCTGGTCATGTACGTCGTGTTCACGAAGGTCTCGGGAATCCCCGATCGCGAGGACGGCGCCGACTTCTACACGCTCGTGATCGGGGCCACGCTCGGCATGTGCCTCATGGCATCGGCCAACCATCTGCTCACCATCTTCATGGCGGTGGAAATGGCGAGCGTGCCGTCATACGCCCTCGCCGGCATTCTCAAGGGGCGAAAGGCCGCCTCCGAGGCCGCCCTCAAGTACGCCGTGTACGGTGCCGGTGCGGCCGGGATCATGCTCTACGGAATCAGCCTGTTGGCCGGCGTCCTCGGCGTCTGCCACCTGCCGAGCGTCGCCGCGGAACTTGCCCGGGTGGTCGGGTCGCCCGGCGCCCCCACGCTGGTGCTCGTGCTCGGTGGCCTGATGGTGGCCGCAGGGCTGGCGTTCAAGCTGTCGGCCGTGCCGTTCCACTTCTGGTGTCCCGACGTTTTCGAAGGGGCCGCCGCCGAGGTGGGGGCGTTTTTGTCGGTCGCGAGCAAGGCCGCGGCCCTGGCCCTGCTCCTGAGGGTGGGCCTCGCGCTCGGTGATCCGGCGATCGCGGCTGCGGGCCCCGAGTTTGCATCGGGCCTCGCGAACGTCAGGCAGTTCGTCGTGTATCTCGTGGCCGCCATGGCCGCCGTGACCTGCACGCTCGGCAACCTCGCCGCCTACGGGCAGACGAACATGAAGCGGCTGCTCGCGTATTCGACGATCGCCCACGCCGGCTATCTCATGATGGGTGGGGCGGCGGCCCTCGCTCTCCAGGGCGTCGGTGGCGGCCCGGCCCGCGACGCCGTGGCCGCCCTGGCGTTCTACCTCGGCACCTACCTGTTCATGAACCTCGCAGCGTTCGCGATCGTGGCCCTCCTGCGCAACAGGCTGCGAAGCGAGGAGATTTCGGCCTATGCGGGGCTCGTGCGGTCGAGTCCCGGCATCGTCGTGGCGACGGCTGTCGTGCTCGTGAGCCTCATCGGCCTGCCGCCACTGGCCGGCTTCGT
Source organism: uncultured Planctomycetaceae bacterium (assembly GCA_903919035.1). Lineage (GTDB taxonomy): Bacteria > Planctomycetota > Planctomycetia > Pirellulales > UBA1268 > QWPN01. Next base: position 39,452 of record CAIXGY010000108.1, on the reverse strand, counting down.
CGCCAAGTTCCTGATCTTCTCGGCGCTCGTCCAGGCGATCCGGGCCGGCACCGAGTCGCCCCTCATGCTCGTGCTGCTCGTGGTGGGAGGGCTCAACACCGTCATCAGCCTCTTCTACTACCTCCGCGTGCTGAAGGTCATGACCTTCGATCCGCCAGCCGAACGAGGGGACGAGCCATTCCCGCTCGTGTCGCTGCCCGGCGCGGTCGTGACGGCGCTTGCGGTGCCGGTGCTGGTGTTGGGCGTCTTCTGGTCGGGCCTGTACGACGCCGCCCTCCGTGCCGGCGGCCTGGTGCAGTAGGAGCGAGACACATGCCCGCCATCGACCAACTCGCCCGTCTCGTCGCCGTGCTCGACTCCTCGGCGGTCATGTATCTCGCCGATTGCGGGCTCACGACCTACCCCGGCCCCGACGACGTGCGGAGGGTCCTCGGGGATCTGGCGGCCGCCCACAAGGACGTTGTCGCCCGTGCGGCGGAGATTCTCGCGGATCGCGAGGTGGCCGTGCCGCGACCCGGCTACCCGCTCGCCTTCACGGGCTGGCACGATTCCGACCTGGCCGCCCTCATGCCCCGACTGCTCGACGGCCTGCGGAGGCAACTGGGCGAACTCGACTGCATCGCCGCCACCCAGGACGACGCCGCGGCCCGCGAACTGGCGACCCAGGCCGCGGCTACCACGCGTCGGCACACCGACCGGCTCGCCGACCTGGCTGCGCGATTGCGGGCCGGACTGGCCGGCCAGCCCGGCTGACGCCGGCCGGAAGTGGCCCGACGATGCAGTTCTTCGACAGTCATTGCCATCTTGACCCGATGCGCTACGGGGCGGACCTCAACGCCGTGCTCGCGCGGGCGCGGACGGCGGGCGTGACGGGACTCGCGGTGATCGGCACCCGGGCGACCGACAGCGAGGCCGCGTCCGATCTCGCAGCCCGGGAGCCGGGCATCGTCGCGGCGGCCGGCCTGCACCCCAACGACGTCGCCGAGGTCGGCATTGACGAGTGGGATCGGGTCGAGCGACTCGTGGCTGCCGGCCGAGCGGCGGCGGTGGGGGAAACCGGACTCGACTGGTACCGCACGACCGCTCCGCGCGAACTCCAGCGGGAGTTCTTCGACCGGCACCTCCGGCTCGCGCAGCGGCACGGGCTGCCCGTCGTCATTCATACGCGAGAAAGCACCCGCGACGTGCTCGACATGCTCCGCGAGGCCGTCGCCCGCGGGCCGCTCGTGCCACTGCTCCACTCCTTCACCGGCACGGCCGCCGAGGCCGCCGAGGCCGTCGATCTCGGCTGCTGCCTGGGGTTCGCCGGCATGGTGACGTTCCGGTCGTCCACGGCGCTCCGCGATGTTGCGAAGACGGTGCCGCTCGACCGGCTGCTCGTGGAGACCGACAGCCCGTTCCTCTCCCCGGAGCCGCTCCGGGGCCGGCGGAACGAGCCGGCGAACGTCGTCCACACGGCCCGGTGCCTCGCGCTGGCCCGGGGCGAGTCGCTCGACGCGGTGGCCGCGGCAACGACGGCCAACGCGCGGCGGGTGTTCCGGCTGACGGAAGCCTGACGCCGCGGGACGCCCCGTGTCACCCGAGGTCGGCCTGCGTCGCCCCGGCCCCGGCTGGCACGACCTCCGCAAAGGCGCCGGACTTGACCACCCGTCCCCCCTCGACCCGGTAGATGATGTCGCAGTTCGCCACCGTACTCAATCGGTGCGCCACGATCACGAGCGTCTTGGTGCCGTGCAACGCGTCGACCGCCGCCATCACCTCGCGTTCGGTGTCACCGTCGAGGCTGCTGGTCGCCTCGTCGAGCACCAGCAGCTGCGGGTCGATGTAGAGGGCGCGGGCGATCCCGATCCGCTGACGCTGGCCGCCGGAAAGCCCCGCGCCCCACTCGCCGGCGCTCGTCTCGATGCCGGCGGGCATGTCGGCGACGAATTCGTCGAGGCGGGCGGCCGCCAATGCGCGGCGGACGGCGTCGTCGTCGATGCAGCGCTCCGGAACGCCGAATGCCACGTTGCGCCGGATGGTGTCGTCGGCCAGGTAGATCGTCTGTGGCACGTAGCCGATGGTCCACTGCCAACCACGCACGTCGTCGTGGACGTCGACGCCGTCGACGGTCACGCGGCCCTGGGACGGCACGAGCAGGCCGAGGAGGACGTCCACGAGCGTGCTCTTGCCGGCGCCGCTGCCGCCGATGATGCCGACCTTCGCGCCCCGCGGAATCTCGAGATCGACGCCCCGCAGCGCCGGCTCGCTCCGTCCCGGGTAGCGGTAGACCACGTTCTCGATGCGGATCTGATCACGAAACGGCCGCGAGTGGGTCGGTGCCGGCGGGAGCAGGGAGTCCGAGAGCGCCAGGTGCGTGCGCAGGGAACGGAGGATCGGCTCGTACTGATGCAGTCGCTGCATGGACACGGCCGTGTGGTTGACCGACGGCAGCATGCGGAAGGCGACTGTGGCGAACAGCCCGAGCATGGGCAGCAGCGAGCGGGCCGGCCGGCCCTCCGCGGCCAGGGTCACGGTAAGGACCGTGAGGGCGATCAGCGCGATCAGCTCGAAGATCTGCCGCGGGCATTGTTCGACCAGTGCCTTGAGGCTGGCCATGCGGGCGACGCCGTCGGCCTGGACGCGGAACCGGGCGAGGAATTCCTGTTCCGCGCCGCTGATCTTCACCTCGCGGGCGCCGCCCACGGCCTGCTGGGTCTGCTCGATCAACATCCGCGCGTGCTGCCGACGGGCCGCCGCCCAGCGGCGGGTCAGCGGTTGCGCGACGGCGGCGAACACGCAAAAGGCGAGGCCGAGCAGGCCGCCCACCACGACGGTGCCGAGCGGCTCCAGCACCAGCAGGAGCACGAGCAACCCTGCCAGCACGAGCAGTTCCGAGAGCACCTGGATCACCTGATTGCAGATCAGGGTGAGTTGCTGCGTTTCGCTGATGGCATGCTGGATCGCGCTCGAACTGGTCTGGAGGTGGTACTGCCAGGGCTGGGCGAGAAAGATGGAAAACAGCCGGTTGCTCGTGTCGGCCTGCACGCTCTGTGCGAACCGCGTGGACGCATAGGCGGCGCCGAGTTGGTAGGCGGATTTCACCGCATAGACCGCGACGAGGCCGAGCAACACGAGGATCACCGCGCGGGGCGTCGTGTCGTCGCCAACCGATCCGATCCAGGGGCGGAGCGCGGCAGGCACGGCTGATGAGTCACCCGTCAGCACGGCCAACGCGGGCAGGATCATCCCGACGTTGAGGGTTTCCAGCAGCGTGCCGACAACCATCAACAGCAACACGCCCCCTGCGGCACGGCGTTGCCGGTTCGCCAATACCGCCCAGAGATCGCGCAGGCAATTCATAGCAGGCCGAGGATATCCCGGACGGAGACTCGGCCGCAACGCTGCGACGCGGACTTGTCAGGATGCCCCGGCCGGCGTCCGGATGCGGAGCGGCACCTGCCGCAGTCCGCCGGCACCGCCGGCGTCGGGGCCGCCGTGCAGGGCGTTGCCCTCCTCGTGATACTCGGCATCCTCGTTGACGTTCCAGACGTCGTAGCGGCTCTCGCCCGCGAGGATGTTGCGCACGGTGAGCATCGCCGTCATCATGGCATGATCCTGGTTGTTGTATTTGTGCATGCCGTTGCGGCCGACCGGGTGGAGGCCCGGATAGCCCGCCTCGATCGTGGCCCGGATCGTGGCCACGTGCCGCGCGTAGTCGTCGTCGTAGACGGGATATGCCTTCGCCTGGCGGACCACGCAGCCGTCGAGGACGTCGGCCGCGCGAGCAAGGCCCAACTGCACCAGTTCCCGGGTCGCCAGGGCCACGAGGTCGGAATCCGACGTCGTCCACACCCCGTCGCCCTCGAAGCAGAAGTATTCGAGCCCGTAGCAGGCGAGCGCCGGATCGGGCACCATCTCGGGAGACCAGGAGCCGAAATTCTGGACGCGGCCCACCTTCACGCCGGGCTCGTGGACGTAGATCCAGTTGTCGTCGAAGCGGTTCGTCGGCCGGACGACGAGGGCCACGGTGAGGAAGTCGCGATACTTCAGCCCCGCCGCCGCCTCGACCGCGGCTGGCGGCGCGGCGGGTGACAAACCGGCGACGAGTTCCCGCAGCGGTGCCGACGAGATCACCTGCGACGCATCGATCGTGGCACGGTGCCCCTTGTCGTCCGTGTAGGCCACCTGCCAGCCGCCGCCGGCGAGTCGCTCGAGTCCCGTGACCCGGCAGCCGAGGCGGACGTCTCCGCCGAGTTCTCGGGTCAGCCGCGCGGCGGCTTCCCACATCATCCCGGGCCCGAGGCGGGGATAGCGAAACGAGCCGATCAGCGTCTTCACCTGTTGCGACCGATCCCGCGGCGCGGCGGGTGGGAAGATCGCGTGCCAGACCGCGGTGGAGAGCGACAGGCCCTTGATCCGCTGCGCGGCCCAGTCCGCCGAGATGTCCTGGCAACTCATGCCCCACACCTTCTCGGTGTAGGTCTTGAAGAAGATCTCGTAGAGGCGACGGCCGAACTTGTTGCGGACCCACTCCTCGAACGAGCGGGGATTGTGCACGGGGAACAGGCGGGCCCAGGCGTAGCTGGCGACGCAGCGGGCCGCCTCCAACACGCCGAGGTTGCCGATCGCCTCACGGGCCTGCAGTGGGTAGGCGTAGAACTTCCCGCCGTAGAGGATGCGGGAGAGCCGGGGCCGAACGAGCATGTCCGCGCCCAGGATCTCGGTCCAGAGTTCCTCGACTTCCCGGCTCTTGGAAAAGAAGCGGTGCCCGCCGATGTCGAACCGAAATTCCGCCCCGCCACAGGCCGGGGAACGGTGGACGACGGTCCGCGAGATGCCCCCCACGCGTTCGGGATCGGACTCCAAGACCGTGACCGGCACGCCCTCCCTCGCGAGGAGGTAGGCTGCCGTGAGGCCGGCCGGCCCGGCACCGATGACGACCACTCGGGGTGGGTGGCCCTTGCCGTTCAATTCGATCGCCGTGCTGGCGAATGTCGGTCGCGTTTCCATCCTGCAGATACTTTCGTCCCTCGGCCGGCGCCTGGCAAGGGTCTGGTTGCCGCACGGGCGGCCCTTCGCCCACCGCGCACCCCCGGCCCGGAACCCGGCGGTGATGGAGCCATCGACCGGCTCATGGTCTATTTGTAGGCCTGTGCCGCGATCCGTCCTGTACGGCAGGCGACGAGCCCCCGGAGATCCCCATGGTCCGCACCCCCAGCACGATGCTGCCGCTCGGCACGGTGGCCCCGGATTTTTCGCTGCCCAACGTGGATGGCCGCATCCTCTCCTTCGCCGCCGTCGCCGGATCGAAGGGGACCGTCGTGATGTTCATCTGCAACCACTGCCCCTTCGTGAAACACGTGGCCGACGAGTTGGCGAGGCTCGGCCGCGACTACCAATCCCACGGGATCGGGTTCGTGGCCATCAGCTCCAACGACGTCTCCACGCATCCGGCCGATTCGCCCGAGCAGATGGTCCGTGAGGCCGAGGACCGGGGGTATCCATTTCCGTATCTCTACGACGAGACGCAGGAGACGGCGAAGGACTACCGGGCGGCCTGCACCCCGGACTTCTATCTTTTCGACGCCGCACGCAAGCTCGTCTACCGCGGCCAGCTCGATCCGAGCCGGCCCGGGAGCGACGTGCCCGTGACGGGCAGCGACCTACGGGCGGCGCTCGACGCGCTCGTGGCGGGCCGGCCACCGGTGCCGGATCAGGTCCCGAGCATCGGGTGCAACATCAAGTGGAAGGCCGGCCACGAGCCGCCGTACTTCCACGCCTGACACGATCCCGTCGCGCGGCCGCAATCTCGGCGCGTCGGCGAACGGGGCAGGCGCGGCCGTTGACAGGTGCTCAGCGCCGTGGGGCGTCGCCCGGCCGACTGCGGCCGGCGAACTTCCCGAGATCCCGAGCATCGCCGGGTTGCAACTGACTGGCCCGGTGGTTTTCCCGCTGGATGGCCTCGTAGACCTCCTGTCGGTGCACCGGGACCTCCGCCGGGGCATTGATCCCGAGGCGGACCTTGTCTCCCCGAATGTCGACGATCGTGACGACAATGCTGTCGCCGATCATGATGCTTTCGTCTCGTTGTCTGGAGAGTACGAGCATGGCTGGCTCCTTCCCGATCCGGGCGTGGCTCCGGCGGTTCCACGCCTTCCGTCAGGTTGATTATGCACTCCGTTTGAGAGGCGGTCGGCCGGGCACGAGTTCGAGACGCAGCGGAAGGTCGCCGCTGGCGACGACTTGCCTGCCCATGCGGGTTTCGACGTTGATGACGATCGGCGCCTTGAGATTGAGCGCGAGGGTCGTGTCGGTTTTACCGACCACGACCACGACCTGCGCGTCGCGGATGTCGGCGAGGTCGAGCGGCTGCAACTCGGTGCGGGGAATCCGCACGCGATAGTCCGGCACGAAGCGTCGCGGGCTCACCACCGCCAGGGCCACCTCGGCGCGGGTGACGCTCTGCAGCCAGCCCACCGCATCGTTGGCGGCGTCGGCCAGCAGGGCCCATTCCCGGCAGTCCTCGAGTCCGGGCAGTCCGCTGGGAAACCGGATCACGTCGCCGGCGGCGACCTCGAGGCGACCGAATCTCGTCGTGAAGATCTGCATGGTGGCACTCCCTCGCCCGGTTTTGCCCGCGGGCGTTCCTGTGCCACGCGGTGCGGACGACCCGTCCGCACTGGAGGGATCGGCAGGCGGGGCGGACGACGTGGAGAAAAAAGGCCTGGAGAAACCCGGAGGATGCGGCGAAGCCTGCCGCGCCGTCGGGTCGTGCCGCGCGTGCCGGTCGTGCGGGCCCACGGCACGTGGATCATTGCCACATGGGCTGGGCCCGCCAGGCGGCGAGCGGTGCGAGCACGAGCAGCGGCAGCCAGGCGCCCATGCAGGGGCTGCAGATGTCCTGCATCGCGAGGCCCTGGGCGCCCATCACCGTCAGGAAGAACACCACCGTGGTGGCCACGCACATGCCCACCGCAATCCAGACGCCGCGGCGACTGGGGCCGAGCACGAGTGGCACACCGAGCAGCACGAGGGTCATGTCGAGCAGGGGAGCCACGAAACGGGAGTGCACCCGCAGCGGCACGTCGCCTCCCACGCCGAGGCTCGGATTGCGGATCGCTCGCACGAGTTCGGGCGTCGAGGAATACTGGCTCCAGTTGGTCGAGCCGATCATCTGCTCGAACGTGACGTCGCTGGCCACGAAACACTGCCGCGGCTCCAGCCACGGGGCCGTGGCCCGCGTGCAGGCCACCGTTCTCGTCCCGGTGACGAGCGGCTGCAGTCGGTCGACGTCGGCCGGCTCGGTGACGCCCGAAAGGATCCAGCCGGCGGCGTGGTCCGCCGTCGCTGGCCGCCACACCGCCTCTGCGGCGTCGATCTGCGTGCCGTATTCGCCGAGTTGCGGCGGCATCAACAGGCTCGGGGCCTCGATGCGACAGGTGGCCGCCTGAGCGGCGCGGCCGCGGAACAGGATCTCCGTCGCGTGATCGTAGCGGGCCTCGAAGGGCTGAGGCCGATCGCCCCGCAGATCCTGGGCGTTGCGGGCGAAGGCCCCGCGGATGCGAGGCAGACAGGCCTCCCGGTTGACGAACGCGGCCGTGCTCACGACCGCCGCGACCACGAGCACGGGCCGGGCGATCCGCCAGCGGGTCACGCCCGCGGCGAGGAGCGCAGTGAGCTCGTTGTGACGCTCCAGCCACGACAGGGCGAACATCGCCGCGGCCATCGACACGATCGGGCTCGTCGCGTCGAAGAACCAGAGCATCCGGCAGCCGTAGTACGAACCCAGCACCCGCGCGAGTCCTCCCTGTTCGGCCGCGTGGGCCAGGAACTCCTCCATGTTCGTGAACGCGTCGAACACCAGATACAGGCCCGCGAGACTCACGAACACGATCACGAACGCGTGCAGCATCGCGCGGGTGACGTAACGATCGATGAGCATGCCGTTGCGGAGCCGGGCTGGGGAGGTGGGGCGTTGGGGGCGGGGAAGGTAGGCTGAAGGCCGCGGAGCGTCAATTGGTGCCGTGGCCCAGGTGCCACCCGGCCTGATGGCGCGAAACCGGGAGCGGTGCGGGCATGGCACGGTTCGGGCGACTGTGGGCGGCGGCTGCGGGCTGGGCTTCGGCGGGGCTCGATCTGGTGCTGCCGCCGCGTTGCACGATGTGCGGGGATGAGTTGCAGTCGTCCGGCGACCCGCTGGCCTGCGACGCCTGTGTCATGGCGCTGTCGCGCGACGGCGACCGCTGCGGTGCATGCGGGGCGCCCGCCGCGGTCACGGGCTGCCCGGCATGTCGGCGTCAGCGCCGGCGTTGGGACGGGATCGTGGTGCTGGGCTCCTATGCCGACGAGTTGCGGTCGGCCGTCCTGCGGGCCAAGCGACCCGCAGGTTCGGCCGTGGCTGCGACGCTCGCGACGCTCCTCGTGCATCGGCACCGATCCACGCTGGCCGCCTGGATGCCCGAGGCGGTGGTGCCGGTGCCGATGCACTGGCTGCGGCGGATCGGGCGGGGTGCGAGTGCCGCCGATGAACTCGCCCGGGGGGTCGCCGCAGGCCTGGGGCTGCCGTGCCGCCGGCTGCTGCGGCGGAGCCGCGCGACCGTGATGCAAAACACGCTGCCGGTGGGCGACCGCCGCCGAAACGTGCGCGGTGCCTTCCGCAGCCGGGGACGGCTGGCCGGCCTGCGCATCCTGCTGGTCGACGACGTCACGACCACGGGCTCGACGCTGGAGGCCTGTGCGGAGGCCGCCGTCTCCGCAGGGGCCGCCGCGGTGTACGCTGCTGTCGTGGCGCGGGCCGACGCGGCCGGCTCTGACTGATGGATGTCGATCACGACGGCGAACGAACACCGTGGCCACCGACCGCACAGCAGTGACCGTTCCGGACGTGCTGCGCATCGGCACGCGGGGGAGCGCGCTGGCGCTCACGCAGACCAACTGGGTCGCCGACCGCGTGCGGGCCACGGGCGTCGCGGTGGACCTGGAGGTGATCACCACCCGCGGTGACACCGACCAGCAGGGGCCGGTGGCGACGCTCGGCGCCGACGGAGTATTCGTCCGCGAACTGGAGCGTGCCCTGCTGGAGCGGCGGATCGACGCCGCCGTGCACAGCCTCAAGGACCTGCCCACCGCCGAGACGCCGGGGCTCGTCGTGGCCTGTGTGCCAGAGCGGGCGCTACCCTTCGACGTCCTCATCGGTCGCACCGCGGCGACGCTCGACGCCCTGCCGGCAGGGTCCGTGGTTGGGACGTCGAGCGTCCGTCGGATCGTGCAGGTGCTGGCACTGCGACCGGATCTCGCGGTGCGCCCGCTTCGCGGGAATGTCGATACCCGGCTGCGCCGGCTCGACGCGGGCGACTACGACGCCCTCGTGTTGGCCGGGGCCGGACTCGAGCGGCTTGGCCTCCGCGACCGGATCACCGAGGTCCTGCGGCCCGACCGCTTCTGGCCGGCCGTCTCGCAGGGCGCCCTGGCAGTGCAGATGCGTGCCGACGATGGGCGAACCAGCCAGACGCTCGCGGCTCTCGATCACGAGGCCTCGCATCTGGCCGTGTGCGCCGAGCGGGCGTGTCTCGCGGAACTCGCCGGCGGCTGTCTCGCCCCGATCGGCGGCTGGGCCAGGGTCGAACCGCATCGTGGGCTCGTGCTGGGGGCCTGCGTCTTCGAGGAACGCGATGGGGCCGTGCGCCGGATCGATGCGGAGGGGTCGATCCCCAGCGGCGAAGGGAGCGGGGTGTCGCGCCGCGCCGCCGTCGAGCTCGGACGCCGGGTTGCGGCGGACCTTGCCACGCGAGGAGCGCTCGAGATGCTGTCCCGGATGCGTGCGACAGCGTCCGTGCACGGGCCGGAAGCATGACGTGCGCGGGGCGGCATCCCGTCCGGCCGTTGATTCAAGTTTCTTGACTTGATAGCATTCCGGCACTCGAACGAACGGTTGGTTCGGGGCATTTCTCGCGCCGGGAGGTCGCATGGCGGTCAAGGTTGTCATCGCGGACGATCACGAAGTGGTTCGCCGCGGTCTGGCGAGCCTGTTGGCGGGTTCCGACGTGAAAATCGTCGGCGAGGCAACGGACGGCGACGAGGCCGTGAAGTTGACCAAGAAACACAAGCCCGACGTGGTGTTGCTCGACATCCGCATGGCGGGCAAGGACGGCCTGGGAGCGCTCGAGAAGATCCGCAAGGACATGCCGGCGGTACGCTGCGTGATGCTCTCCACCTTCGACAACCCGACCTACGTGGCCCGGGCGGTCGCGGCCGGCGCCCACGACTACATGCTGAAGGGCTGCAGTCGCGGTGAACTCATCAACTCGATCACCGGTGCCGCGGCGGGCCAACTGCCCATCCGGGCCGGTGAAATGCGGCGGGTGGCCACCACGATGGCCAACCGTGTCGGCCCGCCCGACCCGGACATTCCGCTCACGCAGCGGGAGACCCAGGTGCTTCGCCACATGGCGTTGGGCCTGTCGAACAAGGAGATCGCCCAGTCCCTCACGATCAGCGTGGAGACCGTGAAGGAGCACGTCCAAAACATCCTCCGCAAGATCGCCGTCTCCGACCGCACGCAGGCGGCCGTGTGGGCGGTGCGTCGCGGCCTGGTCTGACACGGCTCATACGTGAGCGTCGAGTGACTCGGGCATCTCGTGGGGAGCCGGTCTCTGCGCCCAACCGGCTCGGGTCTGCCCACAGACTCTCGACGGACGCTCGCTCCGTCCATCCTGGACTTCGCTCGGAGACGGCTTCGCTCCGGCATCCATGCCTGCCCTTGCCGTCGACTCCGTCTCGAGGGGATGGGCAGACCCGATCCTTCCTCGTTCGTGACGGGCAAGGTGTCGGGGATGCCCGTGCCGTCGAGCCGGGCTACCGGGCCCGTGGGTGGGCCTTGTCGAAGGCGGCGAGCAGCCGACTCGTCGTGACGTGGGTATAGATCTGCGTGGTGACGAGACTCTTGTGCCCCAGGAGTTCCTGGACGCTGCGGATGTCGGCGCCCGCGTCGAGGAGATGGGTGGCGAAACTGTGGCGGAGCGTGTGCGGGCTCGCCCGTCCCGCGAGCCCGGCGGATCGCAGATGCTTTTCCAGCAGGCGGGCGACTCCGCGAACCGAGAGCCGGCCGCCGAGCTTGTTCGTGAACAGCGGCCGCGGACCACGTGAACCCGTCGCAGGCCGCGGTCGCGCGGCGAGCCACGCCCGCAGTGCGGATCGCGCGTGGGAGCCGACGACTCCCAGCCGCTCGCGTCGCCCCTTGCCCCGCACCCGAACCGTGGCGTTGGTCAGGTCGAGGTCGGCATCGTCGAGGTTGACGAGTTCCTGCACGCGGAGTCCGGCCGAATACATGAGTTCGAGCACGGCCCGATCGCGGACGCCGCCTGCAGCCTGGGGCCGTGGCGCGGCGAGCAGCCGACCGATCTCGTCACCCGTCAGGAACTTCGGCAGCGTGCGGCCCCGCTTCGGGCCGCGGAGCGGTTTCGCGGGGTTCGCGCGAACCCAGCCCTCGCGCTGCCCGAACGTGTAGAAACTTCGCATGCTCGCCAACTTTCGCGCCACGGTCGAGGCCGCGTAGCCGGCCGCATGCAGGCCGGCGGCGAAGCGGCGCAGGATCGCACTGGTGGCGTCGGCCGGGCCGCGGCAGCCCGCCGACCGCAGAAACTCCTCCAGCTGCAGAAGATCCTCACGGTACGCCTTGCGGGTCAGCGGCGACGTACCCCGTTCGGCGGCCAGATGGACGAGGAAGCGGTCGATCGCCGCGGCGAACTCACCGTCGGCGGACGGGGAGGACGTGCCCATCGTCGATCGTTCAGCCCTGCGCCGGGCGGTCGGCCCGCGGCAGGAATCGCAGCCGCCGCGGCCGCGGACCGCTCTGCCGGACCTTGTGGGCGAGCGTCGCCGCGTCGTACCACGAGAAGTTCAACTCGGGATTCGCGGCGTGGCGGCCGAGTGCCCGGATCGCCGCGTCGCGGCTGTCGTCGTCGAACAGGAAGACGTACCGCTCTTCTCCCTTGACGAGTGCGATGACGTTGACGTCGCGGGAGTTCATGAGGAGCCCCAGGCCCGATTGGGCGGCGCACACGTCCGCCCAGGGGAAGTATCGGCAGGGCTGCGGCCGTGGCCGCAGCCCGTCGCGCGGCTCCCCCCGAGTCTCCGCGATCGGGCTCACCGTCCGGGATTCACACCATGGCGCCTGACTCTGGGCAAACTGTGAGGGGGGCCACATCTCAGGCCGTGGAGCGAGTCCGCCGGAGCAGGGCGCCCTGATCGCCGCCCGGGCACAACCTCCGCCGCTCCATCGGTCGGCAGCGGGCACGCGGGTGAGGGACGACCGAATCCACGGATGGCTACCGCAGGTCCGCGAATCCGGTGAGGCCGAGCGGCTCTCGGCACCAGAAGGGTTCGCCGTGGCTCGCCCCGATCAGCGATCCCCACCAGGCATCGGCGGCAGCCACCCGCTCCGGCACCGTGGGTGCGGGAGCATCGCCCGGAAACTGGCTCGCGTAGCAGGCCACCGCGCGATGCTTCACCGCGCCAGTCACCGACACGTCGACGATGAAGGCCGGTCGACGGACGGTGCGGAGGTGGACGCAGGCGTAATGGAAGATCCGCTCCGGGTGGCAGGGTTCACCCGGCAGGTCGCACTTGGTGAGCTTCGCCCAGAATCTCGCCGCCTCCACGAGCCGTGTGGCGGCGACGTGGTCGGGATGTGCATCGACCCAGTGGGGCGCGAACAGCCAGCGGGGGCGGACCTGGCGGATGACTCCCGCGAGCAGGCCTCGGGCTGCCAGGGTCGCACGCAGCCGACGGTTGGGCAGGCCGAGGTTTTCCCGCCACGGGATGCCGAGCACCGCGGTGGCCGCCGCAGTCTCGCGGGATCTGAGTTCGACCGAACCGCGGGGCGTGGGTTCGCCATCGGTGAGGTCGAGCACGCCGACGCGCAGCCCCCGGGCGAGCATGAGGGCGATCGTGCCGCCCATGCCGAGTTCCGCGTCGTCGGGATGCGGAGCGATGACGAGAGCGTCGAGCATCGACACGACTGGTGGATTCGCGTGGCGACCGGCGACGAGCCGACCGAGGACCGGAAAGCATACCGATCGGCCCTGCCGCGCACCTGCCGACGCCCCGTTGGTGGCCGCGATCGCGGCCCGTGGACGGCAGGCCGGCCGTTGGCCGGCCGCAAAACCGCGGTGGTACACTTTCCCTCCGACGTCATCGGGCGCCGCCCCCGGCGATTTCTCGAAGCAGGTGGGAGACAACACCATGGCAGACGACGACCGCGGGCCCGAGCCGGATCCCTGGGACGACATCGTGGCCGATGGCCTCGATGGCGATCTCGGTGAGCTCTCCCTTCGCCCCGACGGCGACGACCCGGCTGCACCGTCGGTCGCGGATGGGGACGCGACGTCCCCAGGCGCGGCTGCCGCATCGGGAGACGGTCAATCGGCCTCGGATGACATCGCCGACGCGGCGATCGACGATTGGCTGCACGACGTTGAGGTCGAGCCTCACGCGGGAACCCCGTCGTCGGGGTTCGCCCCGGAGGATGCCGCCGCCGGATCGTCGGCGATCGACATCGGCACCGGCACGTCGGGAGCGGGAACGCACGGCGCGTTCGATTCGGTCGGTAGCGATGCCGATGTCAACGCCGATTTCAACGCGCTCGATGAGATCGGTGTGACGGATGAGGCTGCGGCCGCATGGGCGGGCATCGAATCGGTCGCTGGCGACTCCGCAGCGGACGAGATCGAGGACGGTTGTCTTCCCGATGTCGATGCGGCGGCCGCTGCGGGTGTCGCCGTGAACGCCGGGCCGTCGACGAAGCCGACGCCCCGCCCCCGGAAGAGTGGGCTCGGTCCGTTGGTCGGCGTGGCGTTGGGCGGCGTGGCGGCCATTCCGATCACGCTCGCGATTCTGATCTTTGGACTCGGCAAGGATCCGCTTGGCGTGACGAAGGCGGTGCCATCCCAGGTCGCGTTCCTCCTGCCGCAGAAATTCAGACCGGGCCAGCAGCCGTCGCCCGCGTTTCAGCCGGCCGGCCTCGAAGGCGGCGCGGCGCCCGATCAGGTGCCGGCGGTCGATGAGCCCGAGCCGCTGACTGCGGCGTTGTCGGAGCCCGAGCCGTCGGAGCCAGGGCCGCAAGCGGCATCGGAGCCGGGGCCGGAGCCGGAGTCGCAGCCCGAGCCGGAGTCGCAGCCCGAGCCGGAGGTGCAGCCGGACGAGCCCGCGGTGCCGGCGAGTGCACAACTCGCGGAACCCGTGGCGGACGAGGTCGCTCCGGTCGCGGATCCCGTCGTAGGTGTCGAGCCCGGGCCGATCGTGGATTCGATCGTGGCTGTCGAGCCCGAGCCGGTCGTGGATGTGGCGGCACCCCCTGAACCGGAGCCGCTCACCGACCAGTCTGGCGTGGCCGGCCTCGATGCCCTCGACACGGCGCCGGTGTCGCCGCCAGAGCCACCGCCGCTCGACACCGCCGCCCTGGATGCGGCCGTCGGCGACGCGGCGGCGTTGTCCACCGCCCTGGGGACCGTGGCCGACAAGAACAACCGCGCCTACAAGTTGTTGCGAACCCGGTGGTATCGGGCCCTGGCCCGGGTCGCTGAAGAGCTCGTGGCCGTGGAACACATGGCCGCCTCCTCGGGCCGGCCCCTCACCCAGTCGCCGGACACCGTCGGGGCCCTGCACGGCGACATCGGCGCGAGTGATGCCTTGGTCGCGGAACTGGCGACGCTGGCTCCCGATTGGCTGGCTTACGAGCGACGCGGCAGTGACGGAGTGGTCGTGCCGGCGACCCTCGAATCGGCCCGGAGGGTGGGCCCCTACTGGGCCGCCCGGGTCACCCTCACCGGGGCCGACGGTCTGCCCCGTGATTTCACGGTCATCTCGCGAGTCGAGCCGATGGCGGCCGCGGGCGACCGCGTGATCGTCACGGGCGTGGCCCTCGATGGGGCCGTGATCTGGGCTGCGGACGTCCGCGCGAGCGTCGCCGAGCCGACCACCGGATCCTGACCTCTCACCGGGATTGGCGACGCGTGGAGACGGCATCCCAGATCGCGGCTGCCGTGGCGGATGGCGGGCTCCAGGCTGCCGACGTGCTCGACCTCGTGGAGGCGCGACATGCGGCGACACATGCCCGGCTGAACGCGCTCGTTCAGCCGCGCTTCGCCGCCGCCCGGATTGACGCGTCGGGTCCAGGACGAATGTCCGGGCCACTCGCCGGGGTGCCGGTGAGCGTGAAGGAATGCTTTCCGGTCGCGGGGCTCACGACCACGCTCGGGATCATGGCGCGTCGACACGTGCGCGATGCGGCCGACGCGACGCTGGTCGCCCGGCTCAAGGCCGCCGGCGCGGTCGTGGTGGGAAAGGCGAACGTGCCGCAGGCGATGTTCCTGCACGAAACCACCAACCCGGTCTGGGGCCGCACGAGCCACCCGGTCGACCCCGATCGCGGCCCGGGCGGCTCGAGTGGCGGCGATGCGGCGCTCGTCGCCGCCGGCGTCGTGCCCTTGGCGATCGGCACCGATCTCGCCGGCAGCTTGCGACAGCCGGCCCACGCCTGCGGCATCGCGGCGCTCATGCCGCGCTCCGCAGTGCTCGGTGAGGGTGGGGCGGTCGACACGCTGCCGCATCTCGAGGCCGTGCGACCGCGGGCCGGGTTTCTCGCGCGATGGACGGACGATCTCCGGCTGGCTCTCGAGGCACTGGGGCGCGTCGAGGCCTCATCCCGCATGGTTTCAGGCGCCGCCGGGCTGCGGGTCGGATGGTGGGACCATGCAGGTCCGATCCCGCCGTCACCGGCGATCGCCCGCGCGGTGGGTGAGGCCATCCGTGCACTGGAACTCGCCGGGGCGGACGTCGTGCGGCTCGATGGCGGCATCGCGGCAGAGGCGGCCTGGCTGCATCTGGGGATCGTGGGAGCGGACGGGGGCGCCGACATCCGCGCGCTCTTCGGAGGGGAGCGGCCGATCGAGGGCGTGGAGCGGCTCCTGCGGTTGGCCCGCGTTCCACGAGCCGGGCGGTCGCTGCTGGCCGCTGCGGCGTGGCTGACGGGCCGGCGGATCGAAGCCGAGGCACTCCGCAGGACGGGTCCATGTACCCCCGCAGGCAGGCGGAATCTGCTGACGCGCCGCCGTGACCTCGCCCGTCGGTTCGCGGTTGCCGTCGCGGGGCTCGACGCGGTCGTGTGTCCGGTGTCGGCGCTGCCGGCGCTCCGTCACGGCACCGCGGCCACGCTGGTGCTCGCCGCGGCGCCGTGCTTGCTGGCGAACCTGCTCGATCTGCCGGCCGGTGCCGTGCCCATCGCGGTGGTGCGGGGCGACGAGCAGGCCTCCCGGACGGCCTCCCGCGATCCCGTGCTCCGGGCCGCGGCCGACTGCGACCGCGGCAGTGCCGGGCTGCCGGTGGGCGTGCAGATCGTTGCCTGCCCGGGCAGCGACGAGCACACGATTCTCGGCGTGATGGCGACGCTCGAAGCCGCCTTGCGTCAGCCACCCAGACGGGCTGACACCACGCGGGCCATCTGATCGACCGGCAACACCTCGCAGGCCGCACCGGCGTCGATACCAGCCTTCGGCATGCTCCAGACCACGCTCGAGGCCTCGTCCTGAGCGACGGTGTGCCAGCCGCGGCCGCGGAGCTTCAGCAGTCCGCGGCCCCCGTCCTTGCCCATGCCCGTGAGCAGGAGCGCGACGCCGGGCTGCGGCCAATGTTCGGCGATGCTCTCGAAAAAGACATCGACGCTCGGGCGAAAGAAGACGTCCCTGGGCTCCGCGCGATATTCGAGCGTCCGCGACGTGGTCATCACCAGATGGTCGTTCGTGCCCGCGAGCAGCACCTCCCCGGCCTGCGGCTGCTGGCCGTGGGCAGCCACGCGGACCGCGCGACCGGTCCGTTCGCCGAGCCACTTGGCGAGCCCCTGGGCGAAGGCTACGTCGACGTGTTGGACCACGAGCGTGGCGACGTTCCAGTCTCGCGGCAGGGGCACCAGCAGGTCGGAGAGCGCCTTCGGTCCGCCGGTGGAGGCCCCGACGACGAGCAGCCGCGGCGGCGTGGATGAGGCCGGCCGTGTGGCACGCCGCGGCTCGGCGGTCGCCCCCACGATCTTGGCGATCGTGCCAATCTTCTCGGCGAGGGCGGTCGCGCCGCTCACCTCGCCGGCAGCGCCCAGGATCGGCGTGTCGACCGCGTCGAGCGCGCCGTGGCCCATCGCCTCGTAGACGAGCGAAATGTTGCCGCTCACCGTGGCGGTGACCACCAGGATCGCACAGGGCGCCACCGCCATGATCTGCGCGGTGGCCTGCACGCCGTCGAGGTGCGGCATGACGAGATCCATGAGGATGAGGTCGGGCCGGTCGCGCTTCGCGAGTGCCACGGCCTCGACGCCGTCCGCGGCCGTCCAGGCCACCTGGTGATCCGGCAGACTGTCGACGACGCGCCGCAGTGCCTCGCTGGCGGCTCGCACGTCGTTCACGATCCCGATCCGCATCAGCGTCCTACCCCCTTTTCGCGCTCGACCATCATGGCCGCCGGACGCCGCGCTGTCGACCCGGGCAGCCCGTTGCCGGACGCATGCCCGCGGGCCAGTGACGGCGAGGAGGCTACGTCGCCGTCCCGATCAGGTCCGTGATCGTATCGACGAACGTGGCGTCGTGGAAACTGCTCTTCGTGAGGTAGCGGTTGGCCCCGGCGTCGAGGCCCCGGAGACGATCCTCCTCCCGATCCTTGTAGGAGACGATCACCACCGGGATGTCCTTGCGGGCCGGATCCGACTTGATGAGCGACACGAGGCCGATCCCGTCCATGCGCGGCATGTCGACGTCGGTGACGACGAGGTCGTAGTGGGCCGAGCGGATCGCGTTCCAGCCGTCCATGCCGTCGATCGCGACGTCCACGGCGTAGCCGCGGGCCGCGAGCAACTGCCGCTCGAGTTCACGGACGGTGATCGAGTCGTCGACCACGAGGATCCGCTTTCGCTGCCGCGCCTGCTCGGCGAGTTTCTCGAATTCCACCCGCGACAACCGCCGCCCCATGAGCACGTTGTCGATCGAGCGGACGAGATCCTCGACGTCCACGATCAGCACCGGGTTGCCGTTCTCGAGCAGGGACGCCGAATTGATGTCGGCCACCTTCCCGAGCCGGGAATCGAGCGGTCGAACCTCGAGGTCGCGCTCGCCGCGGAAGGCGTCGACGATCATGCCGAACTGCTGTCCGCGGTCGCTCACCACCACGATCGGCAGCGGATCGGCCGGCTGCCCCGGCGGCAGGTCGAGAATCTGGGCCGCCATGACCAGTCCGATCGACTGCCCGTCGCGGTCGATGTACTGGCGGCCCTCGATCGTGCGGATGTCGGCCTGCGGGCAGAAGAGGATCTGATCGATGCGGGTGAGGGGAAACGCGTAGGGTTCGCCGCCGATGTCGACGAGCAGCGCGCGGATCACCGACATCGTGATCGGCAGCTGAAGCGTGAACACGGTCTGTCGGCCGGGCTGCGTGGCGACGCGGACACTGCCCCCCACGCCCTTGACCATGCTCTGGACCACGTCGAGGCCCACCCCACGGCCGGAAATCTCCGTCACCGCGTCCTTGGTGGAGAAGCCGGGCAGAAACAGGAATTCGAGCAGTTCGAGTTCCGTGAGATGCTCGGCCACGGCCGGGGCCACGAGGCTGCGGGCCACCGCCCGGGCGCGGAGCCGCTCCACGTCGATGCCACGGCCATCGTCGGTGAGCGTGATGTGGAGCATGC
This sequence comes from uncultured Planctomycetaceae bacterium, assembly GCA_903919035.1. Taxonomy (GTDB): domain Bacteria; phylum Planctomycetota; class Planctomycetia; order Pirellulales; family UBA1268; genus QWPN01. The sequence goes on along the minus strand of CAIXGY010000108.1, from coordinate 20,749 downwards.
CCGCACGATGTCGGGCCTCGAGCCGCACGGCGCCCACCGGATCCTTGCCCGCGGTCTCGCGCTCCGTCGGCGTCTCCAGTCCGTGGTCGACGGCATTGCGGATGAGGTGCGACAGCGGCGCCTCGAGCTTGTCGAGAATGTCACGATCCACCCCGGTCTGCTCGCCGCGGACCTCGAAGCGGATCTGCTTGCCGAGGGTGCGGGCCAGGTCCCGCACCAGTCGTGGAAAGCCGCGGATGCCGTCGGCGAGCGGCCGCATCCGGCTCGCGATCACCTCGTGGTGGAGACGGTTGGAGAGGTCCTCGTTGCGGCGGGCGAAGGCCTCGAAGTCCTCGACGAGATCGGTGAGCCGGGCGAGGCAGGCGTCGGCCCGCTCGCGAGCGGAGGCGAGCATGGAGGGCAGCGCGGCCGGCACCGCGAACTCAGCCGCCCGGATCCGCTCCTCCAGCCCCGTCAGCCGGTCGCAGAGATCGACCTCGACGCCGCGAAGTTGCAGGAGTGAGTCGACGAACGGCCGCAGTTGGCGGGCCTCGACGAGCGACTCGCCCGCGAGGCCGACCAGCCGCGTGAGACTGTCGGCGGAGACGCGGACGACGCGGTCGCCTCCGTCGAGGGCCTTCGCTGGCTGCCGTTCGGCTTCGGCTGGCACGGTCGCGGTTGCGGTCGCGGTCGCGGGGGGCTGGGCCGGGGCCGGCGGAGGCTCGGCAGGCTCGACAGGCGCGACAGGCTCGGCAGGCTCGGCGGCCCGCGGACGCGCGGGCGACGTGGTCGCCGGTGTTCCCGGGGCCCCGCTCAGGAGTCCGGCGAGTCGGCCCACGAGGTCGTCGGCGCGGCTCGTCCACGGTCCATCTGCGGCGAGCGCGTCGTCCGACCGGGCGATCGCTCCCAGGAAATCGATCGCGGCGAGCAGGAGGTCGGCATGGTCGGGGCCCACGCGACAGGTGCCCTTGCCGGCCGCGACGAACACGTCCTCGAGCGCGTGGGCCACCCGCACCGCGGGCTCCAGGTTGACGATCCGAGCGGCTCCCTTCAGGGAGTGCGCAGCCCGCATCAGCGACTCGATCGTGGCTGGCGACCGCTCCAACTCCTCGATGGCCAGCACGCCGGCCGAGAGGACGGCCGTCTGGCTCTCGGCCTCCAGCCGGAACAGCTCGAGCATCGAGAATCCGCTCAGGTCGTCGGCCACGGCCGCCTCCCCGTCGCGTCGACGTGTTCCGTCCGGAAGCCGATCATGCCGTCACCATCCCGAGCAGACCCTCGAAGACCCGCGCCTCGTCGAGAAGGCCGACCGTGCGATCCTGCCAATCGAAGAGCGCCGCCGAACAGCGGGCCTGGGCATGGCTCACGGTCGAGGGCACCGCCCGCACGGACGTCCGCGCCAGGCGGTGGACGCCGGCAACCTCGTCGGCCCCGAGCACCCACCGTTCCAGGCCCCGATCGCCGGTTCGTTCGACCACGAACATCCGGGACGTCGCGGCGTCCGCGGTGGCCGTCGCCGACCCCGGCCCCCCAGGCAGGCCGAGCAACGCGTGGAGCGACGCGCACAACTGCAACTGGCCGCGGATGTTGACGATGCCCGCCAGCCCACCGCCGGCGCGATGCGGAATCCGATGGAGCGGCCGCACCGTCGTCACCTCGACGAGCACCTGGGCGGGAAGCGCGAACCACTCCCGTTCGAGCCGGAAGACGAGCACGCTCGTCGTTCCGGAGTCGATTGACGCGGCCGGCTCCTCGAGAATGGCCCGCCACTCGTCGAGGTAGCCCTCGGGTGCGGCGCGATCGAAGAACGTGCGGGCGGCCTCGGCCAGCACCGGGCAGTTGCGGCAGTGGATGAAGGTCTCGAGTTCGGGGCAGGAGCGATCGCCGGAGACGCCGACGATCCGCCAGCATTCCGGCATCGGGGCCTCGACCGTGGGCGGAGGCTCGCGGTGGCGGTCGATCATGGAGCCTCCCTGCGGGCGAGCGCCCGCGCCGCCGACTGCCGGTAGGTCGCGGCCATGCGGTCATCGCCCCGCTGGGCCGCGAGCAGCGCCAGGGCCAGGAGCGCCTCGTCGTGGGCGGCGTCGAGATACAGGGTCTTGTGGAAGCAGCCCTCGGCCCGGTCGAGATCACCGGCCGACTGGTGGATCATCCCCATGAGGAAGAACAATTCCGGCGCGGGCGCCCGCTCGTGCCGGGCCCGCTCGCAGAGCGCCAGGGCCTCGGTCAGGCTGCCCGCATTGGCCAGGGCCCCGGCCTCTCGCAGCACCTCGTCGAGCGGGGCCACCGGTGCGACGGGGGCGGTCTCCGGTGGGCGGTCGACCGTCCGGCGGGCCGGCGCCTTGGCAGTCGCGCTCCGAGTCGCGGCCCGCGGGCCGGAGTCCGCGGCGCGTGGGCCGCGACGTAGGGCGAAGACCGAGAGGCCTCCTGCCGGAATCCATCCGCCCCGCAGGATCGGCGGCTCCGCGGCCCCGAGCACCAGGACGCCGTCGGTGGCCAGCAGGGCGTCGAGCGTCCGCTCGACGCGGCCGCGGGCCTCCGTGTCGAGGTAGATGAGCAGATTGCGGCAGAAGATGATGTCGTAGATGCCCCGCCCGGCACGGAAGCCCTCGTCGAGTAGATTCGCCCACGAGAAGGAGACTGGGCCGCGAACCCGGTCGTCGATCACCGCCGCCCCGTCGGCAGCGTGAAACCACCGGTCGCGGAACGACAGGTCGGCGTTGCGGAACGCGTTGACCGAGTACCGGCCGCGGGCGGCGCGGGCGAGGGCGATCCGGCTGACGTCGACCGCATCCACCGTGAACTGGCCGGGCTCGAGCCCCGCGTCGAGCAGTGCCATGGCGATGGAATAGGGCTCCTCTCCCGCCGCGCAGGGTGCCGACAGGATCCGCACGGGCGCCCGGCCGGGCAACGCTGCGAGCGTGGTGGCGACGTGACTCACGAAGGCGAAGACCTGCGGATCCCGGAAGAACCAACTCTCGGCCACGACCACGTCCTCGACGAGCGCGTCGCGCTCGGCCTCGTCTGCCTGGACGCGGGCGGCGTACACGGCGGGATCGGTCAGGCCCGTGGCCTGCATCCGGCCGCGGATCGCCCGGGAGAGCGCCGTGCTGCCCAGGGTGGTCACGTCGAGGCCGAGCCAGCGGCGGAGCAGATCCTCGACGGACGCGGCGGTGGTGGCTGCCTGGGCGGCGGTCATGGCTGGGTCGTCGGCGCGGGGACGGGGACGGGTTGCGAGTCGGGGAAGAGGCCGGTGGCGAGGTCGGCCGGCAGGAGCCGCGACGCGTCGAGCAGTTGGATGGTGCCGTCGCGGAGCCGGATGAGGCGGCCCAGGAAGGGAGCGTCGGGCAGTTGCCAGGCCGGCGATTCGGCCTCCGCATCCCCCGACGACCGGATCGCGATCACGTTCTCGGCGACGAGGCCCAGCCGGCGCGGGTGGCCGGCACCGGACGGCGCGCATTCGACCACGATCACCCGCGTGCTCAGCCGCGGCTCGGGAGGCGAACCGCCGAGCCGAATGCCGAGATCGACGAGCGGCACGAGGCCGCCGCGGTAGGAAAAGATCCCGCGGACATAGGCGGGCGTATGGGGAATCGGCCGCGCGGGCACCAGCGGCAGGACCTCCACCACGGTGCGCGACTCGACCGCGTAGGCCTGGCCGGCGACGGTGAAGGTGAGGAGTTGCATAGTGTCACTGGAGAGCCGACATCCGGCAGTGCGAATCCCGCCTCCCCGTCGAGCATACGGGATGCGCGGCTCGGGGCCTCCGCCAGCCGCCGCGCGACGCGGTCAAACCGTGAAGCGCGACACCTCCTCCTTGAGGTCGCCGACGGCGTCGCGGAGGTGCACCGTGGCCTTGTTGAAGTCGTCGAGCGACGAAGCCGTGCGGGTGGCCCCCTCGGCCAGGCGGATCATCGCCTCGCGGATCTGCTCCGCGCCCTGCGACTGCGCCCGCATGCCCTCGGTGACCTGGCCGAACCGGCCCGAAATGCCCTGCACGGCGGTGATGATGTCGCCGAGCTTGGTCGACACCTCGCCGATCTCGTGGACGCCCGCGCGGACCTGTTCCGCGAACTTGTCCATCTCCATGACCCCGGAGGAGACGCTGTTCTGCATCTCCTTCACCATCCGCTCGATGTCGAGCGACGCCACGGCCGTCTGGTCGGCGAGCCGGCGGATCTCGCGGGCCACCACCAGGAATCCGAGCCCGTACTCGCCCGCCTTCTCGGCCTCGATGGCGGCGTTGATCGACAGCAGGTTGGTCTGGTCGGCCACCTTCGTGATCGTCGTCACCGCGAGGTTGATGTTCGCCGCCCGCTCGCTGATCACGGCGAGCTTCGCGCCGAACGACGAGGTGCTCGCGGCGAGTTGTCGCATGGTGCCATCCATGCCCTCGAGGTTGCCGCGGCCCTCGGCGGCCATCGTTCCGGTGTGGCCGGCCATGTCGTTGACCTCGGTCATGGTGCGGAGCAGTTCCTGGCTCGTCACCGAGATCTGCTTGACGGCGGCCACGGCCTGGCTCGTCGAGGCGCCGTAGTCGGCGATCACCTGCTGCTGCTCGCTGCTGGTCGCCTGGATCGCGGTGGCCGTGGAGATGAGGGCCACGCTCGATCGTTGGATGCGTCCGATGAGGCCCCGGAGGTCGTCGGTCATGGTCTGGATCGCACCGAGCAGCGCACCCGTCTCGTCATCGGTGGTGGGCAGCACCTCGGCCCGGAGATCACCCCCGGCCACCTGCTTGGCCACGCTCACGGCCGTCCGGATCGGGTTGGAGATCGTGCGGGCGACGAGCAGCGCCGCCAGCGTCACGCCCACGATCGTGGCGAGCGACAGGCCCATGATCGCGAGTTTCTGGAAGCGGACGAGCGCGAAGGCCTCGTCGGCATCCTGCTTGACGTTCATCCCCCAGCGGAAGCTCGGCAGATAGCACCAGGCCGCCACGACCTCCGCGCCGCGGTAGTCCCGCACCAGGCCGTAGCCGCGTTCGCCGTTGGCCGCCCGCTGTGCCCCCACGCCCTGCGGGCCGCCGACCGGGATCTGCATGCGGAACGCGGCATCCGGCACGTGCCGCAGTGGGGTCGTGACCAGGGCCGCGCCGTCCTGGCGTTGGACGGCCACGATTTCGCCGCTGTCGCCGAGGCCGGTGAGGTCGGAGAGCACCTGCCAGATCCGCTGGGTGCCCAGGCCCAGCGCCAGCACGCCGATCACCTTGCCCTCGTCGAACACGGGACAGGTCACGTAGGCGATCGGCTCGCCCGAGGCGCCGGAGGGCTGGAAGCTCCCCAACTCCGACTGCAGCAGCGTCCGCGCCCGATCGAACCCGGCCGCCAGTTCGGACGCCGAGAGGCCTCCCGATACGACCGACGTCCCCGGGGGAATCGCATCGTCCATGGCGTAGACGACGCGGCCGGACTCGTCGATCAGCAGGAGTTGCACGTAGCCGAACGATTTCGCGACGTAGACGAAATAGGACTCCAGGTCGCGGCACTGGGCGGCGAGCCTCCGGCCCACGTCGGGGCCGTCCGGGATGGCGGCGAGTTCGCGCAGGGCGTTCACGAAGCTCGGTCCGCGGGCCAGCGCGGCCCCGTCGCGGACCCGCTCGGCGGCGTAGGCCTCGAGTTCGCCCGACTTGGCCGCGGCGATCTGCAGTAGGTTCGTGCGGACTGAGTCCTCGAGTGCCCGCGACGCGATCCGCGCGGTGATCGCCGTGAGGATGGCGCAGGGAATGAGCGCGATCACGAGGAACCAAAAGACGAGCCGGCCGGCGATCGACCGCCGTGTGCCCGCGCCGGCGTGGTGGGCGTCGTTCATCCGCCGCTCCTGCCGCCGGTCTCGGCTTTTCCCGAGGGGTTGGCCCAGCGGCCTCCCCACGACTGGTACAGATCCGCCACGAACCGCTCCCACTCGGCCCGGGATCGTGAGATGGGGAACGGAACCGGCCGCACCGCGGTGCGACTCGACCAGACGACGTCGAACTGGCCGTCCGCCCGGGCCCGACCGATGAACACCGGTCGCCAGCAGTGCTGCGTCTCGGGGTCGACCGCGATGATGCCTTCGGGGGCGGCGAGGCTCTGATGCCGGAGCGGGCCGCGGACCTGGCGGACATCGGTGGTGCCGGCCTCGCGCACCGCCTGTGCCCAGAGCCGCACGCTGTTGTAGGAGGCCACGATCACGTCCGAGGTGGTGCGGTCGGCGCCATAGGCCGCCTTGAACGCCCGCACGAAGGCCTGGTTCTCGGGGCGGTCGAGGCTCTGGAAGTAATTCCAGGCCGCATAATCTCCCACCATGTCGACGCCCGCCGCATTGGCCAGTTCGTTCTCGCCGATCGCGAACGTCACGACCGGCGTGTCGTCGGGGCGGATGCCCGCCGCCCGCAGGCCGCGGGCGAAGGCGAGTCCAGAGTCGCCGGGCACGCTGGCGAGGATCACGTCGGGCTTGGCGGACGCGATCGAGGCGACGACATCCTCCACGGCGGTGCTGCCGAAGGGGATGTAGGCCTCGCCGACGATCTCGGCGCCGATGCCCTTGAGATGGTCGACGATGATGGCGTTGACACAGCGGGGCCAGACGTAGTCGGAGCCCACAAGGAAGAATTTCCGGGCCCCGAGCACGTCGTGGCACCACTGCACCGCGGGCGTGATCTGCTGGTTCGGCGCCGCGCCCGTATAGACGATGTTCGGCGACTGCTCGATGCCCTCGTAGGCCATCGGATAGAGGAGCAGATGATCGGCCGCTTCGACGACCGGCAGGACACCCTTGCGGCAGGCGCTCGTCCAGCAGCCGAAGATGACGCTCACCTTCTCGTCGCGAATGAGTCGCTCCGCCTGCCTGGCAAACGTCTGCCAGTCGCTCGCCCCGTCGGCGACGACCCACCGGACCGGACGTCCGAGCAGGCCGCCGGAGCGATTGATCTCCTCCAGGGCGAGCACCTCGGCGTCGATCATGGCGTTCTCGCTGACGGCCATGGGACCGGTTCGCGAATGGAGGATGCCGACGACGATGGGGCTGCGATCGACGAGGAGACGGTCCAGCATCCACCAGCCGGCGGCGGCCGCCATGGCGAGCGCCACGCCGGCCAGCCACGGCCAGCGCCGATCGGTGGCCGGGCGGACGGCCGCAGGCTGCGTCGGTCGTGACACCGGGGGAGTGGCCGACTGGTCGGCTGGAAAGGCGTGAGTCATGCGTGAGCCGGGTCGAACGAGCGCACGGCATCTGGCCGCGATCCTCAATCTTTGCCTACCTTTCCCGGCCGGGCGACCTTCCGGATCCGGAAAAAAAGGCCGAGCCCCGCGGAAGCGGCACAATCGCCCCACCCGGAACCCGTCGTGCGAGGGGGTTCGTGGCTGGTGGACGGATCACGCTGAGCTCCGCCGGGTTCTGGCAGGCTCGGGTGAAGTCCGGTATATCGTACGAGGGTCTTCTGCGACCGGTGGCTTCCCCGATGGCTTCCATGACGGATCACAAACGAGCCGAGGCTGCGCTTCAGCGGATCGCCGGCGTATCCGCCTGGGCGGAGCAGGTCCGGCGGTCGATCGAACTGGTCGCCGCCCACCAGTCGAGCGTCCTGATCATGGGCCCCAGCGGCACGGGCAAGGAACTCATCGCTCGGGCCATTCACGGCTGTAGCACGCGGTCGGCAAAACCATTCATTCCCGTCGATTGTGCGGTCACCACCGGTACGCTGTTCGTGAGCCATATGTTCGGCCACGTGAAAGGCTCGTTCACGGGGGCCTCGTCGGCCACGCTGGGCTGCTTCCGCGCGGCCGACTCCGGCACGATCTTTCTCGACGAGATCGGGGAGATGGAGCTGGAATTGCAGGCCAAGTTGCTGCGGGTGCTGCAGCAACGGGTCGTCGTGCCCGTGGGCAGTCACCAGGAGATTCCCGTCAACGTCCGGGTGCTGGCCGCGACGAACCGTGACCTGGCCCGGGAGGTCGACGCGGGCCGGTTTCGCGAGGATCTCTTTTATCGCCTCAACGTGGTCGCGATCCGGACGGTCGGTTTGAAGGACCGGCCAGAGGACGTGCCGGTGCTGGCCGAACGCTACCTGGCCGAACTCGCGGCCCGTCACGGCATGCCGATGTGCACGCTTTCCCCGGCCGCGATCGAGGTGCTCCAGGGCTACGCCTGGCCCGGCAACGTCCGCGAACTGGAAAACGTCCTGGAACGGGCCGTGATGTTCTCGTCGGGAGAGGAAATCGATCCCGACGCGCTGACCGGACTCATGGGCGTCGACGCGCCGCCCGCCGCGGAGCCCCCGGAACCCGCCCGCGCGGCCCCGCCGGTCGCTGCCGCCGCGATGGCGTCGGCTGCGAACCGTGGCATCGTCTCACCCACGGCCTTGCCCGGCGTGTTCCGCGTGGAGCCGAAGGTGAAGCCGGCCCCAGTGGCCGCCCCGGTCGCTCCCGCCGCTCCCGCGGCCACGAAGGACGAAGCCTGGCCGACGCTGGCCGACGTGGAGCGGGTGCACCTGGAGCGCACGCTGGCCGCGACCATGCAAAACAAGTCGCTCGCCGCCAAGATGCTCGGCATCGATCGGTCGGTGCTCCGCCGCAAACTGCAGCGGTACGGACTCGACGAGGCGGCCGCGTCCGGCGAGTGACCCACTGAGGGTCAGCCTGCCTTGGCCCGCACCGCCATGGCGTCCTCGTCGGGAACCCGCAGCCGTAGCGTCGTCGCCGGCGGCGCGCGGCGCTCCTGCGCGAAGCCCCGGGTGCCGCAGCCGAGGAAGTCGCGAAGGTGGGCCACCGGGCCCGACCCGAAGTCTGCGTGCAGGGTTTCCAGCACCTGCTTCCACGTCAGGCCGCGGCGGTAGATGACGCGGTACGCATCCTTCAGTTCGGTGATGTCGGCCGCGGTGTGACCGGAGCGGCGGAGGCCGACCACGTTCAGCCCGCACACGCAACCGCTGTGTCCGTCGATGAGCATGTACGGAGGCACGTCCTGCACGACCCGAGCGTGCCCGCCGACCATGGCGAGGCGGCCGATGCGGCAGAATTGGTGCACGGCCACCGCTCCCGAGACGAAGGCCCGATCCTCAACGGTGGCGTGGCCCCCCAGCAAGCCGTTGTTGGCGAAGATGCAGTTGCTGCCGACGGTCACGTCATGGCCGAAGTGCACGCCCGCCATGACATAGTTGTGATTGCCGACCACGGTCGCCGTGCCGGGCTTGAGGGATCGGTGGACGGTGACGAATTCCCGGAAGACGTTGTGATCACCCACGACCACGCGGCCGACGTGCTCGGGACGGGCGGCATGCTGCGGCGCGCCGCCGATCACGACATGCTCGGCGAACTCGTTGTGACAGCCGGCCGTGACACCCGACTTCACAACCGCACCAGAACCGATGCGGCAATGGTCGCCGAGTTCGACGTCGGCCTCGACGGTGGCGAATGCGGCGATCGTCACGCCCGCGCCGAGACGGGCTTCGGGACTCACCACGGCCAACGGATGGATGCTCACGGGATCCCTTTCGCCACGCGTTCGCGAGTCTGTCCGGTCGGGTTTATCGGCCGCGTGGGTGAGCGATTCAATGGCAATTTCAGACGCGTCCGCCATGTCTGCCGGGCCTGCCTATTTCCCCAGCCGGCCGCCGCGAGGGAAGGATCCGCCGATCCCGGATCAGCGGGGGCGGATATAGTGGGCGGAGCGGATGGCCGAACGAACTAGGCCTCGAGGACAGGAGCCGACGCGGCATGGGCAGCGACACGCGGGACGATCGGTATGCGGCGGCGGAACGCCTCAAGGACACCGGGGACCTCGCGGGGGCCGTGGCCGCGCTCGAGTCGGTCGTGGCGGACCATCCCGAATTCGCCCTGGCACACTCCGCGCTGGCGGCCTGGTGCACCCGTCTGGAGCGTCATGCCGACGCCGTCCGGCATGCGCGTCGGGTCTGCGAGCTCGAGCCGGCGGATCCGTTCAGTTACACGGCGTTGAGCGTGGCCTGCATGCGGGCCGGCCTCATTCCCGAGGCCGAGGATGCGCTCGCGCGGTCACGGATGCTGCAATCCGCCCCGCCGCGCTGAGCGCGTCTCGATTCGATCAGCCGCGGCCCGGCTCGGCGGCGGCGGGGCCGGCTTGTTCCGGCGCGAGGCCGAGAGCCGTCTCCAGCTCCCGCAGACGCGACCGGTCCGATCTCGAAAGCCGCTCGGTGTCGAGCCCCTTCTTCCGCCCCTGCTCCAGGGCGGCGCGGGCCGCAGACTTGTCGCCGGCACGCAGATGGGCGTACGCCAGATGCAGGAACTTCACGTCGGTCGGTTTGAGGATCGCCTGCTCGAGGTCGGCTACCGCCTCCCGATCCTCGCCCAGGGCGAGTTTGACCAGACCGCGCGTGTCGAGCAGGTCGGGGTGCGGCCCGATCGTCTCGATGGCCGTGTCGATCAGTTTCTTGGCCTCGGCGGCCGTCGTGGGCTCGGCGAGGTGGAACGCCAAATTGTTCGAAATGATGGCCGCCTGCATCGGCTCCAGGCGGTCCCTGGTCAGCAGTTCGCGGTACATGGCCTCGGCCTCGGCTTCACGATCCTGCATGCCAAACAACTCGGCTTCGACCAGTCCGACGACAATGGAATCCGGATCGATGCGGCGGGCCTTGACGACCCACTGCTGGAGACGATTCGCCGCCGACTCGGCCTTCGGGTTGGGCCGCACCACGTCGATCGCGACCGAGATGAGCCGCTCCAGCGGCAGGGCATCCCACGACGCCTCGAGGACGTCGAGAGCCTCGTCGGCCCGCATCTGCCGACCCAGGAATTGCGCGCGGGCGATCACGCCATCGGGCGACTGGGACGCATATTGCACCAGCACATTGTCCGCGGCCTTGGGAAAGCCGAGGTCTTCCATCAGTTGCGCGAGCGCCGCAAGCTGCGCCCCCTGGTCGGTGGGCACGGAGCCGGCGGGCATGAGCCGCCGGGCCAGATCGGCGGCGCGGGCGCGGTCCTTGTCGGTGATCGCCAGGCGGGCCTCGAGGGCGATCGTCACCGGAGCCTCGGGGGCGGTCTCCTGCAACCGCTTGACCCACGCGCGGGCATTGTCGATCTCGCCGTGCGTGATGAGCTTGTCGGCCAGCATCGCGATGAACGCCGGCGGAGTCTTCGGCGCCGCCACGATCGCCATCAACTCCTGCCGCGACTCCTCCCAGCGCCCCACCTTGTCGAGCAATCCGGCCAGGGTGAGCCTTTGTGCGGTCGTCAGCGTCTGTTCCTTGCGCAGGGCCTCCAGCACCGCCACCGCCTGCTGCCAGCTCTCCGGCTCCTGCCGGTTCGCGAGCAGCGCGATCTTGGCAGCGGCGTCTTCCGGAGTGAGTCGCCCCTCGGCCGCGACGTTTTCGTCGATGAGCGCGAGCGCCTCACGGAGCTGCGGATAGGTGCCGCGGTCCGCGGTGAGTTCCGCGAGCTTGCGCCGCGCCCAGGTCCGCATCGCTCGCGTCGCCGCCGTGTCTGACTTCGACGCGATGAGATCCTGAAGCGACTGCCGGGCCGCATCGAACCTGCCGGTGCGCACCAGGAACTCGGCCCGGGCGGTGGCGATGCCCACGTCGTCAGGAGCCGCCTCGGCGGCGGCGCGGAAGGCCGCCTCGGCATCCTGTAGCCGGCCGAGCATCTCAGCTCCCTGGGCGAGCACCAGGTCTCGCCCGGGCGACGGCAAAGCCTCGGCAGCCCTGTCGAGCGTGGCCTCGGCAGCCCGGCGCCGGCCCGTCGTCAGTTGATGGGAAAAGAGGGCGATCCAGCCGTCGGCGCGGTCCGGAGCCACCTCGACCACCCTCTGGAAGAGTTCGCCCGCGCGCTCGCGCTTGCCGGAGCGCTCCAACAGCTGAGCCAGCCAGAGCAGTTCGCTGCCGTTCTTGGAGTCGAGGCCAACCGATCGCTCCGCGATCGCGACGGCCTCGTCCATGCGGCCCGAGCGCAGCTCCATCTCGGCCGACAGCCGCTCGAAGCCCGCCAGTCCGTCGGGGCCGAGCTGGTCGAGCGCTTGCCGCGCCTCGTCAAGGCGATTGGAGGAATAGAGCAGGGCGACGAGTTGCCGGACGACGTCCGGGTTCGTCGGGCCGAGGCGCACGGCCCGCTTCAGCCGCTCGATCGCGGCGGGAATGTCGCCTTTGAGGCCATCGATCTCCGCCGAGTAGGTCTGGATGAGGTGCCAGCCAGGACGGTCATTCTCGGCCTCGATGAGGAGGTTGCGAGCCTGGTCGAGCAGTCGTTCCTCATCGGGGGTCAGATCCACCTTGCCGGTTTCCAGTTCCTTGGTCTCCTGGGCCTTGCGGACTTCGAGGATCTTCACGCCGGCGTCGGCCACGCGGGCCCGGGCACTGGTCGCCCCGGCCACGGCCTCGATGTCGATGGCCGCCGCCTTCGCCTTCTCGATGTCGCCCTGCTTCATGGCGAGTTCCAAAAGGGCGGTTCGCGATCGCAGGTCGTCGACCTGCCGATCCGCGGCCTTGCGCCACAGCCGCTCCGCCTCGGCCGCGTCTCCGAGTTCGAGCCGCAGACCACCCACCATCGACAGCAGCCGCGCCGCCTCCTCCGGAGGCATCTGCTCGGTCTGTTCCTCGAGGGCGGAGAGTTCGCGGTCGGCCTCCTCGGGAGCCGCCCTGGCCGCCAGCTGCATCCTCACGCTCACCATCGCGGGATGGTCGGCCCGATCAGCGGGCAGACCGGCGATGATCGCGCGGGCCGCGTCCGCTCCGCGTTCGCGGAGGGTGAGCAGGGCATACGACGACCAGACGGCGGGCTCGGCATCGGGAGCCTGCGCGGCCCTTTCCAGGAGGTCGAGCGCCGCCTCGTTCTCGCCCTTGCGCGAGAGGATGTCGGCCCGCAGCAGTGCCAGTTGCGAGGTCGACACGGCCGCCGATTCCTCGAGCTGGGTGAGCAGGCTGTCGATGCGGCTCCAATCGCGTTCGCCCGCCGACTTCTTCATCTGCTCGACGACCCGCAGCTGCATGAGCGGGTACCAGATCTGCGGCACCGAAGGCAGCCGATCCGGGGGCACTGCCGCGGCCACCGTCTCGAATTCAGCCAGCGCCTCGTCGGACTTGCCGGCCGACGCCATCGCCGAGGCCTGCGCCACCCGCGCCGCCAGCGACGTGGGATCGTCGACCAGGATCCGACGGCTCACGTCGAGCTGCTCGTCGAACTCCTCGAGGTTCTCGTAGCACTGGCCGAGGCAGAGGTCGATCTGGCGGGTCATCTCGGTGAGCCCCACGGCGAGCGGCCGGATTTCCTCGAGCTTCTGCCGAGCCTGCGGCCAACGCTTCCGGGCGATCAACACGCGGCTCTGGAGCAGGCCCACGGCCGGGCTCGCGGTGCCGTAGAGTTCCTCGATCTGCTGCACCGTGTCGTCGGTCTCGTCGAGCTTGCCCTGCTGGAGCAGCGTGTCGGCGAGCATGAGCATCAACGATGCCTTGCCAGGCACCTTGTCGACGCCATCCCGCAGCGCTTCTTCCGCCGCGGGCAGATCGCTGCGCTGCAAGGCCAGGGCGGCGAGCCCCCGATACACCCGCTCATCCCCGGGAAACAGCTCGCGGGCGCGGGTGGCGGTCGCCTGGGCTTCTTCCAGGTTTCCCTGGGCCAGCGCCAACTCGAACGCACCCCACACCACGTCGGGGTCTTCCGGGGCGATTTCGAGCGCCTTTTCCATGTCCTGGACGGCCGCATCGAGGTCGCTCCGCTGGCGGTGCCACTTGGCGAGGGCCAGCCATGCCTTCGAGTCGGTGCTGCGTCGCTTCCCGAGTTCTTCCAACACCGTCGTGGCGGCGGACGCGTCGTCGAGTCGCTCCTCGAGGATGGCGGCCAGCAGCACGTAGGGCTCGGTGTCGTCGACGGGCTGGCGGTCGGGATCGAAGGCCCGCTGCTGCACGTCGTAGCCGATGAGGTCGGCTGCGAGTCGGGAGGCTGAGTCGAAGTCGCCTTCACCGGCGAAGGCTCGCGCCAGCAGCAACTGAACCTTCTGGGAGTCGAGTTCTTCGTCCTTGCCGTCGGCGGCCCGCTCTTCCATCCGCTGCCGAAGGGTCTCGAGATGCTCCCGAGCGTCGCTGAACCGGCCGACGCGGACCTGGAATTCGGCGAGCTTCAGTCGCAGTGGATCGTCGTCGGGATTGCGCCGCACGGCCTCCTCGAGGCTGTTGTACGCCCGCTGCAATTCCGCCTGGGAGGCGTTCGTGCCCTGCGTCTGCGCGAGCACGAGTTCCGCGTATTCACGCTGCACCGCGACGTCGTCCGGTCGCATGCCGAGATACCGGCCGAAGAAGCCGAGGGCCTCGCCGGTCTTGCCGTCCTTGAGACGCTGTCGCGCGAGGGACACGAGGCCGCCCGCGTTGCGGTTGACCTGGTAGCGATGGAGGCCGAATACGCCGCCACCGAGCACCGCGACGGCGATGAACAGCCCGAGCAACAGCTTGAAATTGACTCGCTTCACGTCGCGACGATCTCCGCGGAGTCTGGTCAGGACAAGGGCGGGCAACCGCCCACACTGAGCAGTCTACCAATCCGGGGAGACGATTTGCGGGCGGTGAACGCCGCCTTCTGGGCCGCAGATTTCCCAGGCTCCCGGGCCATCCAGCCGGCAGTCTGACCAAAGTTCACCGCCCGGGATGAACGATAGGGAGGATTGTTCCGCAGGTGCCGGTCCGGCGCTCCGTGCCGATCCGGGGCCTCGTGCGGATCCGACGCCGCGACCAAGGGAGTTCGCATCCGATGAAACCCAGCCTCGTCACTCGTCTCGGTCGTGGCGTCGTCCGGACGTCCGGACCGATCGCCGCCTGGTGTCTCGCCGCCCTGGCAGGCACGGGCGCGGTGGTCGGCGGCGAAGCGGCGGTGACGACGCGGCGTCCGGCCAAGGTCGATCATGCCGTGACTCCGGCCGGCGGGCACCACTGCGGTCGCTGCAATGACTGCGACCCGTCCGGGTGTCGGCTCCATCGCGGTCATGCGGCGGCCTGTCGCGACGGCCTGTGCGCTCCGCATTGTCCCGTGCGGCCGAGCCAGTACGGCTTTTACGGCACCCAATGGCGCCGCTGGCCAACGCAGGGCGTCGTTCCTGTCGGCGCTGATGAGGCCGTCACACCGTCGCGGCCACCGGCGTCGCAGGTGCCCTCTGCCGAAGAGGAGTCGCCGCCGCTGGCGGACGACGATCCCACGGCGCCGCCCGTCGAGTCAGCACCGGTGGGCGACTCGCCGCGGGCAGCCGGCGTGGAGCCGCTCACTCCGAATCCCGACGACGCACCGTCGGCCTCCGAACCGTTTCCCGACGACACGTTCAAGGCTCCGGAGCCCGACGAGAATCAGCGACTCGATCCCGCGAGCGACCTCCGGCGGCCGGCATCCGAACCGACGACCAAGCCCGACGGCGGAGAGCAGCCGAGCGGTCTGTTCGATCAATCGTCGGTGCCGGCGGCGGAGGATGACGAGCCCGCGGAAGCCAGCGGCATGCGGTATCCCGACGCGGTCGGCCGCTCGGTCGCCGCAGGAGCGGTGCCGTGGCGGCTCCAGGCACCGACCCGTCAGCGCGTGGCCTCGGCCCGCGGCCTGTAGATCTCGGTCGCCAGACCGAAGTAATTTTCGGCCGAAAAGGCGACCGTTTCGCCCAGCGTCGGATGCGGGTGGATCGTCTCGGCGAGATCCCGCGCCGAGCACCCCATCTCGATGGCGAGCACTCCCTCAGCGATGAGTTCGCCGGCACCCGGCCCGACGATGCCCACTCCGAGCACCGTGTCGGATTCAGGATCCACGAGCATCTTCGTGAGGCCATCGGTGCGGCCGAGCGCATGTGCTCGGCCGCTTGCGGCCCAGGGGTAGCGGCTCACCTCGACGGCACGGCCGGAAGCGGAGGCCTCCTGTTCGGTCAGGCCGGCCCAGGCGATCTCCGGATCGGTGAACACCACCGCGGGAATCGCCCGCGGGGCGAAGAGCGCGGCCTCGCCGTGCAGGCACTCGACGGCCACCTTTCCCTGATGGCTCGCGCGATGTGCGAGCATCGGCTCGCCGCATACGTCGCCGATCGCCAGGATGTGGGGATCGGCCGTCCGTTGTTGGCCATCGACCGCGACGAATCCACGGGCATCGATCTTCACGCCGGTGTTCTCGAGGCCGATGCCGTCCGAATTCGGCCGCCGTCCCACCGCGACGAGCACCCTCGCAAACTCCTTCTCGCTGGGCCCGTCGGGCCCTTCGAAACGCACCGCGACTGCCGAGCCGGTGTCTTCGAGCCCCACCACCTTCGTGCGAAGCATGATCTTCTCAAACAACTTCTCCAGCCGTTGCTGCAGTGGCTTGACGAGGTCGCGGTCGGCCCCTGGCAACAGCCCGTCGGTGAGTTCGACGACCGACACCTTCGAGCCGAGCTCTGCGTAGACGGTGCCCATTTCCAGGCCGATATAGCCCCCCCCGACGACGAGCAATGACTTCGGGACGTCGGCCAATTCGAGGGCCCCGGTGGAATCCATCACCCGCGGGCTGCCGATGTCGAAGGCCGGAATCCGGGCGGGCCTCGAGCCGGACGCCAGGATGCAGTGGTCGAAGGTCAGGGTCTGGGTCGAGCCGCCCGATTCCGCGGAGACGACTTCGAGAGTCGTCGAGTTCGTGAATCGGGCCGTGCCCCTGACGACCGTCACATTGCGCCGCCGGGCCAGCGTCCCAAGCCCGCCGGTCAGCGTGGCGATGACCTTGTCCTTGCGGGATCGCAAGGCTCCCAGGTCGATCTTCGGCCGGGCAAGGTGGACGCCCCAGTCCTCGAGTTCCCGGCATTCCGCCAGCACGCGGCCCACGTGCAGCAGCGCCTTTGACGGGATGCAGCCGCGAAGCAGGCAGGTGCCGCCGAGCCGTTCGTCTCGCTCGACGAGTGTCACCGGCATGCCGAGATCGGCCGCGAGAAATGCCGCGGCATACCCGCCGGGCCCGCCTCCCAGGACCACCAGTGGCACGTGCATGCTCGTCTCGCTCCCAGGGGCGGCGGTTCGGATCCGGTCGGCGGTTCGCTCGCAGCCGGGAAGTTGTAGTTTCGAGCGGGAGATCCATCAAGAAACGGTTCCCGGCCGTCAGGTGCCGGGCTGGCACGAGAGTGCCCTCGTCGGCCCACGTGGTCCATGCCACGGAATGAGGTTGCATCCTGGATGGCAGCGCGCGATTGTGCGAGGATGTCGGGGCGAGGCACGACGCGGACCGAGGCACTGCGCCCCGACGCGAAACCATGGTCACGACCGGCCGGATTCGTGCCCGAGCGAGAGTGGCGGAACTGGCAGACGCGCTGGATTTAGGTTCCAGTGCCGCAAGGCGTGCGGGTTCGACTCCCGCCTCTCGCATGATGCCGCTGCACGGCAAACCTCGGCATCGTGCCGAGTTTGCCGTGGCGAAGGCTCGTGCGTCTGAGTGGAGCGCGGGGGCGAGACCCGCGGCTTTTTCCGGACAGCCGTTTCCGGCCTTTACGCCCCCGGGAAACCGCGGAATAATGCGGAAATTCGTAGTTCCCCCGGGAGTCCCCCATGGCCAGCCCCGACATCGACCAGTCCGACGAGGTGCGTGACGCGGGCGGTGCAGTTCCCGCCGGCCTGCCGCGCGGGGTTCATGCTCCCATGGCGATCGGGCAGGTTGGAGAAGGGGCCTCGGGCCAGCCGGAAGTGGTCGACGGGGTGTCCGCCGTCGATGCCGACCCGACTGAGACCCGGGAGTGGCTCGACTCGCTCCGCTACGTGATCAACAGCCGAGGGGGCGACCGGGCCGCCTACCTGCTGCAGGCCATCGAGCAGGAGGCCTACCGACTCGGAGTGGCGATCCCGTTCTCCGCCACGACGCCCTACATCAACACCATCCCCGCCGATCGGCAGCCCCCGTTCCCCGGCAACCGGGAAATCGAGCGGCGGATCAAGAGCATCATCCGCTGGAACGCCATGGCGATGGTCGTCCGCGCCAATCGCGAGGACAAGAGCATCGGGGGCCACATCTCCACGTTCGCCTCCTCGGCGACCCTCGTCGAAGTGGCGATGAACCACTTCATCCGCGGCCGCGGCGACGACTTCTCCGGCGATCAGGTCTACTTTCAGGGCCACGCCTCGCCAGGGATCTATTCCCGGGCCTTCCTCGAAGGTCGCATCTCCGAGAAGCAACTCGAAAACTTCCGTCGCGAACTCGCGGACGGCGGCGGACTGTCGAGCTACCCGCACCCGTGGCTGATGCCGGAATTCTGGGAGTTTCCCACGGTTTCGATGGGCCTCGGGCCGCTCATGGCGATCTACCAGGCCCGCTTCAACAAGTACCTGCAGGATCGTGGCATCAAGGACACGAGCCGGCAGCATGTCTGGTGTTTCATCGGCGACGGTGAAACCGACGAGCCTGAAACTCTCGGGGCGATTTCGCTGGCTGCCCGTGAGCAGCTCGACAACCTGGTGTTCGTCATCAACTGCAATCTGCAGCGGCTCGACGGCCCCGTGCGCGGCAACGGCAAGATCATCCAGGAACTCGAGGGCGTCTTCCGCGGTGCCGGCTGGAACGTGATCAAGGTGATCTGGGGAGAGGACTGGGATCCGCTGCTCGACAAGGACGCCGAGGGGTTGCTCGTCAAGCGGATGAACGAGGTGGTGGACGGTCAATACCAGAAGTATGTCGTCATGCCCGGCGGCTACATCCGCGACCACTTCTTCGGGGCCGATCCCCAGCTTCTGGAGATGGTGGCCCACCTGTCGGACGAGAAGCTCAAGAAGCTGAAGCGCGGCGGCCACGATCCCGAGAAGGTCTATGCGGCCTACGCCGCCGCGATGAAGTGCCACGGCAAGCCGACCGTGATCATCGCCAAGACGATCAAGGGCTACGGGCTCGGAGAGGTGGGCGAGGGCCGCAACGTCACGCACCAGCAGAAGAAGCTCAACGAGGACGAGTTGCGGGCCTTCCGCTCGCGGTTCGGGATCCCGATCTCCGACGACGAGGTGGCCAAGGCGCCCTTCTACCGTCCGCCGGAGGACTCGGAGGAGATGCGCTACCTGCGGGAGCGACGGGCCGCCCTCGGCGGGCAGGTGCCGAGCCGCCCGAAGTCGGGGCCGCTGCTCGAGACGCCGCCGCTGTCGGACTACATGAGCTTCATCGAGAAGAGCGCCGGCCGCGAGGTGTCCACCACCACCGGCGTGGTCACGCTCATGGCGTCGCTTCTCAAGGACAAGCGGGTCGGCAAGTACATCGTGCCGATCGTGCCCGACGAATCGCGGACCTTCGGCATGGATCCGCTTTTCAAGCAGTGCGGCATCTACGCCCACACCGGCCAGCTCTACGAGCCGGTCGACTCCGACCAGCTCCTCTACTACCGCGAGGCCAAGGACGGCCAGATCCTCGAGGAGGGCATCACCGAGGCGGGAAGCATGTCGAGCTTCGTCGCCGCCGGCACGGCCTACGCCAGTCATGGCGTGCCGATGATCCCGATGTTCATCTACTACTCGATGTTCGGCTTCCAGCGGATCGGCGACCTGATCTGGGCCGCTTGCGACAGTCGGGCGCGAGGCTTCTTGCTCGGCGGCACGGCCGGCCGGACGACGCTCAACGGAGAGGGACTGCAGCACCAGGACGGCCACAGCCACCTCTTTGCGATGGCCTATCCCACCGTCAAGGCCTACGATCCGGCGTTCGTCTACGAGTCGACGGTGATCATGCTCGACGGCATGGAGCGGATGTACGCCAAGGGCGAGGATTGGATCTACTACCTCACCGTCTACAACGAGAACTACGAGATGCCGCCGATGCCGCCGGGCTGCGAGGCGGGCATCCTCCAGGGCATGTACCGCCTGCGGGACGTGGTCCCGGCGAAGAAGGCCGCCGGCAAGGCCACGAAACTGCCGCATGTCCATCTGCTCGGCTCGGGCGCCATCCTCCGCGAGGTGATCCGCGGGGCGGAGTTGCTCGCCGAGCACTGGGGCGCGTCGTGCACGGTCTGGAGCGTCACGAGTTGGAAGGAGTTGCGGCGGGACGCGCAGGAGTGCCGCCGCTGGAACATGCTCCATCCCGAGGCGGAGCCGCGTCGCAGCTACCTGGAGAC
The DNA here is from genome assembly GCA_903919035.1 of uncultured Planctomycetaceae bacterium. Taxonomy (GTDB): domain Bacteria; phylum Planctomycetota; class Planctomycetia; order Pirellulales; family UBA1268; genus QWPN01. Next base: position 766 of record CAIXGY010000108.1, on the reverse strand, counting down.
GCTGCTGGCCGACGAGCAAGGCGTGTTCGTCGCGGCGAGCGACCACGTGCGGGCGGTGCCCGAGCAACTCGACCCGTGGATTCCAGGCGGGTTGTTCGTGCTCGGCACCGACGGCTTCGGCCGCAGCGAGTTGCGGCCGAAGTTGCGTCGCCATTTCGAGGTCGACGGCGAATGCGTCGCCATCGGCGCCCTGTCGCGGCTGGCGGCGGTCGGCGCGATCGGGGCTCACGCCGTCGGCGAGGCGATCGCGCGGCTGGGCGTCGATCCCGACAAGATCGATCCGGCGTCGGCCTGACGCCGGGCGCCCGGCGGCTCCCCGACATGCCCGTCATGGGCTGCATTCACCGAACGGCTCTCTTCACAAATCCGGAAGTCCCAAGCACCGAGGCGAAGTCCGCATGGCCACCGAATTCAAGCTGCCCGACCTGGGAGAGAACATCGCTTCTGGCGACGTGGTGAGCGTGCACGTCGCGGAGGGCGACGTCATCAAGCCCGGGCAGGCGATTCTCGAGGTGGAGACCGACAAGGCGGTGATCGAGGTGCCGTGTCCACCGGGCGGCTTGATCGCGAAGGTGCTCGTCAAGAAGGGCGACACCGTGAAGGTCGGCCAGGCGCTGGTGCTGCTCGACGCGGCGGGCACCGCTCCTGCCAAGGCCCCGCCCCCGGCAAGCCCTGCGCCGGCGAAGGCCGCCGCCGCTCCGCCTCCCCCGGTCGCCAAGCCGGTCACGCCGCAGCCGGCGCCGGTGGCCGCTGCGGCTCCCGCGGC
>CAIXGY010000107.1 GCA_903919035.1 uncultured Planctomycetaceae bacterium | reverse complement strand
GGGCAGACCTGAGCCGGTTGGGCTCACAGGTCGGCTGCCAACGAGATGCCTCCCTCCGCGCGAGGATCAAGTGGAATCCGTATGAGCCGCATGAGGCCCGGTTGGAGGCTCGCGGTCGCACTGCCGCTGGCTGTCGGCTGCGGATGGCAGTGTGAGATGCCCGTGGGTGTCGGCTCGCCGGCCTCGGTCGGGACGATGGGCGACGACGTCGCGCGAACCGTCGGCGGCGGCCGCTGGATCGACCTCACCCATGCGTTCGACTCGACCACGATCTACTGGCCGACCGAGCGGGGCTTCACGTTCGAGCCGGGGCGGAACGGCCCGACGCCCAAGGGCTACTACTACGCGGCCAACCGCTTCGAAACCGCCGAGCACGGCGGCACGCACCTCGACGCCCCCCGGCATTTTTCCGCGACGGGCCAGACGGCCGATGCGATCCCGCCCGCCCGACTCGTGGGCGAGGCGGCGGTGGTGGACGTGACCGAGCGGTGCGCGGCCGATGCCGACTACGAGATCACGGCCGACGATCTCGTGGCGTGGGAAACGGCGCACGGCCGCCAGCTCGGCGACGTGATCCTGCTCCTGCGGACCGGCTGGGGCCGGCGCTGGGGCGACCGCGGTCGCTACCTCGGCACGGAACGCATGGGCCCCGACGCCGTGGCCGAACTCCACTTTCCGGGCCTCGCGCCGGAGGCGGCCGAGTGGCTCGTGAAGCACCGTCGCGTGAAGGCGGTCGGCATCGACACGGCCAGCATCGACCATGGGCCGTCCACCCACTTCGGTTCCCACGTGGCCCTGTGCGGCGCGAACGTGCCGGTGTTCGAGAACGTGGCGGCGCTCGACGAACTTCCGGCCTCGGGCACCTTCGTGGCCGCGTTGCCGATGAAGATCGCCGGCGGGAGCGGCGGCCCGCTGCGAATCGTGGCCCGTCTGCCTGGCCCCGCAGGCCCGGGATCGCCGTGACCATGCAGGCCGCGGCCGTGCCCGGGTCAGGCGACCGGGTATGATGCGGCTCCATGCGGCACGGTGCCTCTCAATTCGGAATCGGAACCTGGACCGCCGCCGCGGTGCTGCTCGCCGCTGCGGTGCTGGCCGTGCCCGGCTGGCTCCGGCCGCAACGTGGTGCCCCGGAACGTGGCGCACCGGGATGCACGGATGCCGTCTGCGCCGACGCCATCTGTGCGATGCAGGTCGAGGCCGAGCGGGCCGGCCGCGCGTCGTGGGGCCACTGGGGCGACCAACCGGGGAAATACGTCGCCTGGTCGCAGCACTCCAACCGTCTGATCCCGGTCTACACCTTCGGCCTCGGCCTCGAGGCGGTGTCGGGGACCAACAGCCCCTACCGCGACCCGCAGCGGCTGGAGTCCCTCTACGGGCGGCTCCCCGATCACACGCTCGATCCCGCCGCGGCCCACTTCGATCAGACCGACGTGGCACGCCTGCAACGACTCGCCGCCGAGTCAGGCAAGACGCTGATCGTGCTCGTCGTGTTCGACGGCATGGACTGGCACACAACCCGCACGGCGGCGATCGCCACGACTGGCACGGTCGCCTACGACTCGGGCCGCGGCACCGGCTTCGCGTTCCAGGACTATCGGGGCGCACCGACCGACTTCGGCTGGTGCGTGACGAGCCCCGCCAACGACGGCACGAAATTCGACGTCGATGCACAGGTGCTGACGAACCCGGGGGGCGAGACGCCCGGGGGCTACGATCCCACCCGGGGCGGCACCACGCCGTGGGATTCGCGGGCCGACGTCCGCTACCTCATGGGCCGCGATCGCGAACGCAAGCACGCCGTCACCGATTCGGCGGCCTCGGCCACGTCGCTGTGCACCGGCCGCAAGACCTACAACGACGCGATCAACGTGGGCCCGGCGGGGGAGGAGCTCGAGCCCGTGGCGCGGGAACTCCAGGCACAGGGCTGGGTGGTGGGCGCGGTGACGAGCGTGCCGGTGTCACATGCCACGCCGGCCTGTGCCTACGCTACGAACGTCACCCGCGACGACTACCAGGACATCGCCCGCGACCAGCTCGGCGAGCCGTCGATCTCCCACCGCACCGCGCCGCTTCCTGGTCTCGACGTGCTGATCGGAGGCGGGTTCGGCGTGACGGCCCAGGAGGAGAAAGACCAGGGGCGGAACTTCGAGCCGGGCGGCAAGTACGTGGCCGACTCGACGCGGGCCGCGGTCGATGCCGCCAACGGCGGTCGCTACGTGGTGGCGACCCGCACGCCCGGTCGTCGCGGCGCCGAGGTGCTGGCGGGTGCGGCCCGATCCGCGATCGCCGATGGCAGGCGGCTGTTCGGCTTTTTCGGCGCCGGCGAGGGGCACCTGCCGTTCCGCACCGCCAACGGTGACTACAAGCCGGCCCCGACCGCGCCCGACGCCGAGTCCGACCGGCTGCGCAAGAAGTACGGCGGCGCGATCCGCTACACCCCGGCCGACCTCGCCGAGAACCCCACGCTCGCCGACATGGCCGTGGCGGCGCTCGACGTGCTCGCCGCCCGCGGCGAGAAGCGCTGGCTGATGGTCGAGGCGGGCGAGGTCGACTGGGCCTCCCACGCCAACAACATCGACACGGCGATCGGTGCGGTGCAGTCGGGCGACGCGGCCGTGCGGGCGATCTTCGCCTGGATCGAGGCGCACGGCGGCTGGGACGCCGCCGCCGTGATCGTGACGAGCGACCACGGCCATGCCTTCGTGCTCACCGATCCGGCCGCGTTCACGAGGCGATGAGCCGCTTCATCTCGCGAACCGCCTCGGCCATGCCGACGAACACGGCCCGGGCCACGATGGAGTGGCCGATGTTGAGCTCTCCCATGCCCTCCAGCCGCGCCACCGGGACCACGTTGCGATACGTCAGGCCGTGGCCGGCGGCGAGCGCGAGTTGGGCCTGCCGGATCATGGCCGCGCCACGGGCGAGCGTGACGAGTTCGGCATGGCGGGCGGCCTCGGTGGCCGCGTTGGCATATTGACCGGTGTGGAGTTCGACCGCGTCGGCGCCGAGTTCCACGGCCGCGTCGATCTGCCGGGCCTCGGCATCGAGAAACAGCGACACGGCGATCCCGGCGGCGCGGAGCCGGTCGATGGCCGCGGCTGTGGCCGCGTGGTGGGTGACGACGTCGAGCCCGCCCTCGGTCGTGACCTCCTCCCGCTTCTCCGGTACGAGCGTCACCTGGTCGGGCTTCACGCGGCAGGCGACGTCGATCATCGCCGGGGCGATCGCCGACTCCAGATTGAGCTTCACCTGAACCGTCCGCCGCAGCACCTCCAGGTCGCGATCCTGGATGTGGCGGCGATCCTCCCGCAGGTGCACGGTGATCGCGTCGGCGCCGGCGAGTTCGGCGGCGGCCGCCGCCCAGACCGGGTCGGGCTCCACGGTGCGGCGAGCCTGCCGCACCGTGGCCACGTGATCGATGTTGACGCCGAGAGTGGCCATTCGGGCGATCGTCCCGTCGGCCTACCGGTTTTGCAAGAGGACGATGGCGTTGCCCCGCGGCGTCCGCACCTTGAGAAGCACGCCGTCGGCGGGATTCTCGGCGTCGAGCGCCTCCGCGAACTCCGCCACCGTGTGGATCTCAACCTTGCCCACGGCACGGATGAGCACCCCGGGCCCGATGCCCGCGGCGGCCGCCACCCCATCGGGGTCGACGCGATCCACGATCACGCCCTCGAAGCCCTCGTACGCATCCTCGGGGAGCGAGGCCTTGTCGCGGACCTCGAGCCCGAAGTCCTCGGAGTAGTAGCGTTCGCCCTTGTCGATGCCGCCGCGTTGCGGACGGTCGTCGCCGCCATCGACGAGCTCCTTCGGCAGCGGCTTGACGGTGATCGAAAGCGTGAGTTCACGGCCGTCGCGGAGCACCGTGAGCTTGTGGGGTTGGTCGAAGCCCGCCCGCTCCACGATCTCCTGCAGGCTCCGCGTGCCGTCCACGGCCTTGCCGTCGAAGGCGGTGATGACGTCGAGCTCCTGCACGCCGGCGGCGGCGGCCGGCGAGTCGGGCACGACATCGTTGACGAGCACGCCCTTGCGTCCGGACAGGCCGAGCTTCGCCGCCATGCGGCCGTCGATCGGCCCCATCTGCACGCCGATGAAGGCCCGCTGCACCTCGCCCTTGTCGATGAGTTGCCGCATCACCCACGTGGCGAGGTTCGACGGGATCGCGAAGCCGACGCCCTGATAGCCGCCGCTCGAGGACGCGATGGCGGTGTTGATGCCAACCACCTCGCCGGCGAGGTTGACGAGCGGCCCGCCGGAGTTGCCCGGATTGATCGCCGCGTCGGTCTGCAGGAACTGTGCCCGGCGGATCCCACCGAGCTCACGGCCCTTGCCACTGATGATTCCCGCACTGACGGTCGTCTCCAGCTCGAATGGCGTGCCGATGGCGATCACCCAGTCGCCGGTGGCGAGCCTGTCGGAGTCGCCGAGCTTCGCGACGGGGAGATCCTTCGCGCCGGCGAGCTTGATCACGGCCAGGTCGCTCTCGGGGTCGGTCTTGATCTCGGTGGCCTTGAACTCGCGGCCGTCGGAGAGTTCCACCGTGACCTCGTCGGCGTCCTCCACCACGTGGTTGTTGGTGAGCACGATGCCGGCCGCGTCGACGATCACCCCGGAGCCCATCCCCGATCGCGGGCCCCCGTGGCCCTCCGGCGGATGGAACTCGAAGCCCTCGGGCATCCCGTCGGGAAACATGTCTTCGAAGGGCGTGCCACGGAACGGGTTTTCGCCCTGCGGGCCGCGGCCCCGACCGCCACGCTGCCGATCGCGGGCCGGCTGCCGGCGGGGCTTCACCTCGCTCCGCACCACGACCACGCTTGGCGAAGCCGCCGCGGCCGCCTCGCGAAATGCGGTCGAGAGCGCGGAGGCGTGGGCCCGGGCCTCCGCGGCCGTCTCGGCGGCGCGGGCGGACGAGTCACCGAGGCCGACGAGAAACGCCGCGAGCGCGGCCGTCGCGAGCAGGCAGAGCCAGCAGGCGAGCGCGACGGATCGCGAGCGGGCAGGGGGGCGGCAGGCGTTGGGGGCGGACATCGGGGGTGCACTCCACTGGGAAGGAAAACCGGCGGCAGATTGTAAGCGGAGGGGGCGCGTGCGTGCGGCCGGACGATCCGGAGATCGGCCGGTGCACCGCGACGCTGGGGGTTCTACGATCCAGGACCGCGGTGTGTTCGGTCGCCCGCGATGGTGCGTTGACACCGGCCGAAAACAGGGCGTACCCTGCCGGAGAGAAGGAAATCTGCATGTCCAGCCGGGTGCCGCGGGAGCCGCCAGAGGCCGCGATCGACGTGGCCGAGTGCCAGCGCCGCATCGGCTACGCGTTTCGCGACCCGGGCCTGCTCGTGGCGGCCCTCACCCACGCGTCCGGGGCCCAGCATCGGCTGGCGTCCAACGAGCGGCTCGAGTTCCTCGGCGATGCGATCCTCGGGTTCCTGGTCTGCGAGACGCTCTACCATTCGTTTCCCGAGTCGCTCGAAGGGGATCTCACGCGGATCAAATCGGTGGTCGTGAGCCGGGAGACGTGCGGCCGGATCAGCACCGAATTGGATCTCGTCGACTTCCTGATCGTCGGCAAGGGCCTGGCTTCGAACCGGGCCGTGCCGGAGTCGGTGCTCTCCGACCTGTTCGAGTCGCTGGTGGCGGCGATCTATCTCGACGGCGGCATGGAGGCCGTGCGGCCGCTCGTCGCACGGTTCGTGTTGCCGGCGATCGAGCAGGTGGCCACGGGGGCCCAGGGCTCGAACCACAAGTCGCTTTTGCAGCAGGTCGCACAAAGGGATTTTGGCCTCACCCCGACCTACGAGGTGATCGAGGAGTCGGGCCCCGATCACAGCAAGAGTTTTCACGTGTCGGCACAGATCGGTGGCCGACGGTATCCGCCCGCCTGGGGCCGCAACAAGAAGGAGGCCGAGCAACGGGCCGCCTCCAACGCGCTCCTCGTGTTGCAGGGCGCGGACTGACCCGCGGCAGCGCTACCGGCCGGGGCGGGATTCGCGCGGAGCCGGGACGTCGTCGGCCTCTTCCGCGGCCCCGGCCGCCGCGCGGTTGTCGAGACTCCACGGGCCCGTGCCGTTGGCGAGGAAGAAGAGCATCGTCCCCATCAGGGCGAGGTTCTTCATGAACTGGATCATCTGGTCGCGGTGCTCCGGCGAGCCCGCGGGCAACGCACGGAAGTCGTGAAAGTAATACGTGGCCGCGCCTAGGAAGACGAGCAGGAGCAGGGCCCCGAACCGCGCCTTGTAGCCGATCACGATCGAGACGCCGCCAAGGAGCATGAAGGCGATCGCACCGGCGAGGAGGATCTTCGGCTGCGGGATGCCCTTGCCCTCCATCATCGCCGCGACTCCGGCGAAGTTGGGAATCTTGTTGCCCGCCGCGCTCATCACGAAGATCGCCGAGATCATGAGCCGGGCGAGAACCGACAGCAGGCCGCGGAGGGGATACATCGCACGTCTCCGAAGGTGGGCGGGCGGCGGAAGGCCAAAACGGGCCGAAATCCTATCGCCCGCCGTCGGTGACGGGCCAGGCCAAAACTTCCGGTGCCGCGGCGCAGGGACCGCGACTGGCCGGCGTGTCCGGCCGGTGAATCGCCGCGTGCGCCGGGCGTGACGCGGGATCTTGACCTCGCGGCCAGCGTGCGAGAAGGGTTCGGCCGGCCGGAACCACGGCCGTCACCCGCTGCGAGCGGGGGGCGGCGACGTGCCGCGAGGTGCAGGGGCGCCGGCCGCCAGGTCTCGGGAGACGTGTCACCGGGCACCGCGTTCATGCGGAGCCCGGGGGAGCGCCGGCCGACGGCGCGACGACGCCATGGGGCGCCGTCGTTCGCCGCGCAGTCGTGACGCGCACCGTCGTTCCCCTGAATGCCCGGAGACCTGCCGCCATGCGATCGCCGTCCATCCCTGTCCGGATCCCGCCCCTCGCACTCGTCGCGACCGCCTGCCTCGGGCTCGCCACCCATCCACTGTCGGCCGAGCCGATCGCCACGGCCGTGGTCTACGGCTTCGCCCAGCAGAAGATCTACGGCATGACGCTCACCGCGGCGCCCGGCGCGTCGGCGCAGATCGTCGCCGATCCGCTCGGCTTCGGCGTGACGATGGCCACGCAGGCCGCCATCGACACGGCTCCCGGAGTCGTCGCCAACGTGGGAGGCATCGACGCGGCACAGTCGTTCATCGGCAGCGGGGTGCCCGCGCAGCCGGTCGAGAACTACAGCGGCACCGTGTTTCCGGGAATGTCGCAACCGGCAAACGAGCGGGTGCTGCTGCAGCTCAATCCCACGGCTGCAGGAGTGCCACGTGGCTTCGACACGGCTGCTCCCGCGTCAGCCGACTTCCTCGCCGGTCGGAATTTCGCTCGGAGCGATGGCTACGTGACGCCATATCCCGACACGGTCACCGGCACCGGATCCGGCCAGCCGCCCGCCGGGTGGCCCGCCAACGGCAGCGCGATCGCGGGCTCCCACTTGTTCGCTCCGGTCGGCACCCCTGACACGCTCTCCATCGACCTGGCCGCCGAGGCCCTGCTCAACGGCGAGTCGTTCGCCACCATCGCCGGCGGCATGGCTGACTGGACGGCGACGGGGCGGTTCACGATCGTCGGCGCCGGTGAGACCCGGGCCTCTGTCTCGCTCGACTTCAACGTCGTCGAGCGGCTTGTGATCCATTCGTGGAATCCGGGAATCGACATGGCCACGGTCTCCAACGCATTCAGCTTCGACGTCTTCGATTCCACGGGCCGGTCGGTCTTCGGGCCGTTTCTCGGGTCGGCCCCGTCGTCCACGCGGATGCTGTCGACCGCGGCCGCCGGATCGGTGACCTACAACAACAACACGATGATTCCCACGCACATCTATCCGGGGCCGGTGAACATGAACTTTCAGACCGTGCCCCTGGCACCCGGGGCATACGCGTTTCAGGTCAAGGGCACGACGACGGCGGTCGTCACCGCCCTCCCCGAGCCGGCGACCTGGGTGTCACTCGTGGCCGCCGCCGCGTGTGGTGCCGTCGCGTCGAGGCGGCTGCGGCGCCTCGATTTGTCGAAACCCTCCGCGCGCGGCAACGGCGACCCGGCTACCGGCTGCCTCGGGACGGACGAGCCGAGGCGATCAGAACCCGTGCTTGCCCACAGATTCGGCTGAAGACCCGAACGAGAGGCAAAGCCAATCCTGACCACAACGATCAGAGCGGATCGCAGGGCCGGAGTGGCGGCAAGCATCAGGTGGGCCGGACCAGAGACCGCCGTTGCCGATCGGATCAGGCCGAACGGGCAGCCTCTGGTGCCATCACCAGATGAACCACGGATACGGGGCCTGCGACGAGAGT
>CAIXGY010000106.1 GCA_903919035.1 uncultured Planctomycetaceae bacterium | reverse complement strand
GCTCGCCTGGTTCGCGAACGATCGGCCGGCGCACGACGATCTCGCGGAGGCTGCCCGATGAGCATGGGACGGGAGTGTGCGGGCCGGACGGCCCTCGTGACGGGTGCGACCCGTGGCATCGGCCGCGCCGTGGCGCTGGAATTAGCCCGCGCGGGGGCGGCGGTGGCGGTGCATGGCCGCAATGCCGCGGGGGCGGCGGAGGTGGCAGGTCTCCTGGCTGCGGACCGCTGTCATGCGGGCACGTTCCTCGCCGATCTCGCGGAGCCGGGTGCGGCCGGTCGCTTGGCCACTGACGTCACTGCGGCCCTGCCCGGCATCGACACGCTGGTGATGGTGGCGGGCGTGGATGTCCTCACCGGAGCGGCGGCGACCTGGCCGTTCGAGCGCAAGCTGGAGGCCCTGCTGCGTGTGGACGTCGGGGCGACGATCGACCTCGCGCGGGCCGTTGGCGCCTGGATGGCGGCTCGCGACGGTGGCGTGATCGTGACCATCGGCTGGGATCAGGCCGAGACAGGCATGGAAGGAGACAGCGGGCAGCTGTTCGCCGCGACCAAGGGCGCCGTGATGGCGTTTTCCCGAAGCCTCGCCAAGTCACTCGCCCCGCGGGTGCGGGTGAATTGCGTGGCCCCTGGCTGGATCAAGACGGCCTGGGGCGAGCGGGCGAGCGAGGCCTGGCAACGCCGGGCGATCCGCGAGAGCATGCTGCGGCGCTGGGGCGAGCCGGATGACGTGGCGGCCGCGGTTCGCTGGCTCGTGTCGCCGGCGGCGGCGTTCGTCACGGGTCAGGTCGTGAACGTCAACGGCGGCTGGCGGCCTGCCTGACGCTGTGCCGGTCTGCGCTTCCGGTCCGGGCTGCCCGTGAATCTGCGAGTGTCCGAATGCCAAGGGAAACACGGGCAGGAGACCTGTGTTTCGCCTGAACAAAGTAACCCCGGCCCGGAGGGGCGTGGCGGAACGCCACCCCCGGGCGCGGGGCACTCTTCTGGATCGTGATTACTCGTTGCGGGCCAGGACGAAGCCGTGATAGGCCTCGTTGCCGTGCTCGCCGATGTCGAGACCCTCGACCTCCTCCTGCGGGGCAACCCGCAGTCCAACGATGGCCTTGATGATCAACCAGCAGATGGCCGACACCGGCACGACGTAGGCACCCACGGCCAACACACCGACGAGCTGTGCGACGAGTTGCTTCGTGCCGCCGCCGAAGAACAGGCCGGCGTACGGGCCGCCGACGGCCGCCACACCCATCGGCGTCACGGCCTGCGTTCCAGAGAGGTCGCTGGTCGTGAACAATCCGACGCAGAGGGTGCCGAGGATGCCGCATACGAGATGCACACTGGTCGCGCCCACGGGGTCGTCGACCTTGATGCGGTCGAAGAACAGAACCGAGAACACGACCAGCACACCCGCGATCGCACCGATGATCGCCGCACACTGGATGTTGGTGAAGGCAGCCGACGCGGTGATGCCCACCAGGCCGGCAAGGCAGCCGTTGAGCGTCATCCCGATGTCCGGCTTCCCGAGCAGCAGCCACGCGGTGATCGTGGCAGTGACCGTCGCCGCTGCCGCGGCCATGTTGGTATTGACCGCCACCTGCGAGGCCAGGGCTCCGCCGTCGGCTGCGACGCCGAACGTGCTCCCCGGATTGAAGCCGAACCAGCCGAACCAGAGCACAAGACAGCCGATGAAGGCGGCCATCATGTTGTGGCCCGGAAGGGCGCGGGGCTTGCCGTCAGGACCATACTTCCCGATGCGGGGGCCGAGGATGATGGCTCCGGTCAGGGCCGCCCAGCCGCCGACGGAATGAACCGCGGTGCACCCGGCGAAGTCCCAAAAGTTCCACTCCTTGGCGAGGTATCCGAAGCCCCAGACCCAGTGGCCCGTGACCGGGTAGATCACGAGTGCCATGAGGAAACTGAAGATGATGAACGAGTGATACTTGATCCGTTCGGCCACTGCACCGGACACGATGGTGGCAGCCGTTCCGGCGAACACGAGCTGAAAGAAAAACTTCGTCCACAGGGGCACGCTGGCCCATGCGATCGAGGCGTATTGTCCGACGTACTTGTCGCCGACGGCCGGGCTGTTGTCGGCCGCACCGACCATCCAGGCTCCCGAATTGCCAATGAAGGCGCCGTCGCCGGCGCCGAACATCAGATCCCAGCCGAACAGGAAGTAGGCGAGCGACGTCGCCGCGAACACGATGAAGTTCTTGGACAGGATGTTGACGCAGTTTTTCGCCCGGGCGAAGCCCGACTCGACGCAGCCGAAGCCGAGATTCATGAAGAAGACGAGCATGCCGCAGACCAGCACCCACACGGTGTCGGCCGCTACCCAGAGTTTCGGCACCATCTCCTCGACGGTCGGAGGAGCCGGGGGCGTCGCGGCTTGCGCGAACACCGTGCCACCGGACACGATCGTCGTGATCATCGCCAGGGCCATGCACCATCCAATCAACCGAGCTGTTCGCATCATGCGCACTGTCATCGCACCCTCATGTGTTCGTGAGTGGAATCGGACACCTCCGCCGTGCCGAAACCCGGCGTCTGGGCTTTCGCCAAGACGCGAATTCCGCCGCTGTCATCGGTAGCAATCGCCGTGCCAACGCGTCGGCTGGGTTTTTCACACTGCCGCGTGGAAAAATCCCGCAGCCTGCGCACGCCGCCCGGTTTTGCGGTGTTTTCAGCGGTTTTCGGCCACGGCCACGGCCGCGGGTGGCGACTCGATGCGGTGGTGCGATTGGTTCTGCGGCTGGCGCGGCAGCACGAAACGCGCGCAGCTGCTGCCACGGTCGCGGGCAGGCGTCGAGCCGATCGACGGTTCAGAACGTCACCACTCGAGCGCCCGCCGATTCGGCCGTCGACGGGGTGGCCGGGGTGCCGCCCGCGGATGCCTGACGTTCGACGTCGAGATCGAGGGCGGCAACGATGCCCGCTTCGTGGGGGACGCCGGCCCGGGTCAGAAAATTGGCGAGCAGCCGGAAGCCGTGTCGCGTGAGGATCGACTCGGGGTGGAACTGCACGCCGTACACGGCGTGGCGTTCGTCGCCGAGCGCCATCACCGTGCCCTCGTCGTCCCTGGCGGTCACGGCGATGCCGTCGGGCAGCGTCGTGGCCTCGACGACGAGGGAGTGGTAGCGGCAGGCGGTCATCGGGCTTGGGATTCCGGCGAAGAGATCGATGCCGTCATGGTGGATCGCGCTGGTCCGTCCGTGGACGGGCGCCCGGGCTCGTGCCACGCGGGCCCCGAGGGCCGCGGCGATGGCCTGGTGCCCGAGGCACACGCCGAGGATGGGAACGCTGCCGCGCAGCACCCGCACCGTCTCGACCGAGCAACCCGCCTCCGTCGGCGTACACGGCCCCGGCGAGATCACCACCGCCCGTGGAGCGAGCGTCGCGACGTCGGTGGCGGTCACCGCATGGGCCGGGACGACCCGCACCTCGACTCCCAGCAGTTCGAAGCATCGAGCCAGGTTGAACACGAAGCTGTCGCGGTTGTCGAGGACGACGATCACGTGGGTTGCTCCGTCGGATCGCGGAGCGCGGCGATCACCCGCAGGATGCCCTCGGCCTTGTGGAGGCTCTCCGCGTACTCGGCCGCGGGGTCGCTCGCGGCGGTGATGCCGCCACCTGCCGCGAACGACAGGCCGTTCGGCCCGGACACGAGCGTGCGGATCAGGAGGTTGAAGTCGGCCGCGCCGTCGAACCCGACGTAGCCCACGCTGCCGCAGTACGCTCCGCGGGCGAACCCCTCGAGGTCAGAGATGATCTCGCAGGCACGGTGTTTCGGCGCCCCCGTCACGCTGCCGGCGGGCAGGGCCGCGAGGAATGCGTCGAGCGGTCCGAGCCCCGGCCGCAGACGGCCGGCCACGATCGACACCAGGTGTTGGACGTAGCGGTAGCGTTCGAGCCGGCACAGGGCCTCGACCCTCACGCTTGGCGGCGTGCAGACCCGCGCGAGGTCGTTGCGGACGAGATCCACGATCATGACGTTCTCGGCGCGATCCTTGGCGCTGGCCTGGAGATCGGCGCCGGCGTGCAGGTCGGCCTCGGGCCGGTCAGTGACGCGGCGGGTGCCCTTGATGGGATGCATCCGCACGGTTCGGCGGGCAACCTGGAGGAATCGCTCGGGCGACATGCTCGCTAGCCACACGCCACCGAGATCCAGGCAGGCCGCGAACGGCGCCGGGTTGGCGGCGCGGGCGAGCGCGTGGAGCGCCACCGGATCGGTCGGGGCGGCCACGGCGAACCGTTGGGCGACGTTGACCTGAAACACGTCGCCGGCACGGATCAGGTCGATGGCACGGGCCACCATGTCGAGGTACGCGTCGCGGGAGTGGCTGGTGGTCACGCCAGGGTGGCCGGGCAGCGGGACGCCCCCGGATGCCGCAGTCGTGGACGGGAGCGGCACCGCAGTTCGGGGCGTGGTGGCGGCGGCACAGACGGCGGCGAGCCGCTCCACCGCCCGGGCGCGGCGAGCCGCGGGCCCTCGGGCTGGCAGGCCCTGCGAGATGAACCACCCACGGCCCGCATCATGGTCGTGGCCGTACACGACGTCGTACACACCAAGCGTGAAGAGCGGGAGGGCCGGATCACGGCCGGGCGGCGCGGCGACGCCAAGCAGCGCGAGCCCGCACTCGTACGAACAGAAGCCGGCGAGACCTCCCTGGAATGGCGGCAGGCCCGGGATCGAGGGGGCGGTGAGGTCGGCGAGGAGGTGGCGGAGGCGATCCGTCGCGGCGGCGAGCGCGACGGCATCGGCCGCCGGGCCCGCGGCGTCGGCCCGTTCGACGTGGATCGGGTCGGCCGTCACGAACGAGTGGCGGCCCAGGCGGATCGCCGGCCCCTCGTCGTCGCCCGGGGCGTCGGTGAGCGCACTATCGAGGAAGATGGAATGCGGCAGGGCCGACCAGGCCGCGAACACCTCGCGGGGCTCGAGGCCCGGCGTCGCCTCCGCGACGAGCACGCCCGAGGGCGTGAACCAACTGCGGGTGATCCAGGGATGGGCGGGCGCGGTGGGCGCTACATCTGACATGCCTTCCATCATAGGGACGTTTCCTGTCTCCCTCTCCGTCTGACAAAGGGCCGGGCGGCGGATGCGTTCACAGCGCGCCCCAGGCACCCTCACTCGGCCTGCGGCATCCTGGCCGATCCGGCGGAGGACTCGACGGGGTCGGCATCCGGCTCGCCGTGGCCGGCCTTGCGTGCGACCTCGGCCGCGGCGCGAGACGGGCCGTGGCCGATCTCGGACTCCGTCAGGTGGCCCCAGTCGAGTGCCTGATCCTGCCGGTAGTCCTTGCCCAGCGTCAGGGCGGTGGCGGCCTTGGCCATCTCGTAGCCGAGGTAGAAGGCGTGGCCCGGATCGACGTCGTCGCGGCCGGCCGTGCCGAGTTGCTTGAACAGGGCGAATGGGTCGCGGGAGTGGAGGTGGAGGCCGGCCCCCACCAGGTGGATCTCACCGCGCTCGGCGAAGATGCGGAAGTTGGGGTCGCGGATCGCCGCGGCCAGTCGGGCGAGGGCCTCAACGCCATGCTCCTGCGGCCTGCCTGAGCGGAGGGTGACGAGGCGGGGCTCGACGTGCTTGGGGAGCGTGCGGTGGGTGACCGCATGCCAGGCGAGCCGCCGCGCGAGGTCGCACTCGCGGACGCTGCTTCGGGCCCAGTGGATCACCTGCGTCGTGAGCACCGAACGGATGCCGGCCTCCTGGCAGAAACCGATGAGCAGCGCATTGATGCCGGATGAATCGACGTCGGTGAGCTCGGTGAGATTGCCGACGCCCATCATCATCTCGGCGGTGGGAAACCGGCGGCGGACGTCGAGGTAGCGACCGAGGCTGGCGGCGAATCCGAAGCCGATCGGTTCGAGGACGGGATCGAGTCGGAAGGGGACGCCGTCCCGCGCGAGGCGGTCGACGGTGGCGTCGAATCCCTCGAGCGTGGCGGGCACGTCGGGGATCGCGACGACCTCGCAGCCCCAGTCGGCGGCGGCCGCGACGTTGGACGAGTTGACGGAGAGTACGAGCGTGGCGCCCGCCCGTGCGGCGGCCGCGATCTCGGCCGTGTCGAGGCTGTCGATCGACACCCGGAAACCCTCGGCGACGAGCATGCGAACCACGTCGCCGACGCCCGTCCAGGTGGAGCCGGGATCGCAGCCGACGTCGATGCGGTCGGCCCCTGCAGCCGCCAGCCTGCGGGCGGTCGCCAGGATGTCGGCGGCCGCGAGTCGGGGGCAATGATTGATCTCCGCGATGATCTCGATGTCGAAGCGACCGTAGTCGGCGCGGTCGCGGTTCTCCTGGCCGAAGAACTCGTCGAGCCGGCGGAGATCGTCCGGGCCGCGGTCGACCGGCACGTCCGTGACCGCGGCGAGGGCCTCGAGCGGACCCCGGCAGCCGCCCGGGATGATCACCCGGTCGGTCCCCGGCGGCACGTCGATCCGCTTCGCGATCCAGGGCGTCGTCATCAGGGCCGCGACCGTGATGTTGAGCGCCTGAACCGTGTGGTCGAAGCCCACGCGGGGCCCGAGCCGCTCCAGCACCTGTCGCAGCGAGTGCTCGGCGAGGCGGCCGGTGACGAAGTGGATGCTGGGTCGCGGGGCGGTCACGCGGAAAATCCCGGGCCGACGGACGACCGCAGTTTATCATCGAATACCCAATGATCCTCGAAGGTGTGGTGACGACGACCGACGCCGCCGGCGCGCCGCATGTGGCGGCGATGGGTCCGCTCTTCGACGAGGCCGACCTCGCGGCGGGGAACGTACGGCGGCTCGTGCTGCGGCCATTCGCAACGAGCCAGACGGCGAGCCACCTTGCCGAGCGGCCCGCGGGCGTGTTTCATCTGACCGACGATGTGCTGCTGCTCGCGCGGATCGTCACCGGCGCCGTCGCGTCGTCCCCGGCGGTTCGTCCGGCCACCGCCGTCCGCGGCTGGGTGCTCGAGGACGCCTGCCGCGCGTGGGAGTTCGTCATCGAGGCGGCGGACCGGTCTGGCGACCGGCAGCGGCTCGAGGCTCGCGTCGTCGCCGAACATCCGGGCCGTCCGTTCCTCGGCTTCAACCGCGCCGCCCATGCCGTGGTGGAAGGCTGCATCCTGGTGACCCGCCTGCACCTTCTCGGAGGCGCGGAGGTCGCCCGCCGACTGTCTGATCTCGAGCCTCTCGTCGAGAAAACGGCCGGCACGCGCGAACGCGAGGCCTTCGCCCTGGTCCTTGCGCGGGCGCGGCTCGCAACGCCCCCCAATTCGTCTATGCTGGGACATCATGCCGATCCGCAATGAGTCTCGGAGAACCGCCGTCGACGTGCGTTCGCCCGCGCGGCTCCACATCGGGATGCTGGCCTTCGGCAATCCGGCAGTGCGGTCGTTCGGGGGCGTCGGCATGATGGTCGATCGCCCGGGCGTGCACCTGCGGATGCGCCGCAGCAGCCGGTTCGAGGCCCGCGGCCCCCTGGCGGAGCGGGCGGTCGAGTTCGCCCGCACCTGCGCGGAGGGGTGGAACCTCGGCTCTGCGGCCTGTGCGGTCGAGGTGCTCGCGGCGCCTGCCAGCCACGTGGGGCTTGGCAGCGGCACGCAGATGGCCTTGGCGGTCGCGGCTGGGATGCACCACCTGTTCGTCCGTGAGATCGAGGAGGATGACCTCCCCCCTCCGCCGCCCCATCCCACGCAGGAGGAGGTCAGTCCTACGGATCATGAATGGACCTTCGACAGCCGCGAGGCCCAGGAGTTCGCCCGCATCACCGGTCGCGGGCGTCGGTCGTGCGTGGGCGTCCACGGGTTCAGTCGCGGCGGTCTGATCGTGGAGGCGGGCCGCCGGCTGCCCTCCGACGCCGGCGGCGAACCCGTGGCTGAATTCTCGCCGATGGTAGCCCGCGTCCGCCTGCCTTCGACGTGGCGGTGCGTCGTGATCGTGGGGCGCGACGGCGTCGGGTTGCACGGGGCGCAGGAGGCGGCCGAATTCGCCGGTCTGCCGCCGATGGACACGGCCGTGTCGGCCGAGCTTTCGCGGCTCGCACTGCTCGAGATGCTGCCGGCCGCGGTGGAGGGGAAGTTCGCGGAGTTTGCGGCGGCGCTGGGAGCCTACGGTCGGCTCGCCGGCCGGCCGTTCGCCGATGCGGCGCGGCGGCTGCCCTACACGGAGGCCACGGCCCATCTCCTGGAACTGCTCGTCGAACTCGGCGTGCCGGGCTGCGCCCAGAGCAGTTGGGGGCCGGCGGTGATGGCCTGCTGCGAGTCACTCGAGGCGGCAGGCACGCTCGTCGAGCGTCTCGAGCGCCTCCAACTCGACGATCACCATGAGATCGTGATCGCGAAGTTCGACGCCCAGGGGGCCACGCTCCGCGTGCTGGAGTGACACGGCCCGGTCCGGCGCGGTTAGCCGGTGATGCTGAGGCCGTAGGCGGTGAGCACGCCGCGGAGTTTCGCGGCGAGCGGCGGCTCGAGCGCCACGAGCGGCAGCCGCACGTCTCCCGTGTCGCGGCCGAGCATGGCCATCGCGGCCTTGATCGGGATCGGGTTGCTGGCCAGTCCGAGCAGATCGCGGCACAGGCCGAAGAGCCTGTGGTGCAGGCGTCGGGCGGCCGCGAGGTCGCCGGCGTCGAAGGCCCGGCACAGCGCGATCATGTCGCCCGGCACGATGTTGCCCACGACGGAGATCACGCCGCGGCCACCGATCGAGAGGAGCGGCAGCGTCAGGCTGTCGTCGCCCGAGAGCACCGTGAGGTCGGTGGCGGCGAGCACCTGCGAGGCCTGGTCCATCGACCCGGTGGCCTCCTTCACCATGGCGATGCCGGGCAGTTCTGCCAGGCGGATGATCGTCTCCGGCTCGATGTTGCGGCCCGTCCGCGCGGGGATGTTGTAGACGCAGATCGGGATGTCGACCGCCTCGGCCAGGGCGCGAAAGTGTTCGTAGATCCCCTGTTGCGTGGGCCGGTTGTAGTAGGGGCCCACGACGAGGGCGGCGTCGGCGCCCGCCTTCGCGGCGAACTTCGTGAGCCGCACCGCCTCGGCGGTCGAGTTCGAGCCGGTGCCCGGCATGACGAGGAGCCGGCCGGCGGCGGCCTCGATGCTGGCCGCGATCACCCGCTCGTGCTCGTCATGGGACAATGTGGGGGATTCTCCCGTGGTGCCGACAGGGCAGATGCAGGTGGTGCCGGCGGCAGCCTGGAAGTCGATCTGCTCCTTGAGCCGGGGCACGTCGACCGTGCCGTCGCGGAAGGGCGTGACGATGGCCACGGAGAGACCGGCGAACTTTTCGGCGCGGGTGGGCATGAGCTGCGATTCCCTCTATCCTTGGGATTCAAACGGCGGCAGGACCAGATATGGCGACGTTGTATGGTGTCGGCGGCGGGGTGGCCAAGCCGGACGATTCCCGCGGCCGCGCGCCGCGTCCCGGGGCGGTCGAGGCGGCCGCACGCGTGATCGCGGCGGGCGGTGCTCGGGCGCGGGTGGGCGTCGTGCTGGGCACCGGCATGGGCGGACTCGTGGACCGGCTTGACGATCCGTGGGCCCTCGCGGCCACCGACACCGGCTGGCTGGCGAAGTCGCGGGCCACGGGTCACGCGGGCCGCATCGTCGGCGGCACCGTCGGCGGCGTGTCCGTGGCGATGCTGCAGGGGCGGGTTCACGGCTACGAGGGCTTTCCAGCGGAAGTCCTGACGCGCGGTGTGGAACTGCTCGCCGCGCTCGGCGTCGAGACGCTCCTGCTGACCAACGCGTCCGGCGGCCTGCGACCCGACATGCGGAGCGGCGAGGTCGTCGTGGTCACCGACCACATCGATCTCTTTCGACTTCCCTGGGACGAGGCGCTCGCGACGGTGGACGTCGATGCCGGACCGCGGCCCACGCGATCGCCCGGCCCCGGCGGTTTTTACGATGCGGCGCTCGCGGACCTCGCCCTCGAGGCCACGCGTCGCACTGGGGTGGTGGCCCGCAAAGGCGTCTACGCCCTGCTCTCGGGGCCGAGCTACGAGACGCGGGCCGAATACCGGATGCTGCGCCGGCTCGGCGCCGACGTCGTGGGCATGTCCACGGTGCCAGAGGTCGTGGCCGCGGCCCGGTTGGGGATGGGCACTGCCGTCTGCTCCATCGTCACCAATGTGGCCCGGCCCGACGCGGCACGGCAGGTGGAGACGGATGCGGAGGACGTGGTGCGGTTGGCAGCCGAAGCCGCCGTCGGCGTGGGCGCGGTGCTCGACGCGCTCGTGGCCCGGACGCGATGAGACGCGGCATGCGGATCGTGCTCACCAACGACGACGGCATCCACGCACCGGGGCTGGCCGCGCTGTCGGCCGCGGTCGCCCGGCTCGGAGGCGAGGCCGTCGTCGTCGCACCGCTGGAACCGCATTCGGGCTGCGGACACCGCGTCACGACGGACCGGCCGCTACGGGTTCACGATCACGGGCTCGGCCGCTTCGCGGTGGCCGGCACGCCGGCGGATTGCGTGCGGCTGGCGCTCGCGACCCTCGCCCCAGACGCGGCCCTCGTCGTGGCCGGCATCAACGCCGGGGGCAACCTCGGCGTCGACGTCCATCATTCGGGCACGGTGGCGGCCGCCCGCGAGGCCGCGCTGCACGGCCGGCGGGCAGTGGCCGCCTCGCAGTATCACCGGCGGGGCACCGAGATCGATTGGCAGCGGGCCGCGCGGTGGCTCGACGACGTCCTGGCCGGGTTGCCGCTCGGCGTCACCGCTGCCGGTGAATACTGGAACGTGAATTTCCCCGACCTGCCCACGGCAGCCGCCGATCCGGCGATCGTGGAGTGCGCGCTCGACTCCTCGCCGTTCACGCTCGCCTATCGCGAGACCGAGGCCGGCTGGCACTACGACAGCCGCTACCAGGATCGGCCGCGAGCCGCGGGGGGCGACGTGGACGTCTGCTTCGGCGGTGCGATCTCGGTCACCCGCCTGCGGGTGTGATCGCGCGGGCGGCGGCCGCGGCCGGCGTTCCCTCGCCGCGACGCGGCGTGGCCGGCCCGATGATCTCCTCCACCTCCGTGTCGTCCAGCATCTCGCGGCTCTCGAGTTCCGCGGCGAGACGGTCGAGCTTGTCGCGTTGGTCGGTGAGCAGCGTCGTGGCCCGGGCGGCGGCCTCGTTCAGGATCCGCGACACCTCCTCGTCGATGATCTGCGCCGTCCGCTCACTGAACTCCCGCTGCTCGTAGACGTCGCGGCCCAGGAAGGGGTGCTCGTTGGACGAGGCGCAGGCGACCGGCCCCACCCGCTCGCTCATGCCCCAGTGGGCCACCATCTTGCGGGCGATGCGCGTGGCCTGCACGAGGTCGTTCTCGGCGCCCGCCGAGTATTCACCGAAGACCAGCTTCTCCGCGGCGCGGCCGGCGAGGATGAACGCCAGCCGGTTGGCGAGGTCCGACTCGCCGATGTTCATCCGGTCCTCCTCGGGCACGAGCTGTGTCACACCGAGGGCGCGGCCACGTGGGATGATCGTCACCTTGTGGAGTTTGTCCACGCCCGGCAGGATCCACGCGCCCAGCGCGTGGCCCGCCTCGTGGTAGGCGGTCATCTTCTTCTCGCGACCGGCCAGCACCTCCTCGCGCTTCGGCCCCATCAGCACCTTGTCGCGGGCATAATCGAAGTCGGAGGAGTCGACCGCGGTCTTGTCGTGGCGGGTGGCCCAGAGGGCCGCCTCGTTGACGAGATTGCGGATGTCGGCGCCCGTCAGGCCCACGGTGCCGCTGGCCAGCCGATCGAGGTTGACATCGGCCGCGAGCGGCACGTTCCGCGTGTGAACCTTGAAGAGTTCGCGCCGCGCCTTCTGGTTGGGGCGATCGACGGTGACGTGGCGGTCGAATCGCCCCGGCCGCAGGAGGGCCGGGTCGAGCACGTCGGGTCGGTTTGTCGCCGCCAGCACGATCACGCTCTCCGCGGGGCTGAAGCCGTCCATTTCGGAGAGAATCTGATTCAGCGTCTGTTCGCGTTCGTCGTGGCCTCCGCCGAGGCCGGCGCCTCGGACCCGGCCCACGGCGTCGATCTCGTCGATGAAGAGGATCGCCGGGGCGGCGTCCTTGGCCGTCTTGAAGAGATCGCGGACCCGCGAGGCGCCCACGCCCACGAACATCTGGATGAACTCGCTGCCGGAGATCGAGAAGAAGGGCACTCCCGCCTCACCGGCCACGGCCCGCGCGAGCAGCGTCTTTCCGGTGCCCGGCGGCCCCATGAGGAGCACTCCCTTCGGCACGCGGCCGCCGAGCCGCTGAAACTTCTGCGGATCCTTGAGGAACTCGACGATCTCCTGGAGGTCCGCCTTCACCTGCTCGAGGCCGGCGACGTCGGCGAAGGTCACCTGCTTCTCGTCGGCCGCGTACCGCTTGGCGGGCGACTTGGCGAACCCGCCAAGGAAGCCGGTGTTGCCGAGCGGGTCGCGGGCCCGACGGAGCATCGTCCAGAAGGCGGCCATGAGCAGCAGCGGCACGAACAGATAGAGGCCCATGAGGAAGCCCGTGCCGTCGGTGGGCGTTCGCGTCGACGTGCGGATCTCGTCGTGTTGACGCATCAGGTCGTCGAAGCCACCGCGGAGGTAGGGGTTGAGCTCCAGTTGAAAGGTCTTCAGTTTCCGCGCCGGGATGGCTCCGCTGGCCGGCATCTCGACGTCGGCGACGAACTCGCCCTGGATCTGGTCGCCCGAGAGCTCGATCGAGGCGACGTTCTTGGCCTTCACCTGCGCGACGAACTCGTCGTAGCGGATGCGACTGGCGGCGCCCGCCACCTGGCCGGAGAGGAGCATCGCGAGGGCGACCGCTCCGAGGATGAGCAGCGCCACCAGCGGCAAGCTCGCCGGCTTTTTGATTCCGGGTGGCATGTGGGGCTTCTGGCGGCCGGAACGCGGGGCGTGATCCATGGGCGTCGGTCGGAATGGTGGGAGGAGATGGGTGGGCTGTCGCGCTGCTGTAACAGTGTAGTGTATGAGGATCACCGAGGCACTTCCCATGCACGATGCGACGACGACCAAGCCCTCGGGCCGACGCGGGGTGGTGGCGATCACGCGCCGCAGCCTCGACGGCCGCTTCCTGGTGATCCGCCGCGGCCGCACGCTCATGGCTGGAGGGCAGGTCTGTTTCCCCGGCGGTCACATCGAGTCTGGTGAACGCGAGGACGAGGCGATCGTCCGCGAGTGCCTCGAGGAACTGGCGGCGCGGGTGGAGGCCACGGCCTGCGTCTGGCGGAGCGTGACCGCGTGGGGAACCTCGCTCGCCTGGTGGACGGTCGTGCTCGACGAGACGGAGCCGCTCGTGCCGCATCCGGTGGAGGTGGACGAGATCCTCTGGTTGACGCCGCAGGAGATGCTCGACCATCCCGAATTGCTCGTGGGCAATCGGCCATTTCTCGAGGCCGTGATCGAGGGGCGGCTCGTGGTGTGATGCGGATCACGGATGAGCCGCAGGAGTCCCGTCACTCGGCGGGGGGCTCGTCCGACTTGAAGATCAGACCCCGCGGCTCTTCCGGGGGCGGCAACTCCGGCGCATTGGCGGCTGCGTCGAGGAGTGCGCGGAAGCGGTTGGGCTGCGGAGCGGTATTCGCGACGTCCACTTCCGCGGACGCGGGAACCACGTCCAAATCCCGTGTCGTGGTCGGCGCGGCGGGTTGCTCCGCCGTGCGGACGTCCGCCAGCCAGCGGTCGAGCGTGGCTCGCTCGGGTGTGGTCAATGCGGTCGTGCGCCGCGACGATCCACCGCGCGGCTGCGGATGATCGGCAGCGAGAAATGCGGAGAGCGGCCTCGGGTCGCGGTCGGGACCGATCGCCTCGAGCAAGGCGGTGAGATTGGCCCGCGTGTGCTGCCGATCAGGCTGGGTGCCCGTGGCCGCGCGGCGGAACCGCGGGGCCGGCGAATCGGGGCCGCCATGGCAGGCACCGGCTGCGCAGCGATTCAGCACGAGCGGCTGGACCCGCTGCGTGAACGACGCGACGACCGCGGGCGGCAGGTCACTCGCCAGGGTGATCGTGGGCAGGGCCGCTGCTGCGCATGCCATCACGCAACGCAACGAGGTCCGGTGATTCACGCGACCTGTCACTCGCATCGACGGAGTTGGGGGTGGCGACCGAAGTCGGGAATGAAACGGAGGGTGGAGGTGGGAAGGTAGGTCGCGGCCGCCGTGCGTTCAAGGCGGGATGCCGCGCGGGTGGCGTTGTGGGGCCGCGCCGGCGGTCGTAGACTGCGGCCCGCCGAAAAAAGCCGGAATACCGGCCGATTCCCCCCCGGAGCGACGAGAGTTCATGGAGCGCACGTTCGTGATGTTCAAGCCCGACTGCATCGAGCGCGGGCTGCTCGGCCGGATCCTGTCGCGGTTCGAGGACAAGGGGCTGCGGCTGGTGGCGATGAAGATGCTGCGAGTGACCCCTGAAGTGGCGAAGCAGCATTACGCCGAGCACGTCGCGAAGCCGTTCTATCCGGGGCTCGAGGAGTTCATCACGGCGGCGCCAGTGGTGGCCTGCGTGTTCGCGGGGCCGGAGGTGATTCGCGTGGTTCGCGACATGCTCGGGGCCACGAGCGGCCTGAAGGCCGCCCCGGGCACCATCCGCGGCGACCATTCGTCGAGCCGGCAGATGAACCTCGTCCATGCGTCCGACTCACCCGAGTCGGCGGCCCGTGAGATCGGCATCTACTTCAAGCCGGCCGAACTGCTCGACTGGGATCCGACGCTGGCCTGCTGGTTCCAGGCGCCCGGGGAAGCGTGACGGCGTGAGCGTCCTCGTCTTCGGGCATCGCAATCCGGACACCGACGCCATCTGCTCGGCGCTGGCCTACGCCGACCTGTTGCGGCGGACGACGCGGCCCGACGCGGTGGCCTGCTGCTGCGGTCCGCCGAACAAGCGGACGGAGTACGTTCTGGAGCGGGCGGGCTTGGCCGCGCCGCGGATCGTGATGGACGTGCGGCCGCAGGTGGAGGACGTCTGCCGCCGCGAGGTCGTGACGGCGTCGTTCGGCGACGCCTTCCACGAGGCCTACGAGCGGATGAAGGCCCACGACCTGCGGGCCATTCCCGTCGTGGACGCCGATCGGCGGGTGGTGGGCGTGCTCTCCGTGCTCCACCTCATGGAACTGTTCTTCACCGACGCGGCCGACGCCACGCGGGCCAGGACGGTGGAGACGAGCCTGGAGAAGGTTCGCACGGTGCTCGGCGGCACGTTTCTGAATGTCCAGGAGCCGGAGCGGCGCGACCGCCTGCTCGTGATGGTCGGGGCGATGAGCGCGGAGGGCTTTACCGACCGGATGCGGAAGTATCCGCGCGAGAACCTCGTCGTCGTGTGCGGTGATCGTCCCACGATCCAGCTGCCGGCGATCGAGCAGGGGGTGCGGGCGATCGTGGTCACGGGCGGCTTCACGCTCTCGGCCGGGCTCGTGGAACTTGCGAAGGCGCGCGGCGTGTCGGTGATCCAGAGCCCGTACGACACGGTCAACACCACGCTGCGGCTGAAGTCGTCGCAGTTCGTCGATCCGGTCGTCGCCACCGACGTGATCACGCTGCCAGGACGGGCGACGGTGGCGGAGGCGCGGCCCCAGGTGGAGCGGGCGACGCAGCCGGTGTTTCCGGTGGTTGGCGACGACGGGCGGCTCATCGGGCTGGCGTTCAAGACCGACGTCATCAACCCGCCGCGGCCCCGGCTCGTGCTCGTCGACCACAACGAACTCGACCAGGCCGTGCCCGGGGCCGACGAGGCGGAGATCGTGGAGGTGCTCGACCACCACCGTCTCGGCGGAGGGCTCAAGTCGACGCAGCCGATCCGGTTCGTGAACGAGCCAGTGGGCTCGACCTGCACGCTCGTGGCCCGGCAGTTTCGGGCGGCAGGACTCGTGCCGGAGCCCGGCATCGCCCTGTGCATGGCCAGTGGCATCATCTCCGACACGCTCAACCTGCGGTCACCGACGACCACCGACGTGGATCGCGACATCCTGGGCTGGCTCGAGACGCTGTGTCCGGTGACGCTCGAGCAGTATGCGCGGGAATTCTTTGAGATCGGGTCGGCGTTGCGGTCGAGCGCGCCGGCCGACGTGGTGCGGGAGGACTGCAAGGAGTTCACCGAGCAGGGGACGCGATTCTCGATCTCGCAGATCGAGGAGACCGGGTTCGACCTGTTCTGGGAGCGGAAGGACGAGTTGCGGACGGCGCTCGAGGAGCATGCTCGCCGGCAGCGGCTCGACTTCTGTGCGCTGCTCGTGACCGATGTGGTGACGAACGGGTCGCTCCTGCTGCTGTCGCGGGAGAGCGACGCCTGGGAAGACGTCAACTATCCGCGGCTCGACCGCGGCTTGTATTCGCTGGAGAACATCGTGAGCCGCAAGAAGCAATTACTGCCGCTGATCACCCGGCTCATCCAGGCGGAGCATGCCTGACGGGCAGAGAGCGGTCACCCGCCGCACAGGCGGGCGGCGGGCGTATCGGCGGCGAGTCGCTGGATCATGTCGCGGCAGGCCCGCTCGACAGCGGTTTGCCACTGGTGGGCCGCGAGGCCGGCGTTCATCTCGGGCCGGGCGTGCGCGAAGATCACGTCGCGCGCGCTGACCACGAGGGCCCCGAGGCCGTGGGCGTCGAAGGCGCCGCGAACGTCGGCGGCCCGCCCCCCCTGCTTGCCGAAGCCGGGCACGAGGATCCAGGCGTGGGGCATGGCGGCGCGGAGTTCGTCGAGTTGTCGCGGCCAGGTCGCGCCGACGACGGCGCCGACCGCCCCGTAGGGTCCGCCGGCGGCCGTGCGGGCGGCGAGCGATTCGACGCCGGCGGCGACGTGTTCGGACAGCGTGCGGCCGTCGATGCGGAGATCCTGGAAGTCCTTGCTGCCGGGGTTCGATGTCTTCACGAGCACGAAGATGCCGGCGGCCCGGGCCGCGGCGGTCTTCACGAAGGGCTCGATGGAGTCGAGGCCGAGGTAGGGATTCACGGTGAGGGCGTCGGCGGCCCAGGGGCCGGCGAGCCAGCCGTCGGCGTAGGCCTCGGCGGTGGAGCCGATGTCACCGCGTTTTCCGTCGGCGAGCACGAGCAGCCCCTTCGATCGCGCGTGGGCGATGACGTCGGCGAGGGCGGCCATGCCGTGGGGGCCGACGGCCTCGAAGCAGGCGAGTTGCGGCTTGACGATGGGGACGAGGGGCGCGACCACGTCGATGACCTCGCGGCAGAACGTCGCGAAGGCCTTGGCGACGGCCTGCGGGTCCGTGGTGGTGTCCACTCCGAACGTCGCGGGCAGGGATTCGCGGCGGGGATCGAGGCCGATGCAGGCGGGCGTGCGGCGATCGCGGACGGCGGCGGCGAGCCGGGCGGCGAAGGTGGGCGTCGTGGTCATGGCATGCGAATCGCGTGGGGACGTGAAAACCCCGTGTTGAAGCCGCGGGGCGGTTCTGCGATAGTGTGCAGGTCGGTCGCGCGTGAGGCGAGAGTCGTGCGTGGTGGCCGGCGGTTTCGGGGCGTGGCGCAGTCTGGCTAGCGCGCTTGACTGGGGGTCAAGAGGTCGCAGGTTCAAGTCCTGTCGCCCCGATTTTTTGGCGCGGTCTGCGAGGTATGCCGACGAGGTGCCGCCGCACCGAATCGCTCCCAGCGGTCGGAGCCATGGTCGAAATTCTCTTTGTGGTTGATGAGGCTCCTGAAGGCGGGTTCACGGCCCGCGCGGTTGGCGAGTCGATCTTCACTGAAGGCGACACGCTCGAGGAGCTGCGGGCCAACGTTCGTTCAGCCGTGGATTGCCACTTCGACGATGGGCAGGCGCCGCGGTTGATTCGGCTGCACATCGTGCGCGACGAGATTCTCGCCCCATGAGCCCGCGGCTGCCGCGGGATGTGTCGGGGTCGGATCTCGCCAGGCGTCTTGAAGCGTTCGGCTACAACGTCACGCGTCAAAATGGCTCACATCTCCGGCTGACCACGCAGGCCGGCGGTGAGCATCACGTCACCGTGCCGGACCATGATGCGCTGCGAACGGGAACACTGAACGGCATTCTCAAGGACGTCGCCGAGCATGCCGGGCTGTCGCGTGACACGGTTGTCGGGCAGGCGGAGCGCGACGCTCTGAACGCGACCCGCAGACAAGCCGTATGCGATCTTGTGCCACAGCAGCGGCGACACCTTGTAGCCCACGAGCCGATCGACGATCCGCCGGGTCTCCTGGGCGTGGACGAGGTCGGCATCGATGGAGCGGGCATTTTTTAGGGCCACCTCGATCGCCGTTCGCGTGATCTCGTGAAAGACGAGTCGGTACACCGGTACCTTCGGCTGAAGCAGTTCCACCAGGTGCCAGGCGATTGCCTCGCCTTCGCTGTCGCCGTCCGTTGCGAGATAGAGGGCATCGCATTGGGCGAGGGCCTGCTTCAGAGCGGCGACACGCTTTTGCTTCTCTGGGCTGACGACGTAGAGGGGCTTGAAGCCGTTGGCCACGTCGACGCCCAGCGCCGCCCATTCCTGATCCCGCAGGTCCTTGGGTACGTCTTCGGCCCCATCGGGCAGATCCCGTACGTGGCCGTAGCTCGCTTCCACGATGTAGTTGCTGCCGAGGATCTTGCCGATCGTCTTCGCTTTGGCAGGTGATTAGACGATCACCAGTTTCTTCATTGGCTGCACGGTTCCGGTGGCGGGCTTTGGCATGTGGGCATCTCCTCTGCGATGTGTCGTTTCAAAAGTCGCGACGTCGGTGTCGCTTTTTCAGGAGTAGAACGACATCGGCAAGCCGTCAAGCAAATCGCACAAAAGTTTTGTCCGCGACATGATGCCGGAATGAGTCGGACCGCGCTGAATCCGCTTGTCAACGCGCGCGCATGCGCACGCACACGCGAGCGCTCGCGTGTGCGTGCGCGGTCGCACGTGCGCATGCGCACGCTCGCGTGTGCGTACGCGTGCATGTACGCGTACGCGAGGCATCGGGCCATGCTTGACTGCGGTCGTATGCTTCCGCAGTGTGTGGGCCGACGAGTCATGGAGACGCGTCTGCCAACCGCAGCAGCGAAAGCGCAAGGAGACAACCGATGAGCAGTGACCTTCATCCGACGGCTATGAATGTGTACGGCTATGCGGTGGCTTGGGGGGCAGCCGATGCGTTTTCGTGGCAGATCGAGCCGGATGACGAATATCGAAATTTGCCCGCCCATTACCCCACGCTTGCGGAGGCATGCGACCGAGTGGCCTTCCTCAAGCAGAGAGGCTTCAAGGCGCGGGCCATGGCCCTGCTTGTATCGCCTGACGACTCACCAGCAGCCTTTGAGGCGAACAGGATTCAGCAGGAGTAAGCACAGGCAAGGCGACGTCGTTGGGTGATCACGTCGCATTTCTTGCTTGGTTGCTTGTCTGGGGGCGGCGGCAACGCCGGTGGGCCTCCGGCCCACCGGCGCGCGCGAGTTTTCCCCGTCAGGCAGCGTCACCTGCGGGGCTTCCGCCGGGCCGCGCGTGATTCCTCGCTCCACTTGTATGGCGGTCGGGGCGGCGAGCGGCCCTCGCGGGCGGCGGTGGCGGCTTCGCCGCGGTTGGCAAAATCATAGGCACGGACGATCATGCCGCGGCTGACCTTCATTGCCCGGGCAAGTCGGTCGAAGCCCTCTCCGGCCTTTCGTCGCCGGTCCACCTCGGCGGCAATCCGCTGGTACTTCGGTACGAATGGCTGACCTGGCTGCCGTTGCCGCCGCCGCTTGTCGATCCGCCGCGGTGGGTGCTGGCCCGTGCGGTGCAGGTGGAGGGCATCGCGGACGGCGTACGCCGACGTCCGGAGCGCCCGTGCGATGAGGTCGATGCCCGACCCGGCCTGCGTCATCTTGACGATCTCGGGCAGCAAAACCTCGTATCGCATGGGCTGGCGAAGCGGGGCCTCGACCTCCCGACCCCGAAACCCTGCTCCCGGGCGCTTTGTCCAACGGTCACCATGTAGGAACTCCCACATGGTGACCGTTGGATCATGGTCGGCGAGGTTGGCGGCGGGTCCGCTGTAGGCGACTCGCCCGGTTTTTTGCGTATAATCTGAGGGTATTTGCGGAATATCCACCGACATAGCTGCCCATGACCACCGTCCAAATCACGATTTCCGACGCCCTCGCCAAGGAGGCTGCGGCCGAAGGCTTGCTCGAGACCGGCTCGATCGAAGCGATCCTTCGCGAGCGGCTCGCGGTAGCCCGCGTCGCGAAGATGCAAGCGACGCGGCAGAAGCTCTCTGCAACTGGAACGCCTCCGATGACGGCCGAAGAGATCGAGGCCGAGATCCAGGCGTATCGTGCGGAGCGGCGACGTGCGGCTGGTGCTTGACACGAACACCGCCGTATCCGGCCTCATCTGGGGCGGGGTGCCAGGGCGACTGATCGACGCGGCTGCGGCCGGCAAGATGCTGATCCTTTCGAGCGTGCCGCTCTTGGACGAGTTGCACGACGTTCTGTTTCGAAAAAAGTTCGCCGCCCAACTGGCTGAGCAGGCGGTGGACGCGGCGGACCTGTTCGAGGGATATGCCGCCCTCGTGCAGTTTGTCGTCCCTGCTGTTATCGGCCCGGTAATCCTCGCCGATCCCGATGACGACATCGTGCTCGCGACGGCCGTAGCCTGCGGTGCAGACTTGATCGTTTCAGGCGATACCCATCTTCTCGGGATCGGCGAGTTCCAGGGGATTCCCGTCCTCACGCCTTCGGCGGCTGTGAGTCGGTTGGCGGTGTGACCGGCGGGTCGCCGCCTGCCCGATGGCATTTACGCTTCAGCGGCACGACCACTTCCTTCGGCGTCGCCTTACCGGCAAGGTCGGGCCAAAGCCGGGCCTGAACCTCGAGGTAGGTGCGAGCCAGGTCGAGAAGCCCCTGCCGCTCGGGCATGCCGAAGTCGGCGCTTCGGACCCACCCGCGGCGGCTGGGGGCCGGAACGCTGCTGCTGGCACCGGAAGACCGGGGGGCAGGGGAGTAGGAAGAATCACCGCCGGCGCTGCCGGCGTCGTTGTTGAAACCGATCATGATGGAAACCTCGGAGGCGATGGATTTGCCTCCGGGGTGGAGCAGGGCAGCGGGCCGGAAGCCCGCCGCCATCAGCTGCCTCCGCCTTTACGCCGAGACGCCGAGCGCGCCCACACCGCATCCCCGTCGAACCAGATCTGGAACGGGAAGGGGAACGGGCAGAGACCGGCGGATTTCTCGGGCGTTTCGCAAAGGTGCTGCCTCGTCAGGGAACGCACGTCGCGGGTCGCCCCGACTGATCGGAAACCCTTGGGTTTCCAAGCTGATCGATACCGCCCGATGGTCGGACGACGTCTGGGTGTTCACGCCCAAGACCCTCAAGTTGAGTGGGCGGGAGGATG
>CAIXGY010000105.1 GCA_903919035.1 uncultured Planctomycetaceae bacterium | reverse complement strand
TAGGACATCGCGCCGGTCGCGAACCGCTTCACGATCTCGCGGGCCGGCTCCACCTCGTCGAGCGGCACCGGCTTGTCGGCCCAGGTGAAGTCGAGCAGGCCGCGGAGCGTCAGCAGTTTCGTCTGCTGCTCGTCGATGAGCCTCTGATACTTCTTGAACTCTTCGCGGCTGTCGATCTGCGTGGCGCGCTGCAGGCTGGCGACGACATCGGGCGCCATCACGTGGGCTTCGCCCTTGCGCCGCCAGGCGTAGCGTCCGCCGACGTCGAGTTCGAGCACGTTGGCCACGTTCGTCCGCGGCCAGGCATGCTCGTGCCGGCCGAGGGTTTCCGCGGCGATTCCCGCGAGGCCGATGCCTCCGATGCGGCTGGGCGTGCGGGTGAAGAACTCGTCGACGAGGGGCCGCTCGAGGCCCACCGCCTCGAATATCTGGGCGCCGCGGTAGCTCTGCTGCGTGGAGATGCCCATCTTGCTCATCACCTTCAGGAGGCCCTTGGTCGCGGCCTTCACGAAGTTCTTGTGGAGCTTCTCCCGTGGATAGTCTCCGGCGATGATCTTTTCCGCCTGCATCTGGTCGATCGTGGCGAAGGCCACATAGGGATTGACCGCGCCGGCCCCGTAGCCGGTGAGCAGGGCGAAGTGCTGCACTTCGCGGGCCTCTCCTGTCTCCACGACCAGGCCGCAGCGGGTGCGGGTGCCGGCGCGGACGAGGTGGTGGTGGACGCCGGCGGTGGCGAGGAGCGCGGGCACCGCGGCCTGATCGCGGCAGACGCCGCGATCGGAGAGCACGAGGATCGTGGCCCCGGCCTCGAGCGCCGCCGCGGCCTCGGCCCGGATCGCGTCGAGCCGCGACCGCATGCCGTCGGCGCCGGTGGCCGCCGGGAAGAGGAGCGAGATGGTGGCGGCCTTCAGGCCGGACACGTTCCGGGCACCGGCCCCGAGCGACTTGATCCGCGCGCACTCCGCGTTCGTGATCACCGGCGTCTCGAGACGCAACAGCCGGGCCTGCTCTGGCGTCGACGCCAACAGGTTCCCCTCGCAGCCGATCGTGGTGATCATCGAGGTGATGATTTCCTCGCGGATCGCGTCGAGCGGCGGATTGGTGACCTGCGCGAAGAGTTGCTTGAAGTAGTTGGCGAGCAGTTGCGGCCTGTCGGAGAGCACGGCGAGGGGCGTGTCGTTGCCCATCGAGCCGATCGGTTCGGCCCCGTCGGTGGCCATCGGCGCGAGGATGACCTTCAAGTCCTCGAGCGTGAACCCGAACGCCCGCTGCAACTCCAGCAGGCTCGATGGCTCGCCCGCCACACCGGCCGCCCGCCATGGGTCGACCGCGTGCGGACCGCCGTTGCCCGCATGACCATCGTCATCGGAACGCGCCGCCGCCGGCTCGACGGCCCGCGATGCCGTCACCGTCGCGACGTCGGCCGGATCGGGAAGCGCGTCGAGCCGCACCTGGTTCGCCGAGAGCCATTCCCGCCAGGGACGCGCAGTGGCGAGCCGCCGCTTGATCTCGTCGTCCTCGACGATGCGGCCCTCCTTCGTGTCGACGAGGAACATCCGGCCGGGCCGGAGACGGCCCTTGCGGACGACCGTGCCCGGGGCGATGTCGAGCACGCCCGCCTCGCTGGCCATGACGACGAGCCCGTCTTTCATCTGCCACCAGCGGCCTGGCCGCAGGCCGTTGCGGTCGAGCGTGGCCCCGATCCGGATGCCGTCGGTGAAGGCCAGCGCCGCCGGACCGTCCCACGGCTCGACCAGGCAGGCCTGGAACTCGTAATAGGCCTTGAGGTCGTCGGCCATGCTCTCGTGGCCGCTCCAGGGCTCGGGGATGAGCATGCTCACCGCCTCCTCGAGCGGGCGTCCCGCGAGCACGAGCAGTTCGAGGACGTTGTCGAACGTGGCCGAGTCGCTGCCGCCGTCGCGGATCACCGGCTTGATCTTGTCGAGATCGGGACCGAACACGGGATGTGCGAGCATGCTCTCGCGGGCGTGCATCCAGTTGGTGTTGCCGCGGACGGTGTTGATCTCGCCGTTGTGGGCGATGTAGCGGAAGGGGTGGGCGAGATCCCAGGTGGGGAAGGTGTTCGTGCTGTACCGCTGATGGACGAGCGCCAGGGCCGAGGTGAACCGCGGGTCCGAGAGGTCGGGATAGTATTTCGCCACCTGGTCGGCCAGCAGCAGGCCCTTGTAGACGAGTGTCTTGGCCGAGAGCGAGCAGACG
Organism: uncultured Planctomycetaceae bacterium; assembly: GCA_903919035.1. GTDB lineage: Bacteria > Planctomycetota > Planctomycetia > Pirellulales > UBA1268 > QWPN01. Next base: position 4,434 of record CAIXGY010000105.1, on the reverse strand, counting down.
TAGACGAAGGCCCGCTCGGTGATGCCCAGCGACGCCACTTCGATCCCGAACCGCTTGCGGGCCACGAACAACTTCCACTCGAAGTGGTCGCGGGAGACATTCGGGCCGCGCCCCACGAAGGCCTGCCTGACGAAGGGCTCGACCTCGCGGGCCGTCCCGCCGATGCCGCTGTTGTCGGTGGGCACGTCGCGCCAGCCGAGGAACTCGAGCCCCTCCTCCCGGCAGACCTTCTCGAAGAATGCCTCGGTGACCTCGCGGTCGCCGTCGGACGGCGGCAGGAACACGTTGCCGACGGCCCAGTCACCCGCGGCCGGCAGCGTGATGCCGGTCCGTGGAGCGACCGACGCGAAAAACTCGTGCGGAGTCTGCACGAGAATGCCCGCGCCGTCGCCGGTCAGCGGATCGCAGCCGCAGGCGCCACGATGCGTGAGATTTTCCAGGATCTCCAGGGCCTTGCGCACGATCTCGTGGCTCGTGCGACCGTGCATGTTCACGATGAAGCCCACGCCGCAGGCATCGTGCTCGGTGGCGGGATCGTACAGGCCCTGGGGGGCGGGCAGGCCGGGCGAACGCTTCATGAGGGGCTCGGGGGAATCCGGAGGAAGTCGGGATGAAGGACGATGGGCAACGTCACGATTCGGCACCGGCGGTCTCGGCGACGACGTCCATGGCCGTGTCGTGGGCGTGGCCCCGCAGCAATTCGACGAAGCGGCTGGCGGTCGAGGTCAGAGGCTTGCCGCGGGCACGCAGAATGCCAAGAGGTCGCACGAGCTCGTCATCAACCAGCCGTACGATCGCGAGCGTGCCGGCCGTGAGTTCACGGCCGAGGGTCGGCTCGGGAAGAATCGACACGCCGGCATCGATCTCGACGGCCCGCTTGATCGTTTCGACGTTGTCGAATTCCATCACGACGACGGGCTCGGCACCATGGGCGGTGAGCGCCCGGTCGATCTCGTGGCGGATGACGAGATCCGGATCGAAGGAGACCATCCGCTGCCCGTGGAGTTCCGTCAGACGCAACTGCCCGCGGGCGGCAAGCGGGTTGCCGGGCGCACAGACGAGCACCATCGGCTCCTCGCGCCATGGCTCGGCCTCGATCGTCCGCGTGCTCCTCGGATAACTCACGATGCCCACGTCTGCCTGACCGTTTTCGACCGACTCGAGCACGCGGTCGGGGTGCAGGTATTCGAGTCGCACGTTGGCCTTGGGATGGCGGCTCATGAATTCCTGCACGTAGCGACTCATGTGGCTGAGTCCCACGGAGTAGATCGCTGCGACACGAACGCGGCCGGCGACCTCGTCGTGGCATGAGCGAACCTGGTCTTCGAGAGCGTCGTACTGGGCGATGATCTTGCGGCAGCCATCGAAGAAGGTTTTGCCCTCGGGCGTGGGCACGAGCGGTCGCTTCGACCGCTCGATGAGTTGCACGCCCAGCCGGCTCTCGAGTTGTCCGACGACCTGGCTGGCCCCCGACTGCGAGATGCCGTTGTCCTCGGCCGCCCGGGAGAAACTCCGGCGGGACACGATGTCGCAGAAAATTTTCAGAGACTTGAGGTTCAAAGGAGCCCGCAGCCCTTGCGTCCTGCCAGACCGGCAACAACCATGCCCAATTAATATAACGAATGATGAACCAGACAATCATTTGAAAACCAAATACCTAGTATGTGCCAGGGGCGTCTGGCCGAGAGCCACACGATCAGCCCGTGAGCCTCATTCGCCCGTTTTCACCAGTCCGCAAAGCCTGCAGAATCCTCCTAATCCGAACCGATGAGATGGTGGACGGATCAGCATGACTCCCGGGCAATTCGGTTTCGATGCCCATGCTCCATGTTCGTGCAGCGGCCGATCTGCACTCCCTTCTGCCTGAGGGCGAGGGGCGGGACGGCGGTGCAGGGGATCCGCGCCGCCTCCTCGGCACCCTCCTCCGGCCCGTGGCTGGCCTCTCCCGGCGGCAGAGGCGATGCGGCACGCTCGTCGGCCTCCTCGTGATGTCGATCGCGTGCCTGGCGACCGGGGCGACGTCCGGGGGCGATTTCACCGACCCGCAGGCGGCGTTCGCCGTGCCGCGGGTGGCCTTTCCCGAGGGCGAGACGACCGTCGCCGATCCAGCCGCTGAAAGCGACGATTCGAACGACGTGGTCGAGGTGCAACTCCTCGAAGAGGCTCTCACGCACACCGATCCGGCCCAGGAGGCGGAACTTCACGCGCTTGTCGAGCGGGAGGTCGAGGCCCGGCTGGCGGGCATCCCCCGCCCGCGGTACATCCCGGCCACCGACCTGGCACCGCCGAAGGGCCTCGTGCTCCTGCAGACCTCGCCGCGGCGCGGCGAGTTTCCCTTCGCGATGGCCCTCGGCGGCTACCTCCAGCCGCGCTGGTTCGAGTTCGCGAGGAGCGGAACCGAGTGGACCGACGCAGCCGGCATCGTGCGGCCGATCAACAACATCAACACCTTCAACATCAATCGCTTCCTGCTGTCGTTCACCGGCCACGTGCTCGACGAGCGGTTGCTGTATCGCTTCGCCCTGTTCGGCACCACGAACGTCGGCATCCGCTCGGGCGTGGTGCCGATCGGCATGGCCGGCTGGAAGTTCAGCGACGCGGCCACCGTCGGCTGCGGCATGACACCCGTGCCCGGCACCCGCGAGTGGGTGGAGGCGCAGCCCTGGACGACCGGCGTCGACCGGAGCATGGCCAACACCTTCTTTCGTCCCGGGTTCAGCCCCGGCGTGGCCGCGATCGGCTCGCTCTTCGACGACACGCTGCACTATCAGGCAGGCGCCTGGAATGCGATCGACGGCGGCACCACCGGCGTGCTGCGGCGGGGCACCTCGATGGCCTGGGCCGGCAACACGTGGTGGGAGCCCTGGGGGGCGTTCGGGCTGGGCGCCTCCGACATGGAGCATCACGACGAGGCCGTCGTCCGCCTCGGCACCAGCGGCGTGTACGCGCTCACGAACGCCCAGCCGCTTCCCGGCAACAACCCGGAAGACGTGATCGTCCGTCTGTCCGACGGCACGCCGATCACCGAATTGGGCGCCCTCGGGCCCGGCAGCCTGCTCGAACAGTACGTCTACCAGTTGGCCAGCGTGGACGCGGCCTGGAAGTGGCGCGGCGTGGGCGTGTTCTGCGAGTACTACCTGCGGACGCTCGACAACTTCCAGGGTACCGGGCCGTTCGAGCGGTCGAGCATCTTCGACCATGGCGGCATGGGCTACCTGTCGTGGTGTTTCGTGCCGCGAACCTACGAGGCGTACGCCCGCTCGAGCGTGGTCACCGGGCCCTACGGGACCGGCCAGGAGTATGGCGGCGGCCTCAACTGGTACCTGAAGCGATCACGCCAGGCTCGGCTGACGCTGGAGGCGCTCCACATGAACAGGAACCCGGCCCAGAACTTCCTCTACCCCTACCGCGCCGGCTACTCGGGCACCGCGATCCAGACGCAGTTGCTGGTCGTGTTTTGATCGTCCGCCGCCTCACTCGCGGCGGCGGTAGATGCGGATCGTCGGCTCGCCGTGGACGCTGTAGCGGTCGACGACGTCGGACAGCTCCATGATCAGCCAGGGGCTGATGACATTGGCGCCGTTCTTCGTGAAGACGAAGTCGGCGGCAATGTACACGCAGGAGTGGACAGCCCGGCCCTCGGCGTCGGTGAAGAACAGGATGTCGCCGAAGCGGTAAGGCCCGTCTCCGAGATCGCAATGCTCCCGCACGAACAACTCGGCGCCGATCGTGTCGAAGAGGCGATCCTCGGGGCGGTAGTTGAAGAAATTGAGGCTGGTCCAGTGGCAATCGGGATACCGGCCCCCGACCGCGTGCGACGGATGGGGGTACGTGTAGCACAGCTTGCGGGCGTAGGGGGGCAGGATGTGGACGATGTCGATCTGGCGGATCGCCGGATTCGCCGCCACGGACTCCAGCAGTGGCACGAAATCCTTGGCGTTCGCATCGCCGCTGCTCCAGTAGTCTCGGATCCGGCCGATGTCCGACGTCAGGTCGAGTTTCAGGCTGAGAAGGGCGGTCCGGGTACGGCTGAAGGCCTTGATGATCGCCCGGGCTTCGGCGTGGCTCCGCGTCATCGACACCACCAGCGACATGTCGCTGAAGCACAGCGATCGACCTCTCCGATAGGCGGTCCGGCGGACGACGTCGATCAGCTCGGGCCGCAGCCCGGTGTCGTCAAGCCATCGACCGATGTCGCCTTCGGGCACGAAGTAGGGCGCGCAGTGGAACTCGTTGACTTCCCACTGCGAGAGAACGCGGTAGATGCGTTCCCTGGCCTCCTCCGGGAGGGCGACGACGGCCGCCGTGGACGGACAAAATTGCTCGTGTTCGCCGACCGATGTCCAGCGCGAGGCGTCGGTGATGTCGGTCCGCAGGGCTGCCGGAATGTCGGGCCCGTCGAAGAGGGCGGCTATCTCGGCCTTCGGCATGCCC
>CAIXGY010000104.1 GCA_903919035.1 uncultured Planctomycetaceae bacterium | reverse complement strand
CTCCATAGGAGACATTTGACAGAGTTGGGAGGCTCCCGGAGGGGCGACTCCGCGGTAGGGCAACCCTGGTGATAGAAACTGGTTCCATCAGTGGGGGCAGGTCGGCTGCCGGCGATCGACATGCGGAGCCTGTGAACCATCCGAACCATCCGCACCACGCGCGGATTCGATTCGAGGCGGGCCCGTGCACAGGCTGAAAATCACCCCTGCATCTCTGCATCCGCGTCTGGCGGAGCTGACGTCGGACGCAACCACCGCGTCAGCGGCGGCACCACGCCCGGTCACCGGCCACCCGTCACCATCACATCGATTGCGGCACTGCCATTGACCGTCCTATCCTTTATGCGGCGCCGCGACGGTCGACGGCCTGACGGCACACTCGATCGAGGTGTTCGGCTCCCGGACCGACCCGCACGCCCGTGGCATCGACAGCCCGGTGGCCGGTGCCTCCGGCCTCCAGGAGCGGTACGGCCGCCAGTGATCACCGCTTGCGGGAACGGCGACGCACGAGACCGATGGCTCCGATCAGGGACGCGGAGGCGGCCAGGGCCAGCGTGGAAGGCTCGGGGACGGACCCGACGTACACGAGGCTCGTGGGGCCCAATGCGTTGCGGGTGGCAAGCGGATTGGCGACGACCGTCCCGCTCGCGGTGAACTTCGCCACCGCGCCGTCGAGGTAACGGCTCACGAAGAAATTGTTTGACTCGTCGAAGGCGATGCCCCAAAGGTCGCGCAAGCCTACAACCAGCGGCGAGGAGATGATCGCGCCGGTCGTGGGATTGAAGACCTCCACACCCAATCCGCTGAGCGACGAGACGTAGAGCTTGCCGGTCGCATCGAACGCCATGTTCACGGGATACGAGAGCCCGGTGATGAGCGACGCGTTGATCGCGGCTCCCGTGGTGGCGTTGTACTTGCCGATGGTGTCGCCGAGCGCACTGGCGACGTAGAGGTTGCCCGCGCCGTCAAACGCCATCCCACGCGGCGAGTTCAGGCCCGTCACGAACGAGTCATTGATCAGGGCCCCGGTCGCCGCATCGTACGTCTGCACGGTGTCGCTCGCCACGAACAGCCTGCCTGAGCCGTCGACGGCGACTCCCGCCGCGTCGTTCAGACCCTCGATGAAGGAGGCGTTGATCACCGACCCGTCGGGTCCGTACTTCCCCACGGTGCCAGCAGCCTTGTTGGCCACGTAGAAGTTGCCGGCGCTGTCACGGGCCAGGCCCCAGGGACTGTCGAGGCCCGTGATGAAGGAGGCGTTGACGAGCGCTCCCGTCGTGCCGTTGTAGGCGGCGACCGTGTTGGTGTCGCGATCGGCGACGTACAGCGTGCCCGCAACGGACGATCTCGGCAGAACGACGCAGGCCAGCAACAGGCTGATGCCGATACGGCGAGCGACTACGGACGCGGGGGAAGTCATCGGTTTTTCCTCATGCCACGGGGTGAAAAACAGGAATGCTGGTCATCGGTGGAATGGCAGCCACGGAGGGTTACGTCGGTCCGTCTCGAATCCATCAGGCCCGCTTCCGTCGCCGCCACGTTGCCGCCGATGTCGAAGGCCTCATAGGCACTCGAGACTCCGTTGGTGCCCACCGACGTGACGTTGCCGCTCTCCACGTTCCAGTCGGCTCCGAGGCCGAAGGTGGCGTCGTTGCCCACGCTTCCGGTGGAGCCGAGCCGAGCCCTGGCCGTTGTTCCCGCACCTTACGGGGTTTCGCCGGAGCGCCAATGGCTCAAGACCCGAAAAGTGACGAATCGGGCACCGGCAGGGACGAATCGGCGCGGTTCCTACACTTCGCGCATGAACGGGCATGCGCTTTTCGTCGCGCGCCGCGTACGGCCACCGCCGCCGGGCGCGGGCGAGCGTGGCCGGCGGTGCCGGCGGCGGCCGTCTCTGGGCCAGAGGGCCTCGCGCCACGGGTTTTCCGGCCGCCCGGCGATCTTGCGGGGGCCGTGGGGCAGGTCTAGAGTCCCCGCCCCTTCCGGTGCCCCGCATGCCCGTCCGAAATCGACACCGCCGGCGGTCGATCGCGCTCGCTCCGTGCCTCGCGCTGGCGCTGTGCGCCGTCG
>CAIXGY010000103.1 GCA_903919035.1 uncultured Planctomycetaceae bacterium | reverse complement strand
GCGAAGTGCAGCCGCTTCGTGCGGGCCGGCGCCGACGCGGCGAGCAGTTCACGGAGCCGTGTCTCCTCCGCCTCCGACGGGGCGACCACCCAGACATCCTGATCCTTGCCCACGGTCTCGAGTTCGGCCTGCACGCGGTCGAGTGCGCCCGTGAACCGCTCCACGCTCTCCACGGCCAGCGTGGCCGCGGCCTCCAGGCTCGAGGGGGCGAGGGCCGAGAGCGCGATCGATGGGAACCGGTTGATCCTCGCGAACACGTCGTCGGGGGCGAACAGACCGGCGGTGGCGCCGAGCCGATCGTGCATCCGCCGCGCCTCCTCGACGAGTTCGCCCGGCTCGACGAGTGCGAAGGCCGCGCCCGCGGGGAGCAGCTCGGACAGGTGGGTCGGCCGCGTCGCGGACGCCGACGCCAGCGCCGTCAGATCGACGTGATCCAGGGCGGCCACGCTCCGCTGGCTCACCGTGTCGAACGTCCGCAGCGACTCGATCTCGTCGCCGTCGAGTTCCACCCGCACGGGCCGCTCCCAGTCGGCAGCGTAGAGGTCGACGATCCCGCCGCGGCGGGCGAAGGTGCCGGGCTCGTCGATGGCGTCGGCGGCCCGCCAGCCCCGCGCCCCGAGCCAATCGGCGAGTTCGGCGGGGTCGAGCCGGCCGCCCACGGCCAGCCGACGCGTGCCCGCCGCCACGTCCCGCGGATCGGCAAGCGGCGCGAGCAGGGCTTGGATGCTCGTGCAGATGACACGCGGCGTTGCTTCACGCGACGGCTCGGCATCCTGCCGACCGTCGCGTGGCCGGCCTCCACCGGCTGGGCGCGACCCGGCCCTCCGGGCCTGGCGCGGGGGCGCAGTCGGCGCGGCGGTTGGCGGCGCCGCCGAAGCGTGCATCGCGAGCGTTTTGACGATCGCGAGGCGGGTAGCTGCGGCAGGGTCGGAGCCGCCGCCGTCCGATTCGGCGTCGAAGGTTTCGAGCGCCGGCAGCAGGATGGCCGGCGTCGGCATGAAGAGGGCGAGGTCGTCGACGAACGCCTCGGCCTCGGCGGCGTGGGGCAGCACGACGACGAGCGTCGGCAGTCCGGCGCTGGCGAGTGCGGCCACCGCCAGCGCAGACGCCGATCCCCAGGTTCCGCCGATCGAGCCCCCGTGTCCGTCCCGGACACTGGCGACAACCTCGGCGAACCCGCGATGCGACTCGAGCGTGGCGGGCAGGCCGGCCAGACGGCCGACCCGCTCCCGGCGCCCCGCCTGTGCGGGGCGTTTTCCGGTCATGCCGGCAGCATACGGTATGGGCGAGCCGCAGGTTCTCTCGGGATTTTTCGCCGCTTTTTTCGTCGTGTATGTTTGAAGGTCCGCGTTTCCACGACCCCCAGGAGCCCTTCCGATGGCCACCGCCTCCCGCCCGAAAGCCGCCGATGCCTTCGTTTCCGGGGCCGACGTGGTGGTCGAGTCGCTGATCCGGCACGGGGTCGACGTCATTTTCGCCTACCCGGGCGGCGCGAGCATGCCGCTCCACCAGTCGCTCACCCGCTACAAGGACAAAATCCGCACGATCCTTCCCCGGCACGAGCAGGGCGGGGCCTTCGCGGCCCAGGGATACTCCCGCACCACCGGCCGGCCGGGCGTGTGCATGGGCACGAGCGGCCCCGGCGCCCTGAACCTCGTCACCGCCATCGCCGACGCCAAGCTCGACAGCATCCCGATGGTCGTGCTCTCGGGGCAGGTGGGCACCAGCGTGATCGGCACCGACGCGTTCCAAGAAACACCGATGGTCGAGGTCTGCCGCGGCATCACCAAGCACCACTACCTGGTCACCGACGCCGCCGACCTGGCCCGCGTGATGAAGGAAGCCTTCTACATCGCCACCACGGGTCGGCCCGGCCCCGTGCTCGTCGACCTCCCAAAAAACATCCAACTCGCGCAACTCGTGCCCGACTACGACGTGGCCATGAATCTGCCCGGCTATACGCCCGAGCAGCGGAAGCCCGCCCCGGCCGAGCAGATCGCCCAGGTGGCCGCCGCGATCAAGCGGGCCAAGAAGCCGGTGATCTACGCGGGCGGCGGCGTGATCGCCTCCGACGCCTCCGAGGAGGTGCGGACGCTCGCGAAGAAGACCGGCATCCCGGTCACGATGACCCTCATGGGCCTGGGCGCGTTTCCGGGCGACGACCCGCTCTCGCTCGACATGCTCGGCATGCACGGCAGCGTCTATGCCAACTACGCCGTCGACGAGGCCGACCTCCTGATCGCGGTGGGCGTGCGGTTCGACGACCGCGTGACCGGCAAGGTGGAGGCCTTCGCACGGCACGGGTTCATCGTTCACATCGACATCGACCCCTCCGAGATCAACAAGAACAAGCTCGTTCACGTGCCGATCGTGGCCGACGTGAAGACGGCGCTCGGCCAACTCAACGCGGTCGTCGAGCCGCCGGCCGCCGATCTGAAGCCGTGGCACGCGCAGATCGCCGAATGGAAGAAGGAAGACCCGTTCGCCTACGACCGCTCGTACCCGGGCATCCTGGCCCAGGAGGCGATCGAGGCCCTGTCGAAGCTCACGGTCGCGCAGGACACGGTGATCTCGGTGGGCGTGGGTCAGCACCAGATGTGGGCGGCCCAGTTCTTCACTTTCCGCCAGCCGCGGACGTGGCTCTCGTCGAGCGGCCTGGGCACGATGGGCTTCGGCCTGCCGGCGGCGATGGGAGCCAAGGTCGCCCGCCCCGAGGCGCTCGTCGTCGACATCGACGGCGACGGCAGCATCCTCATGAACATCCAGGAGATGGCCACCTGCCGCACCGAGAACATCCCGGTCAAGGTGTTGCTGCTCAACAACCAGCACCTCGGCATGGTGGTGCAGTGGGAGGATCGGTTCTTCAAGGGCAACCGGGCCCACACCTACCTCGGCCCCGTCGACCACCCCGAGGCCTGCGGTCAGGGCGATGGCATCTCGCCGGGCGACCGCTATCCCGATTTCGTGGCCATCGCCCGGGGCTTCGGCTGGCAGGCAGAGACGATCCGCGAGAAGGCCGATCTCGTGCCGGCTCTCGAGCGGATGATCAAGGCGCCCGGCCCCGCGATCCTCGACGTGCAGGTGCCTTACCAGGAGCACGTGCTGCCGATGATCCCGTCGGGCATGACCGTGCAGGATCTGATCCGCAAGTAGGACGGATCAGACCGCGCGTCGAAGCGCGAAGATCAGGTGGGCGCCGTGCGAGCGGGACGCGAGCCGGCGCGGATCGCCGCGGCCCTCGTTCGGGTGTCCGCGCTTCAGGGGTTGCCGAAGGGCGTGCCGCCACCGTCGACCGGTGCGGGTTCGGATGCCGGTGCGATGGGCGACGCTGCATCGGCAGGCGGCGCGCCAGCGGGCAGCTTGCCGATCACCTCGTCGAGGGCGAATGCGTCCGGCGCTTCATCGAGCAGCGTCGCGGCCTCGCGCAACGTCTTGGCCAACGTGTTCGCGGCGTCCGTGCCGGCGCCGGCGAACCGGGCCAACCCGCCCGCGCCGTCGGTCGCGGCCACGGCGTCGGCGAGCGTGGCCAGCCGCCACGCGTCACGGCGATACGGCTGCTCGGGCCCGGTGCCTTCTCCTTCGAGCCCTCCCTCGGGAGGAAACTCCATCTCCCGCATGACTGGCCCGCCTCCGGCCAGTTGGACCGCGAGATCGCGACGTTCTGCCCGGGCCTTCGTGGACGAGACCGCTGCGACGGCGAGATCGCGGATCCCCGTCACGGCCGCGGCGATGTCGGTGTCGCCAGGATTCTTCACGCATGCCCCCACGGCCGCGGCGGCCCGCACGCGGTCGTCGAGGGGCCGCGCGGCGTCGAGCATGGCCTGTGCAGCGGCGGCCACGGTGCCGGCCGGGGCGGCGTCCTTCATCCGCGCGAGCATCGAGAAGGCCCTGGATCGCAGCCAGTTCGCCGCCACCGGATCGACGTCTGCGAGCGGAGCGCCGGCGATCTTCACGAGCGCCGGCCCGACGTCGGTGGCCCGCGCGGTCGGATCGGCATCGACGTGGCGGGCCAGCCCGGACGCCGCCGCGATCCGCACGGCCGCGGGCATGGCATCGTTGCCGAAGATGGAGGTGAGCGCGGCCGCTGCCGGCGCCCAGGGCTTGTTGGCCGAGCCGCGCAGTTCGCCGATCATCAGGACGGCGTTGACCCGCGACACCGTCTCGGCCTTCGTGTCGGCTGCCAGCCTGACCATGAAGTCCGTCACCGTCTGCATCGCCCCCGTCGCCGCCTTCAGGTCACTCGTGGGGTCGCCGACGCACAGGCGATCGATCATCTTCCGGCGGATGCGATCGATCTCGGGACGGTTCTTCGGCAGGGCGATGTGGGGCAGCGCCGTCTGCTGCAGAAAGGTTTTTTCATCATCGCCGAACACACCGGCCTGCAACTGCTTGCGATAATTCGCCAGCTCGGGAGTGGGCTCGAGCTTCTTCCACTCGTCGAGGCCGGCCGGAGGCGGCTTGTCCTGGCCCCGGCTTGGCGGGGAGGCCAGGCCGACGATGGTCGCGAGCAGGCTGGCTACCAGCCATGTCGGGCGGCGTGCGGACCGGGTCATCGCTTGGCTCCCGGACGGGCGAGCGGATCGGGCGGGGGCGTGTCGGTGAGCGGCTGCTCGCCGAGGCCGGCCTTGGCGTCTTCGGGCTTCGGATCGCGGATCGGCGGCAGCGTGGCGCGGTAACGGGCCACCAGCGGCCCCGACTCCACGACCGATACCATCTCGTACGAACCATCGGGGCGGATGCACAGGACGTCGAGAGGCTCGGGGATTGCGCCCGGCGGCTTTTCCCGGTCGGCCGGACCGTCCCGCCGGTCCAGTTGTCGCCCGCGCGCGTCGACCAGCACGCGGCCCGTGACGAGTTTCTCGCCCCGCGCCCGGTCCCGTTGGGTCTTGGAATTGAACTTCTCGTCGACGTCGATCACGGCGCCGGGATCGCCCACGAATCCCCGCAGGGCGATCGATCCGGTCTCCGCGCCGGCCCCGAGCACCAGCAGCTCCAGCGTGCCTGGCTTCAGCCGCATGTCCTTGATCGTGTCGCGCCGCAGGGTGTCGACGAGCACGCGGGTCGGCGGCGGCACGGTCGCGCTCGCCGGCTCGCTGTTCGGCGACGAGAGCTTCTGCTCGAGGGCCAGCTTCGGATCGGCGACGTGCGGACGCATCCGCTCCGGGTTCTGGTCGAAGTTGGGGTTCCACACCTTGAGCCGCACGCGATACCGATACGTCTCGCCCGGCGTGACCGCCGTGTCGATGAACCGAAACAGGCGATACTCGGGCCGCTGTTCCAACTGCTGCATCCCCTCGGGCTGCGCGGCCTCGACCGCGCCCTCGGGCGGTGTGTCGAAGCCGGGCACGGCGGCCCCGAAGCCGGGCTCGACCTGTTCACCCACCCCGGGCTCGAGTTCGCGGCCGGCCGCCGCCAGCGCCTCGAGCAGCCGCTCCACCACCCACGGATGCAGATCGGCGAGTTCCCACGTGCCGTCGATCCGGCGCGGCAGGCTCGACACGAATCCCAGTGGGGTCGTCTTCATCGACCGCAGGTCTTCGTCGGACGCCAGCTGAAATTCCGGCGGCACGCCCGTGTCGGAGAGCGGTCCCCACGCGGCGGCCTGCTTCGCCGCCGCCACGAGGTCGATCTTCGTCCACGTCTCCTGGCCGTCGCGGCCGACGGTCGCGCGGTCGATTTCGTAATCGGACCACAGCGGCGCGTCGCGGCGGGGATCGCGAAAACCGCAGCCCTGGAAGCGGGCGAGATATTCCGCGTGCTGCTTTGCTGCGGGGATGAGTCCCGTGACGATGACGTAGGGCACCACGAGGCCGCGCTCGACAGGCCGTCCCATGACATCCGTCATTTCCGGCGGCGGTTCGCGTTCGGCGGCCTCGCCGCCCCGCTGGCCACGCCGCGGCTGCGCGCCGCCCGCCACTGGTTCCGGCACCGGCAGCAGGGCCACGCCGGCGACCGCCCGCACGTCCTCGAGCGGCAGCACGTCCGGCTGGCCGCGCTTCTTGAGTTCCTCGAACAACGGACTGTCGAGCACCGGCAGGGACGGCGTCGCGGCGATCGTCAGGCCGGGGGCGGTGCCGCTCTTCCAGGGAACGAGCGGCGTCCGCCAGACATCCAACGCGTCGGCCAACGGCTTCCGCGGCGGCAGGAGGTCGGCCGGCGGTTGGGCCTCGCGGCCGATGTGGTCGCGGGCCTGGGTCGCGGCCTGGCTCACCGCCTTGGGCGTTTGCGCATCGGTCACCGCCAGCGAGCGCATCGCATCGATGCCGCCCCAGACCAGAATCAGCCCACCGAGGCCGACGACGGCCGCGACGATCTTTTCGCCGTGCCGCAGGAGCACGTCCGTCGCCGACGCGAGGTTGAAACTCGGCATCTTCACGGCACGGTCTCCGCGGGAGGCGCTGCCGCGACGGGGGGGGCGGCGAGTGCCACCGACCCCCGCAGTTCGACGACCAGATCGTTGGGCCGCCGACTCCCCGGACCGCCGGGCATGCCGCTTCCCCCATCGCCGGCGAATCCACCGCCCTTGCCCTCGGTGATCTGGCCCACGGGGTAGCCGGCGTTCACCCGCACCTGCCGCACGTCGATCGGCACGGGTGACTGTGCGAGCGTGAGGAGGAGCCGGTCGAGTTGCCGCTGGTCGACGACCACCCGCAACACGAACGGCATGAGATGCACCATCCGCATCACCGGGTTCGCCGCCAGTTCGGGCACCGACAACGGCTTGTCGGAGAAGTCGACGTAGATCCAGCCGCGATAATTGTCGTCGGGAGAGCCGGCGGCCGGATCCGGCGGTGGAGCCCCTTCGGCCGGCGGCCCGATGCCACCGCCCCCGGCGGTGGTGAACCGCGGATGCCAGATCGCCTGGGCCTGGGGGTCGCCGCCGCCTCCTTCCATCATGCCGGGATCCACGATGCCCCCTTCCATGCCGGGCGCTCCCTCGGCCCCAGGCACGGCCACCTTCGGAATCAGGATCCGCTGGGCAGGAAGGGATCGATCCCCATGCCCGTTGGCGGGAAATCCGACGGCCAGTTCATCGACGAACGTCAGCGGCGAGTCGTGGGCGCCGGTGGCCCCCTTCACGAACCCGGCGAGCAGGTCACAGAACAGGCCGTAGACGTGGAGTTCCTCCTGCGCGAGCAGCACCTGCGTGGTGTTGGGCACCCGCTGCCACACGAACGACGAATAGAGCTTCTGCTGGCTGGTGGGATTCCAGGCGAGGATCGGCGCCAGCCCGGCCGTGGGATCGACCGCGGCCGCTGCGGCGTCGGGCCCCTTCTCCACCATGGCATCCCTGACACCCATGCGTTCCGGCAGGGTTCGCGCCAGCCGCGGCGCCATGTTTTGATACCGCACGAGCGACGTCCGCTGCAGTTTGCCGCCGGGCGGCAGCCGGGTGACGTCCTTCAGGAAATCGTCGCCGAGTTGGGGCGGCCAGACGCGCAGGCTGCTCTGCGCGTGCCAGAGTCGCCGCCATTCCTCGTTCGTCTCCTGATCGATCGCCGCGATGTCGGCGTCGATCGTCGTCCGCCAGTTCTCGTTGGGGTGGGGCTGCACCCCGGTGACGGAGCGCACCTGACCCAACTTCGATTCGATCGTCTGTCGCTGCGCGGCGATCCGCTGCTTGAGGCTGCCCCCGCCGATCACGAGAAGGGGCACCAACGCGATCGGCACCACGGCCGCCAGGATCCAAAAGTGGTATTTGGCGAGCGCCGTGAGCGCGGGCCGGAGGTTTTCCGGAATGGCGATGCCTGCCATGGATGAGTCGCGCTCCTTCAGGGCACCACGGCCGGTTGTTCGCCGGGCTGCGCCACGGGCCGCAGCGAGCCGCCCGGACGCCAACAGAATTGCACCACGAAATCGTACCGCTTCAATTCGACCAGCCCGTCCTCACCCGGACCGGCTCCGGGACCGAACTCCTGCGGCGCACCACCCTGAAATTCCGCGCCGCGGCCCATCTGCACGCGCCGCACCGGCGGCGAGGCCACGATCACCGGAAAGCCGATGCCCAGGCTGTCGATCGGCACGGTGACGGCCTGGCCATCGACGACGCGAGGGCCTGCCGCGACGGGCACGAGGCCGCTCCCGTCGAGGTTGCGAATGAGCGTGGATCGCACGAACTGCTCGTCCTGCTCGCTGCCGTGCCGGTCTTCATTGTGGAAATGGTGGCCCACGATCTGGATCACCCACCCCGGTCCGGTGGGGCCCACGGGCTCTGCCGCGGCGGCGGGATCGACGGCGGCGGCGGGATCGACCGGCATCGCGGGATCGGGCGGCGGCGCGGCCGGATCGGTCGCCGGCACCGCCCCGGCCGCGGGATCGCCTCCGGCCGCGGTGCCGGCGACCGGCTTGCCCGCACCGTGCGTCGTCTCCCACATCGGCTTGACCGTCGTGAACCAGGTCGCGAGGTCGGGATAGAACTGGCAGTCGATCGCGTCGACGTGCAGTTCCTCGCGGTCGGCGACGTCGGCCGCGTCGAGGTTCTCCCGCGGCAGGCACGCCTCGACCGCCCGCAGCATGTCGAGCGTCTGGAACCGGCGGTCGTAGACCGAGGCGAACGTGTCCCGCAGCGACAGCGCCGCGGCGCGCTTCTGCGTGGCGTCGGCCACCTCGGTCGTGGCCTTCTGCGAGAGCGCCTGCACCGCGTCGCTCTCGTCGAACGCCCGCTTGAAGCCGTCATCGGCGTAGCTCCGCCACGCGAGGAACAGTCCGGCAAAGTTGAGCAGGGCCGCCGCGAGGAGGCCGACGAGCGCCCCCACGGCCCACGGCTTCTTCTCGTCGATGAGGCGGTCGCGGATCACCTCCCGCGGCATCACGTTGGTCGCGATGCTCGCGCCACCCGAGCCCTGCAGCGCCAGGCCGTAGGCGGTGCCGAAGCCGAGCCGGTTCTCCCGGAACGCCGGTGCACCGAGCACCGCCGGCCCCTCGAGGGCCGCGAAGCCGTCGAGCCGCTGCACGTCGAGTTGGAGCTGCTTGGCCACGTAGTCGGACAGGCCGCGGAGTTTCGCGGCGTTGCCCAGGAGCAGCACGCGGCTGATCGTGGCGGTGCGGTCGGCGTTGGTGAAGTAGTTGAGCGACCGCTGGAGTTCCGAGGCGAATTCGGTGAACACCGGCCGCATCGCCTGGAAGAGAGCCTTCGGATCCTCGGCCTTGGACGTGTGCCGCTTCTGGTTTTCGGCCTTGGAAAAAGTCAGCTGCATGTCCTTCACCAGCGCCTTGGTGAAGGTGTTGCCGCCGATCGGCATGCTCCGCTGCTGGATCCGCAGCCCGTTGGTCATCACCACGTCGGTCGTGTCGACGCCCATGGCCACGATGACGATCGACGGCGGCGGCTTCTCGGGATCCACGGCCGCCGCCGGTGGCAGCTGGTCGAAGATCGCCATGTTCGCCAGCGCGACCGGCGCGAGCTGGAGGATGTCGACCTGCACGCCCGCCTTCTGGAGCGGCGCGAGCGTCTTGAAGACCTGGTCGCGCTTCATCGCGAAGATCGCGACCTCGGCATCGAGAACGAAGGTGCCCTCCTCGAAGCCGCCGGGCAGCCGCTGCCAATCCCAGATCACCTGCTCCAGCGGAAACGGGATCTGCTGGCGGGCTTCGTACTTGACGATGTCGGGGATCTTCTTCGCCTCGATCGGCGGCAGCTTGATGAACTTGGAGAGCCCCAGCTGGCCGGGCACCGACAGGGCCACGCGGTCGCCCGCCAGCTCGTTGCGGCCGGCGAATTCCTCGAGCGCCGCGCGGACGAGCTCCACGGGGTCGGCCTCGGGCTGCGACAGCAGCATCGGATATTCGACGTAGTCGAACGCCTCCGCGACGAGTTTCCGCGGATCGGTCGGCGACATGCGGCACCGCAGCGCCTTCAGCGCGCATTTGCCGATGTCGATGCCCCAGGTGTATGGGCTTTTGGCCATGCGGGCCTGACGGGTGCGGGAGGCTGCGGAGGGATGCGGGAGCGGGGGGCACTTCCCATGGCGGCGCGGCGGATGCGACGTCACTCGCGCCGGTCACGGTCGAGACCCACCCTGAACTTTACGAACGGCTCATGAGGGGTGTCAAACCGCGCCGCGTCGCGCCGCCGTGAGGTTCACGCGGGGAGCTGTGCGGGTCCCGTATTACACTTCCGGCATGCTGCCCGATCGCCTTGCGGCCGACTCCTCCGCCCGGCCGGTCGTCCTGTTTCCCTGTCACACGCTCGACGACCTGCCGACGTGGCTCGACGATCGCGAGGCCGACGACCTGCTGGCGGCCTGGACGGCGGCCTGGCACCCCCGGCTCATGGCCGTCGCCGGTGTGCCGCGGTGGTCGGGTGTCGATCTGCCGCTGCCCGCCGACACGCGGCTCGGCATCGTGCCTGCGACATGGGACGACCGGTTCGCGGCCCAATTCGATACCTCCGCAGCGGGCGACGTGCCGCTCGTCCGTGCGACCCGGGGCCGCGCCGCGATCACGGCGTCCGCGCTGGCGGCGGTGAACGCGCCGACCGTGGGCACGGGTGACTCGTGGGCCGAAGACTTTCACGCGCTCGGCCTGGCCGTGCTGCTCTCCGAAGTGCTCGCCCGGCGGATGAGACACGGCTCCGCGCTCGACGCGACCGGGTTCGACGCCGTGGCCGGCGCGGCGGCCACCGCGGCCGGTGCCGGCCGCGACGACGACGTGCGGGCCGGACTCGCGGAATGCTACCGCTGCCTCGAATCAACGCGGGCCCGCTACTACCCCGTCGATGCCTGGGTCGTGGACCTCGTGCTCGTCACGAGCTCGACCGTCGAGCGGCTCTCCGAAGAACTCACCGCCCCTGTGCCGCTGGGCATCGTCGCGGATCCCGGGGTCGCCGCGGCGCTCGGGGAGCGTGGTGCTGACTCCCTGGCGCGGCTCGTGGATCGTGTCGTTGCCGGCGATGCCACACTCTGCGGCGGCCCGTTCACCGACAGGCCGCTCGACGCGCTTCTTCCCGAGGAGATTCGCGACGCCTGCACGGCCGCCGCGGCCGAGTGGGATCGAGCCATCGGCCTGCGGCCTGTGGTGTTCGCTCGGCGCGGTGGCGGCGGGTCGGCCATCCTGCCCGGCGTGGTCTCGGGGCTCGGCTTCGTGGGCGCCGTGTGGAACACGTTCGACGGCGCGCCCTTGCCGGATCCAGGCACCGGCCGCATCGTCTGGGAAGGGACGGGTGGAGCCACGATCGACGGCCTGGCGCGGCCGCCGCTCGACGCCCGCAGCCCGGCCGCGATCCTCGCCATGCCGGAGCGTCTCGGCGACGCGATGGACCACGACCACGTCGCCGTCATCACGTTCGCCCACCACGCGGGCACGGCCTGCCCCTGGCACGCCCTCCTCCGCCGTGTCGGCGGATGGAGCACGGCGCTCGGCACGTTCGTCGCGCCGGCCCGATTCTTCGAGCAAACCTCCGGCATGGGCGGGGTCGCGGCCTTTGGCCCCGACGCGTTTCCCCCTTCGAAGCCGCCGGTGCAGCAGGGCGATGCGGTCGGGGCGGCGGTCGAGGCTGCGTCGTCCGCGGCGCGGCGGGTCGTCGAACGGGTCGCGGCACTCGCGCCCGTGGCCCCCGCGCCGGTCACCGCCGCGCCGGCAGTCCCGCTGACCGACCCGGCCCGCGGGCTCGCGCGCGGATTCCGTGGCTGGTGGGCAGGCAGTCGTCGCGCCGAGGGCGACTGGGTGCTCGAGTCCGACCGCATCCGCGTCGAGGTGCATCCCGACACCGGTGGCATGCTCTCGCTGCGGCGGCCAGGCGCGGGACCGAACCGGATCTCGCAGCAACTCGCCGTCCGCCGACCCGCGGGCCATGGGCGGATGCAGGCCGACGCCATCGACCGTGGGGTGACCGCGTCGGGCAGGGAAGGCATCGTGAGCCGCGGCCGGCTGCTCGACGTCGACGGCCGCGACGCAGGCTCGTTCGTGCAGGGCATCGCGATCGTGGCGGGCCAGCCGCTCGTGGCGCTCGACCTCGCCGTCACGCTCAACGCGCCCCTCGCCGGGCCGCTCGCGGAGCAGCACGTGGGATGCCGATTCGCCTGGCACGAGAACGAAGACGTCGACCTGCGCCGCAGCATCCACGCGCAGTCGGTCGCCACGACACGGACGCGGTTCACGGCGCCGCACTT
>CAIXGY010000102.1 GCA_903919035.1 uncultured Planctomycetaceae bacterium | reverse complement strand
GGCGACGCACTCCAGGATCCCGCGGAGCCGGTTCACGACGAGCGTGGCGAGCGCCTCGGCCTCGACGCTCTCGGCGATCACGACGAGCGGCCGTCGCACGGCGAGCATCGATTCCAGGAACGGCAGGAATTCCTTGAGGCTCGCGATCTTCGCCTCGTGGAGAAGGATCACCGGATTCTCGAGGACCGCCTGCTGCCGTTCCGGGTCGGTGACGAAGTAGGGAGAGAGCAGGCCACGGTCGATCTGCATCCCGTCCACGACCTCGATCGAGGTTTCCGTGCCCTTCGCCTCCTCGACGGTCACGACGCCCTCGCCACCGACCCGCTCCATCGCCTCGGCCACGAAGTCGCCCAGGGCCTGGTCGTTGTGGGCCGAGATCGCGGCCACCTGGGCCTTCTCCCGGCGGCTCGCGACGGGCTTCGACATCCCGCGGATCGCCGCGACGGCCACCTTGAGCCCGCGGTCGAGACCCCGTTTGATGTCCACGGCGCTGGCCCCAGCGGCGAGGTTCCGCAGGCCGGCGGCGAAGATGGCGTGGGCCAGCAGGGTGGCCGTCGTCGTGCCGTCGCCGACGACGTCGGCCGTCCGCTCGGCGGCCTCGCGCAGCATGTGGGCACCGAGGTTCTCTTCGGGATCCGGGAGATCGATCTCCTTCACGATCGTCACGCCGTCGTTGCAGACGAGCGGCGGTCCCCACTTCTTCTCGATGAGCACGCACTTGCTCTTGGGTCCGAGCGTCACGCGGACGGCGTCGGCGAGCGTCGTGGCGCCGCGGAGCACCCGCTCCCGGGCTTCGGAGCGGAAGAGAAGGCGCTTGTGGGGCACGGCCGGGCTCCGCGGGGATGCGGCAGCCGTGCCGAAGGAATCGCCAGTGAATCATACGACCGCGGTCAAACGGGTGGACGGCCGCCGGTTGGTCGGGCCATCCCCACGCCAGCGCGCGGAGGTCGTGGGTCGCGGCGACATTCGCCCGTCGATCGACGGTCGGGCTTGCACGGGCCTCGGTTTTGACGATGAATAGGAGGGTTCCAGCACGGATCGAGTCGCCCCGGGACGCCTGCGATGCACGTCGAACGCGTGAAGTACGTGATCTGGGCTGCCGACATGGATCGCGCGATCGTGTTCTATCGCGATCTCTTCGGCGGGCGACTCCTCAAGCAGAATTCCGTGATCGCGGAGGTCGAGATCCTCGGCTCCGTGATCGGCATCCATTCCGGCGGCGAAGGCAAACGCACCTGGACGGGCCTGAGTTTCCAGGTGCCCGACGTGATCGCGGGGGCCCGCGAGGTCGTCGCCGCAGGGGGAGCGGTGACCCGGGAGCCCGAGCCCGAGGGTGGCGAGCCGCCCCACCTGGCGATGTGCGTCGATCCCGAGGGCAATGAATTCATGCTCTCCCGGAAACGTGGGTGAGCGGCGGATGAAGCGGCCCCGCACACGACGCGACGAACGGCCCACCGGCCCGCGGCAGAAGCCGGCCCGCCGCGACGGCCGGACTGCGGCACCGGGCCGCGCGGGCACCGCCCGGTCGGGGTCCGGCGGCCGCGGCACGGCGCGGCATCGGGAGAAGACCGAGGAGATGGTCCACGGTCTGCGGGCGTGCGAGGCCCTGTTCGCGCGGCGGCCCGACGAGATCGTGCGGGTCTACGTCGCGGAGCAGCGACGGAGACACTTCGCATCGTTGCTCGAGTGGTGCGCTCGTGAGCGGAAGGGCTTCCAGGTGGTTGCGGATGAAAACCTGAAGCGGCTCACGGGCTCGATCCACCACGAGGGCGTGGCGATCCTTGCCAAGTCCCCGGCCCGGTGGACGCTCGCCGATCTCCTGCGGGCGGTGGAGACGGCCACGCTTGTCGGCCCGCTCCTCTATCTCGACGGCGTGCAGAACCCGCACAACCTCGGGTCAATCCTGCGGACGGCCGCACACTTCGGCGCAGGGGCGGTCGTGGGCCGCGCGGGCGAACTCCCGCCGACGTCCGCCGCGGCGATCCGTGTGGCGGAAGGAGCGGCCGAGTTCGTGCCGGTGTGCGATCTGGCCGATCCGGTGGCGGACCTCGGGCGACTGAAAGCGGCCGGCTATACGGTGGTCGTGACGTCGAGCCACGCCGGCGAGCCGATCTTTGCGTGTCGCCTGGGCACGAAGACGGTCTTCGTGCTCGGCGCCGAGGGGGAGGGCGTGTCGCGGGCGATCGACGGCCTGGCGGACGTCCGCGCACGGATCCCGGGGACGGGAGCCGTCGAAAGCCTCAACGTGTCGGTGGCGTGCGGCGTCGTGCTCGCCGAAGCGTGGCGGCGAGCCGGGGGGCAGGCGTCGCGTTCGCGATAGCTGCCGTCGTTCGCGCTCACCGTCATATGAATCACATGCGAGCCTCGCGCGTCACCGCGCCTGTCCCGGCGTCGGGGATGCCCGTGCCGTCTCGCTCGGACGTTCGCGACGGGCGTCGTGCCCGTCGCTCACTCGATGCCGGCTCGACGGCACGGGC